>NZ_MTBE01000045.1:0-23928 GCF_002916785.1 Diaphorobacter sp. LR2014-1 | reverse complement strand
CTGAGTAACCGTCTTCGAAGTCAAGCGCAATGAAGCGACTTGTCCCAAGGTTTTCCAGTGCGCACCATGGCGTTGAGCGTGGTGAGCAACTTGCGCATGCAAGCGACCAGGGCGACCTTGGGCAACTTGCCAGCGGCCTTCAGACGCTCGTAGAAGGCCTTGATGGCCGGGTTGTAGCGGGTGGCCGTGAGCGTTGCCATGTACAGCACGCGGCGGATCTCGAAGCGCCCGCCTTGTACGCGCCGCCTGCCCTTGCTGCCGCCGGAGTCATTGGCCATGGGCGCCACGCCCACCAATGCAGCGATCTCGCGCCGGTTCAGCCGGCCCAGCTCTGGCAGCTCGGCAATCATCGTGGCACTGGCCACCGGGCCGACTCCCGCAGCCGACTGCAGCAGCGTGTCGAGCTCCCCAAAGTGCTCGCGCACATGCGTGACCATCTGCTCTTCGATCTCATCGAGCTGCGCCTTGATCGCCGCCTCGATGGCCTCGATGCTGGCGTGCAGCTTCTTGGGCGTGATCTGCAGCCGTTGGCGCTCCGAATGGAGCATGGTCAGCAACTGGCGCCTGCGCGTGACCAGGGCCGCGAGCCACTGCTGGCGCTCATCGGCCAGGGGGCGCAAGAAGCGCTGCAGATCGTCGCGGCGCAGCAGCACCGCTGCCAGCTCGGCCAGCGTGCGCGCATCCACCGCGTCGGTCTTGGCCAGGCGTCCCATGGATTTGGCGAAGTCGCGCGCCTGGCGCGGGTTGATGACCGCCACGGGCAGGCCTGTGGCCTGCAGGGCACACGCTAACGCGGCCTCGTAGCCGCCGGTGGCCTCCATCACCACCAGACCCACGTCCAGGGGCTGCAGGGCAGCCGCCAGCGCCGAGTGGCCTTCGGCATCGTTGTCAAACCGCTGGGCGCTGCTCTTGGCACCCAGCACACAGACATCCACGTGCGCCTTGGCCACGTCGATGCCCACCGTCACTGAGGTAACAGACATGATCTTCAGATCCCTTGCTTGTGCATGCGCGCTCAATCAAGGCGCGCGTAACCGTTCGGGCTTCACGAAGACCAGCGCGGCGGCCATGCGTTCTGTACTCAGTCACGGGCTCTATCACCCCAGCGCCTACCAAACTGCACGGGCCGGTCTGGCCGCCTCAACGGCGTTCAGACTCTACCGCGCTGGTCTGGTTTAAAGATACAAGGGGCCATATTTAGCCCATTCCCAGGAGGGGCCTCTCACAACCCGCCCCCCGAAGTTGGCCGTTGTGAAGGAGTTCAACCGGGCTTTCGTTGCCGGCGTGATCACCGATGAGGGTTGCACGCGGCTTCTCTCCGATATCGTTTCCCGCCGCGCCCAACGTGAGCGTGACGGGGCTGAAGTGAAATTCCAGGAGCCATCATGAACAAGTCACTTCGCAATGCGGATCTCCACATGGCGCAGGAAAAGTCTGAATTGCTCATCTTGCATGCCCTCGCCACCAAGGGCCGAAATGGTGAGGCGACCCACCTCCAACTCTCGTCCCTAGGCTTTGTTGCCTATCCAGGCTACCAGTTCAAGGCACCCCAGGGGGCGGCGTTGGCCGTGGCGCGACTGGCTCGCTCGATGCAGGATCGTGGCCTGATCGGGCGGGCATTTGGTGGAAGGAATGGGTACGGGCGACGGGGCTATTACTTGCGTCCTGAGGGTGCGAGGGCACTGGAGGCGAACGCCTCGTCCATTGCGTCCAACAACTAGCACTGGCGGTGATTTAGGCCACGTCCGCACGGCCCAGGCTTGGGGATTCCTGGCGCACGAGTGATGTGAGGTGGCGTCAATTCTTGACTGCGGCGGGACATGCTTCACACTTGTCCCTCTGGATTACACCGCATCACCCAGGCGCAGGCACCCTATGACTCTCGATCAACTGATCACCCAGCTGCAGACAATGAAAAACGAGGGCCTCGACGGGTCTACGTTGGTTGGCATCCCTGACCGTGACAACAACGCCCGCCAGGGGATGATCCAGCTGGCAGTGCAGCCCCGAGTGACCCATGTGGCGAAGGACGAGCACGCCAAGGGGTGGACCCTTTGCCGCGTGGTTTCACGAGGCGGTGAGAAGGTTCTGGTGCTTGGCGGCTGACGCCGAATGCGATGGCGCTCCATTGAAGAGCCAGGAGATCTAAGCCTGGAGGGGAGTCATTGTTTAATTAACGGCGATCCCGCCTGACTATGCAAGAAAACTGGCCAAAACAAATGCAAAACATCGATCCAAAGATCCTTGGCAAGATCAAGAAGTGCCTGGCGCTTTCCTCGTCCGACAACCCGCATGAAGCTGCAGCCGCGCTGCGCCAAGCAAACGCCCTGATGGCGGCGCATGGTGTTTCCGCAGAACATATCAGCATGGCAGACATAGGGCAGGTTCAAACGGGTAGCCGCACGATGGCGCGCAACAAACCGGCCCATTGGGAAGGCGCTCTAGCCGCGACGGTCGGCAAGGCTTTTGGCTGCCAGTTAATGCTGCATCGCAATCTGGTTGTCGGCTCCAAGACGAAGGTGCTCAATGATGGTGCTTACATTTTCGTGGGCATCGCGGCGCAGGCAGAGATCGCTGCTTATACGTTCGATGTGTTGGCCCGCAAGCTCAAGAAGACACGCAGCGCCTGGATAGCTGAGCAACTGGATGGCATGTCGAAGCTGCGCGGCGGTAAGCGCATGGCTACGAGCCTGGGAGACGAATTTGCTATCGGCTGGGTTCAGCAGATTGCACGGCTTGTGCAGGTATTCGCGCAGCCTACTGAGGTGGAGCGCGCCATTGCGCGTTTCATCGAGTCACGCTCGATTGTCCGCAAGGACGGCGAGGATCTCATGCGCAAACCGCAACTCGAAGATGAACGCCTGCGCAGTGTGGCTCAATCACATGGCAGGCGCGCTGCCGAGGGCGAGACTATTCATCGACCGATTCACGGACGTGAGCAACTGGCCCTCAAGTGAGTCAAAAAGATGGAATTGGAAAGTAGCTCGGGCAATGTGACGGGGACGCTGGAAGACGCTGGCGACTTCATACCCTATGCAAAAAAGCACAGGGAGCATTCCAGGAAGACGCATCAGGCGGGTCCAAACCGCTTGGAGCAACTCTGGCCAGAACCCGATTGGCTGGAGCTGGCCGCATCTGGGCGTTACAGTCCCAAGACGCTGGCCGCACTTGCCGTTACGTACTGGGGGCTGGGCACCGGCCCGATCACGTCCACGTGCTTCGGCATCGAGGCCGGCAAGTGGCCCGAGATGTATGAGCGCGCAATTGGCTATGTGCGACAAGTGTTCAATGAGGCGACGGATGAGGATCTGGACACGATGCGCAGCAAGGCCTATTCGCTGGCCGGCGTGACCCAGCAATCCACGCAGAAAGATCGCATGGCGCTGTGTGCAGCGGGGCGGTATGGCGGCAGGACACTTTCCCCGCCCTTCGTGCCCACCCCCAAGTACAACTGGCTGGTGGACTCCATGGCCGAGCTGGGCTGGCCTGAGGATGACTCCTGCCTCAAAGTGAGCGTTGGGGTCATCTCCATCAAGCCAGCAAGGCCCGATGAAGTGGCATGGCGCGTCATCACGACCACGCCCAAGGCGAGCTACCTGATGGAGCACGGCACCCTCACACGGGCCGATGCACTGGCGGCCGCCGAGGAGGAGATCGACAAGCGGCTGAAAGAGCAGTCGATCCAGACGGAGCGGCGCAGGGCCGTCACGCGCCGCGCTGGCGAGCAAAACATGGAGCGCAAAGGGGTGGACTACCTCGCCGGGCGAGATGTGTCCACCGACGAGCTGATGGCCACTTTCAGCCTGCGCGGCATCCAGTTCGGCGAATCGCTGTCTACCAAGGAGCGGCAACGATGGGTGAACGAAGCTTTTTGCGCACTGCATGACCTGGCAAGGGTCATCGGGTTCAAGCCCAGGTGGCTGGGCCTAGGGCGTGGAGATGACCGCCTCGCCCTGGCCATTGGCGCACGTGGCCACGGCGCTTTCGCGGCGCACTATGAGCCCGGCCTGCGCGTCATCAACCTGACCCGCGACAGCGGCGCAGGCTCTCTGGCGCATGAATGGTCGCATGCTCTGGATCACTACTTGGCCCAGGCCACCTTTGCCGCTGATCTGCCCTGGGTCAGCCCCGAAACGATGGTTACGGGCGTCCTGGATGACGTGCGCGCGGGCTGTGCGCGCCCTGCCCTGCTCCAAGGGCTTGATGCGCTCATCGCGGAGTGCATAAACCGTGAAGAGAATGGGTTCTACGAAGCTGCAAAGCGCATTGAGGAACTCAAAGGTGCGCGCAAACGCTACTGGACCACGCGGAGTGAATTGTGGGCCCGCAGCTTCGAGTCCTACATTCAGGACGCCCTGACAGCCCAGGATGAGGCCAGCCCCTGGCTGGTGCACGGCACGCGAGAACATGAACAACATGACCCGCTCGCCAGCGCCTATCCCACCGGGGAACAAAGGCAGCGGCTGCAGCGCCTGTGGCGCGACTGCATGCAAGCGATGGTGAGCACCTGAGCTGGCAGAAATCTATTTTTTTCTGACAGAAATCTTAGGCCCTAAGATTCTGCGTCTTTTGAGTATAGAAAGATGCATTGCGGAGGCTCAACCCCGGTAAAAGCGCATCAAAGGTTGCTTTTGGGGTGCTTCTTAAAGCCGATTAGGGGCCCCTAATTGGCTCCCAGGTGGCGCCGGCTGGGCTTCTATGAGTCCAGTTGTGCGGTGAACCAGTACCGCCCCTTGCCAGTGCAGGTGTGCCCGTCCTCGCGGGCCTGCCGGCGAGCCAGCATGATCGCGCTGGCCTTGGTTTCAGCCTCGAATGGACCCAGCAAAATCCCATCGACCTCATCCCAGGCGGGAAAAGCAAAACGCAGGGTCACCAGCCATCTGCGCGCCGTAGGGGCTCCGCGCTGAGCAGCCGTGGGAGTTGATGCCTCGGAGACGGTCTCACAGGCCTGGTCAGGGCCGTACTGCAGCCCCAGCGCCGCATGGACCTCGGCCAGAGTGCCGATGGTCTCGGGCTTGTGCGGCCCATGGACAAAGGCGTAATAGAGCCCGCTGGCGAGCATGCCGATGCGTGGATCAAGCGGGTGTGGGGTGGCCCGCCATGCCTCGACTGCAGCGGCTTCGTCATTGGCCTTGATTTCTCCGAGGGCATCGCGGTTGCCGAGGAAGCGCTTGTTTTCCTGGATGCTGCCCGGCCACGCAAAAAGCTGGCCGGTATAGTTGCTGGAAACAATCGTGAAGGTTTTCATGGTCGGACGGTTATTAATATGTCTCGCTTGATTTTATTATGAGAGTTTCACCTGTCAAATTGGCCTGGGCCGCAGCTGATTCGTTTGACGTGTGCGATTAATTCTTGAGAATAAAGCGGTAACTCTTTTCCCATTATTATGAAGCGCAGTATTCTCATTGAGCCGGCTCAGCAAAAGGCATTTACCAGACGGCTTGAAAAGCTCAACAAAAAGGCGCTGGGTTTCGGGCTCAGTGAGATCAAGATCGTGGCCACCCGTGAGGTGCTCTACGAGCGCAAGCTTCGGCCGGCAGGTCGGCATGGCGAGGTGATCCTGTCCAGCCTGGTGCCAGCCAAGCCCGAAGAATCCCCCGCAGCCCCGGTGATCCTCCTGCAGATCACCATCGAGTACCCCATCGTCAAGCTGGGCAGCTGGAGCATTATCGGCAAGTTGGATGCACATGCTGAAGGCAACCTCGTGTATGCACTGCACGCAGGCGAGCAAGAGGCCGCTGCTCTCGCGCGCTTCGCCAATGCCCCCCTGCGCTGCGAACACTGCAACGCGAACCGCCAGCGCACCAGCAGCTTCGTGCTCAAGGATGACGCCAGCGGGGACTACAAAGAGGTGGGTTCCACCTGCTTGGAGGACTTCACCGGCATCGACCCTGCAGCCGCTCTATTCCTCGCCAAGATGGATTCCAGTGTGCGCGTGGTGGAGGGCGAGTTCGAGGCCCTCGGCGCGAACGCCAACCGCACCCAGGGCGTTTCAACGCGCTACTTCCTTGCGGCGGTGAATTGGATCTGCCAGACCAGCGGCTACGTGTCTAACGCACGCTCGGAGGAGTCCAGCGTGATCCCCACATGGGATGACGCTCTCGGCTTGCTGATGAACCAGGAACGCAAGATGCCCGACATGGAGCCGCACCTGCAGTTTGCCGACAAACTGCGCGAATGGTTCGCCAACAAGGAAGGGGCTGGCATGTCCCTTTTTGATCGCAACGTCAAACTCCTCGTGGGCTCAGACACCCTGCCCCTCAAGCGTCAGCCCCTGTCTTTTGCGGCCGGGGCCGTGCCCTACTACTGGGGTGCCACCAAGGGTGACGAGACTGGCGGCGCCAAGAAGGTCAGCCAGCACGTTGGGGAAGTGGGCCAGAAAATGCAGAGCGACTTGAGCATCATGCGCGTGGTGCCCATCGATACCCGGTTTGGGGTCGTGTCCCTGGTTTTGCTGCGCGACTCTGAGGGCAACTCTCTTGTGTGGAAGACCAAGGCCCTGCCCGGCCACCTCTACAACCAGGTGCACGATGGCGCTCGGGTCGATATCAAGGCCGTGTTCAAGGTCAAGGAGCACGGGGAGTACAACGGCACCAAGCAAACGAGTGTCACCCACCTCAAAATTCTCGACTGAAGGTTCCCGCCTGGCCTACCCTTCGAGCCGCAGCGCACAGGTGCTTATCGAGGGATAGCTTGCCGAAACGCTCTTTCCCTGTAGCCTTGTTGGAGTCAACAAAGGAGACGCCACCATGGGAGCAGCAGCAGAACACCGAGCCAACGCCGTGGCGCACGAGATCCTCTTTCGCGATCACTCGATTGCAGCGCAGCGCGACATGCACCAGCGTGGCCTGCAGGTGGCCGAAGACTGCAACGAGTTCACGCGACAGGCCCTGGCCTACCTGCTTGAGCCTCGGGGCATGCGCAAAGCCACCGTGGAGCGCTCCAAAACACGCCGTGGCTGGCCCAAGCGCCATGCCGCGCTGGTGCAAGCCCACTGCGAGTGGGTTGACGCGGACGCGCGAAACCTGTTCGCCTATCACCGTGCCTGCTTGAAGCGGGCACAGGCCGCACACTCCCTGCTTGTATTCGCACTCGGCATGTGGACCATCCCCGATGGCATCAGCGTGCCCAGGGCCGCCCTGTCCTAGTCCGGTGCAGCCCCGGCCGTGGCCAAGATGGCAGCTGCCTCTGACCATATCCCGGTGATCTTTTCTTTCGCGGCACGTGCACGCAGGTACGCGATTGCGGACACCACATCGGAAACAACATAGGCGCCTAGCTGGAGGTCTGCCAGCCCCACACTGGGAGGCAATGTTTCATCCCAACCATCGAAAGCTGGCCAGGGTGCGATGCACTGGCGCCCGTCTCGATGCCCGACGCGGACCCAGCCTGTGCCATCACGCAGCAGGAAGGCCGCGATAGAGGCGCCCGAGGCCCATGGCCACGGGGCTGTCTTGCGTGGAGCTACTGGGCCGGTATAGGAGCTTCTCAGGGAGGGGGGCGGCGCAGGCCTGGGCGGTGGCGATGACAAGCGCACCTTGAGCGCCTTGAGTGCATTGAGTCGCTCTGCAACGAGTTGCTTTTCACGGGCTTCTTGTTCGGCGAAGCGTTGCAGCAAGGCTTCTGTGTTGCTGTCCAAGAGCGCGCGCTCTTCGGCCGTGAGCATCCTGCCCGAGGTGCCCCCGTGCTGGGGCGATCCCAGGGCGTTTGCGCTGCCGTAGCGCTTGGCAAAACACGTTGAGCCCAAGACCATCAGCTGCGCGCCTTCACGCACGATGTGCACGGCCTTGTAGACCGTGTGGTTGCAGCCGGGCTGTGCGCAGCGCACACGTTCCGATGGTGAGACCGCAATGATGGCCAGGAGCTTTGGGGCTAGAGTGAGATTGGTCATTTCCAGATGCCCTCCGCAGCAGAAGGACGGCCCAGCATGTTCATGATGAGACGTATCAGCGTGTCCTTGTGGCCAGGGGGCGATTCGGCTACCAGCAGCGTCAGGGCGGCCAGGCCCACATCGTTGATGATGGGCTGACCATCGGACTGCAGCAGACGACTATTGCGGTGTAGAAAGTCCACAAACAAAAAGGCCCCGCTGCGCTTGTTCCCGTCCGTGAAAGGGTGGTTCTTGACGACGAAGTACAACAGGTGCGCGGCCTTGCTCTCCACGCTCGGGTAGACCGGCTCGCCAAACGCAGTCTGCTCCAAGTTGCCCAGCAGAGCCTCCAGGCCATCGCCGCGCTCGCGGGCAAATAGATCTGTCGCCTGTCCTTTGGCGATCAGGTCGGCCTTTAAGTTGGCCAGCCCCTCGCGGGCCTGCGCACTGCTGGGTAGAGTGCCGCCACTTTGGGTGGGCGGATCGGTTAGAAGGCCTTCATCGTAGCGCTGCAGCAGCAAAAAGGTGTGGGCGTAGCCTGTGACGATATCCAATAGGCCGTGCCCGTCGTCGGCGCTGAGTTTTGTCGCCTGCATAGTGCTGCGCACCAGGTGCAGCGCCGCCTCCAGCTCGCGGGCGTTTGTTTGCAGCCGCTGCTGGTTGAGGGTGTAGCCGCGCGTGAGGTGTTCGCGCAGTAGGCCAGTGGCCCATTGCCGAAAACGCGTGCCTTGTTGTGACTTGACGCGATAGCCAACCGAGATAATGACATCAAGGTTGTAGAAATTGACCGGCTTGTCGGAGCCAGGAATGTGCAAAATTTGCACATTGCTTTCTCTGGATAGCTCCCCCTCGACAAAGACAGCTCGGATGTGCCGACTAATCACCGTCCGGTCGCGCCCAAACAGTTCCGCCATTTGCTCCTGGCGCAGCCATACACTGTCTTTTTCCAGCCGAACCTCGACTGAGCCCGTGGGTGCTGTGTAGATGGAGATGGATTGCATGTCAGGCATGGCCTCTCATGGGAGGAAACGGGGGCATGGCCTGGTTGGATGAAGCATCCCACTGCCACCATCCTTCAGCCCCGAAGTTGTCCACATAGTATTGGGTCTTGGTGGCCTTGCGCGCCCGGTAGGCTGCATCGTCGCGGCCGAACACTTCCATGGGCACCCCATCCCTGTTGAGCCCGTCGCGCAGGATGAAGTCGGGGAACACCACATCCGCAGTCGCATCGAAGCGCAGGGGTTTGTAAAAGGACCGGCCCTGTTGCACCAATGCATTGCACACCTGCAGCTCGTAGGAGGACTCCACGGGTATCCAGTGATCGGAGACTGCCATTAGGGCAAGGCCGACGACTTTCGTGCGGTCGGGCCCTTGCACTTCCAGCATTGCCAGGGCAACCAGTTTGCCGCCCGCGCGCCAATGCGAGATGGCGAGTGGGAACCGCTTGCACGCTGCATCCCACAGCCCCGCTGGCATGTTCATCCACGGCAGGCCATGGTACGGAAACCCGCGCAGCGCGGATGCCATCTTGTCTTCGGCCGTGGGATCGTGCTTTGACAGGGACAGAGGGCAAAGCAGTCGAAGGCCCTTACTGGTTGCGGCCGCAACCGCCCTGCGTGTTCCCTGCGCGCCTTCCGACGCCACCGATTGACCAACGATCAGATGGTCTGAAAGCACACGTTGCCGGCCGCACCGGATCTCGCCAGCAGCCTCAACAAGACGGCCAAAGGGTGCGTGACGGTTGTATTGAGAATGCGGGCTCCACTCATTGAGACCGGCCCGCGTCCACAGCAGATCCAGCAGCCCGCGCAACGTCATGCTGCCTCGCTGGTGGGTGGCGCCGGCCCGTGGGGTGCGTTCAACCCAGCTTTCCAGGCGCGGGGCTTGCATGCGCAGGCCTTTTTGCAGCTTCACAGACACGGTGCCGTCATCGAACTCTTCGAGCACCTTGTGATAGATCTGGAGGCCGCTGCGAGCGACGTGTTCCTCGTGGTACTTGCAGCTTGAAGCGTGCTGCGGCCCGGTTCCCGAGAACTTGGCGAGCCCGTATGAGCTGGTGCCGTATGCCTTGATGGTGAGGCGTTTTTCACCGAGGCCAGGGCAGCAGCAGAAAGCAGTCCGGCCCAGCTCGCTCAGCGGGTGGTTGCTGGCCAGCACACCTTGCCAAGCCTTCTCGTAGAGTGCAGCCGTTTGAAACTCTGGGGAGTATGGCTTCCCGTCGATATTGACCTGGTAGAGCTTTCTCATGAGGATGAATGGTCGTGTCGGTCAATCAGGCGATTGGCCTTCTCAATGATCTTGCGGGAGGAGTGATCGCGCGGCAGGAGTTCGCCGAGGGCATTGGCGCAGTCGCGTAGAGTTTCAATCGGATCATCGCGCATCGACTGTTCCCCCGAATCCGCCGATGTGTCCGTCATAAAAGCCTTGCTCGACCTTGTGAGCGTCGGCGGGAAGCTCAGAAAGCGCGTGCTTGGGCACCAAAACAATGTCGTTACAGTTGGCGTAACGGCGGCCCGGCAGCATGACACCGCCCGGCGTCAGAATTCGGACTCTGGCCTTCTTGGGCGTCTCGCCCATCACTTCGACCGCGTAATAACGGCGTCCAGCCCATGTATCGAGAACGATGCACTTGGCACAGGTGTTCATGGAGTACACCCGCTGTCGATGCGCTCGATGGCCTCAGCGATGTGAGCAAGGTAGTCGGCAAGGCGTTGCTGGTCGCGGGTCATACAGGCCGAGCCTGCGCTAGCACCGTGGCCCGGAAGTTGTCGGGCAAGGCGTTGGGCGTCAGCACATCCACCGGCACACCGAGCAGCTTGCCGAGTTCGTGACGGATCGCGCCGATGTCGAACAAGGTGGGTTTCCGGCGTCGGGTCGATGAGGATGTCCAGGTCGCTGCTGTCGGTGTCTTGGCCGCGCAGGACAGAGCCGAACACCCGAGCGTTGCGGGCACGGTGAGACTCCACCACATGCCGGATCGCGGCACGGTTCGATGCCAAGGCTTCCGAGGGTTTCATGTCTTCGTCTCCCACAACAAAATCCGGTTTTGCTTCACGATGACGGCGGCCTGTTCAGGCGCCGGAAACACACTCAAATCCGGATACCCGAAATAAAGAAGGCGAGCCCGCCACAACAAGGTTGTATGGGCCCGCCTGCCGGATGGTGTGCTTAGCTGACGTGGGCGCCGATGAGCTTGGCCATCTCGAACATGGACACCTGGGACTTGCCGAAGACTTCCTTGAGCTTGGCATCGGCATTGATCATGCGTTTGTTGCCAGCGTCCTGCAGGTTGTTGGCCTTGATGTAGACCCACAGCTTGCTCACGATCTCGGTGCGCGGCAGTGGATCTGCGCCGACGATTGCGGCCAGGGCGGGGCTCGGCTTGAGAGGCTTCATGAAAGCCGGGTTCACCTTCTTCTTGGCGGCGGTATTTTCTGTGGACATGGTGTTTTCCTTTTGCTGGTTGAGAAATGGGTGATTCGAAACTGTGAATGGTTACTGCGGGCGCTTCGATTTCAGGTTATCTCTGATCGTCCGAAGCGCAATGGGCCACGTGACTCTGTGCTAAATCTGGTTCCCGATGCGGGCCGTCATGCGCCCGGTTCGCGGGTCTTTGGCGACCGTCACGTCGAGTACCTTGATGCTGGGCGTGGTGAGAGTTGCCGGCCCCATGGTTACGGTGCGTGTGCCGAGCACGCCTTCTGCATTCGAGGCGATCTGCACAGAGGCACTGCTGCCCTGCGCTCCACCGTAGTTCGCCAACGAGAAGCTGTATTTACCTTCGGCAAGTTGAGTTGTGTCGCAGTTGGCAATGTACTGATCTTGGGTATTGCCAGTTCTGTTGATGAAGGCCATTCGCCCGGATTGGCCGCGTGCATTTTCAAAGTACACATGCGTGCCACTTGGCTCCATGACATGCAAGTCAACAATGCCTGGCCCATTCCACGTCATCGTTGCTGTAAAGAAACCACTGGTTGCTTGGGAAGGCGCCGCCTGCAGCTTGGAAAAAGCACCCATGATGTGTCCGTGGATCTTGGATGCCGTCTGGTGACCGGGGTGAAGGTAGATTTCAAGCAGCCCGTGGCCCTTGGCATCCTTTAGCCCGTTCAACCCAGGCGTGCGCTCCAGTATTGGTGGGATGTTGTCGGTGATGCCAGGCACGCTGCCCACCAGACGCAGAGCGTTGATCACCACATCCTTGTCGGCGAGCACATGGGGTCTGTTGCCCACCGAAGACGCCGGGGCGATATGGATGCCTTGTATTGAGGTGCTTGGGATGCGGGTGCTTGCGTATTGAAGGGCTGAGTTCAGGAACAGGTTACCTTGTGAATGCGCTACCAGCAGCATTTTTCGACCTTCCAAGGAGCCGTTGTCCAGGCGAGTGCGGTGCTCGGCCTGAGTCGTCAGCAGGGATGGCGAGCCCATCATCTTTGTCAGGGTTGCGGGGATGATGGAGGCCAGCCATGCGACGAATGAGTCAAGAATGTCGCCAAGGGCAGGTGCGGCTTCAATGATGGTTTCCCACCACGGCCCACCGCCTTGCAGGGCCGAAAAGAACAGCTCGAATCTGCCAGCAATGGCGCCGCCGTGCTCGTTCAGACGTTGCTCAAAGACCTCCACGAAGTCACTGAAACCCTCAGTCTCGTTATAGAAAACTTCGTAGCGGATGGGGGCGCCTTGGGGGGATGTGCTGCCGTACTTTTTTTCAAACTTGAGAAGCGAGTCCTTGGCTAGATCTTCGGTGTTGAGAACGCCATTGAAGAAGCCGAACAAGATACCGCCGCTGGTGCAGAGGGATGGGGTTTGCGTTTGCGCGGCCACGGGTGCCACGCTGGAGAGGGTCATTGTCCCGGACACCAACATTGCAACGAGTTTTTTTGCAAATTTACTCTTCACAGGTGTCACCATCCGGCAAAGACAGCACGCTGCCGCTGAGCGTGGCGTTGTAGCGCATGTAGGTTTTCAGGCGCTCCTTGGTGTTGAAAGTCATCGCCACAATCTGCCGAGACACAACAGATGGGTTTGTTTCTAGTGTTTCGCCATCGAACTTCCTATGCAGGCACTTCATCGCCCGTGTTCCTTGGTTGGACACGGTTTGTGCCGCGACTCGATCCCCTTCGGGCAGATCAAAAACAGGCCTGTAGCTGCGCGCGAATTGAACAGTCGCGGCCAGCTGCTTACCCTGATACTTGGCCTTCAAAATCGCCTCAATATCATCGCGAACGCCATCGCTATTCAAGTCAGGCCCCTTCAAGTCCGAGCTGCGGTCCAGCTTCGGCAACTTGCCCTCAGCTTCAAGTGCCGCGATGCGTTCCTTGTCGGTTGGCGCACTGCCAGTGGCCCCGCCACTTCCACCCCCACACGCGGAAAGTACAACCGCCGCCAGGAATGGCGCGGCAAAGCGTTTCATAAATTCCATTGAGTTTCCCCTGTTGAATAGTGCCGCGACGGCTCAGCTTCGCCTGCGGCCACAAATAGGCATCGCTGCACGTGCGACTAGGGCCGCGAGTCCTACCTGGTTTCCCGGCGCCAGTCCCATGGGGGCGTTGGATTTTTGTCCACCCACAAGCCGGCCTTGCTCTGCTGTGCTACGCGCTCGGCTTCGGCATAGTCGCGCCGCTCTTTCTGAGGCTGATCGCGCTCATAGTGCTTGTAGTGCCACGCCATGCCTTTCTGGATCTGTTGCAGGTTGGCGTTTTGGCCATCGGGTGTGCCCACGCGGCCAAGGATGCGTCCATAGCGATCTTCTTTGTCGTAGGTGACGGTCACGATCTTCCCGAACACGAGATTGGACAGCGATTGCTTGGAGACTTGGCCGAAGGGCTGGTTCTTTTCCGGGGCATCAATGCCCGTGAGGCGAACGCGGTGTTGCTGCAGGCCGGCATCCAGCACGGTGATGGTGTCGCCATCGGCAACTCCCACAACACGGCCTTGCAGCTGGGCGGCATACCCCTGGAAGGACACGAGAGTGGCCGCGACGAAAGCCAGGCCAAGGCGGAGGAACTTTTGCATTTTCACCTCACTGCGCCAGGGCATCGCCAATGGCATCGCTCATTTGGTTGGCGCCGGCCAGCAGCTCATCCATGGAATGGGAAGCGGTGTGGTCGGCAATCACGTCCCAGCCGTCATTGCCATACACCAGATAAATGCTGCCCAGTTTCTCGCCACCGTCAGCAGGCTTGGTGACATGGCGCACCACAATCGTTTCCTCGTCGCATTGGCCAATGTCGGCCATGATCGCGTCCAGATCGCGGGAGCGCTTCAGCGGGTAATCCTCGCCGTCATAAATGCTGACGCAGTACGCACCGCCGCCCGCCTGCAGAATGTCGCGGACCGTGCGGCGCACGATGGCGCGTTCGATCAAGATGCGCTGTCGGATCGACTCGTCCTTGACCCAGTTGTGCTGCTGAAAATGCAGCGTGTCGTCGTGCTCGGCGTACACACCACTGCTGGCCTGCTGCTTGATACCGGCGATGAATTGTTTGGCTTCGAAGGTCACTTTTGGGTCTTTGTTCAATGACGGTTGCTTGAAACTTGGCTCGGGGCTTCACAGAAGGTCACGCGACACTTGCTGGCCCCATTCGGTTTTGGCGTTCATTGCCTTGAGGATTTCTTTCAGGCAGTTGTCCATCTGCTTGGGTGTGCTGTGGCGAAGGATTTCTTCGTGGGCATTGATGCCCCAGGCAACGGCCTGCATCCCCGGCCCGTCAAAGCCGTACTTGCCCGAGGTCTGGCGCCGTTCTTTGCAGCGGCTCAGCGCAGACATGGCCGGCTCGAACTGGGCGGCGAGATCCGCGTCGATCTCTTTGGCGCGCAGTGCTGCCAGCTGAATGGCGATGTACAGCCGGCGATAGCTGTCGTCATCTGCGGTGCCGCCACACAGGAGGGCATAGTATTCGCGCAACTTGATGAAGTCGCCCGTCAGATCGCGCTGCTCATACAGCCGGCAATCGTCCAGCAGGGCAATGGGACGCAGGGAATTGGAGACGCCCGCACGCACGGTCTCCTCATCCAGTTGCTTTGCCTTGCGGCCGGGTTGGAAGCTGTTGAGCAGCTTTGCACGTTGGCTTTGCTGCAGACGTGTGAAACGGCTCATAGGGCGCTCGCTGTGTGGGTGGAGTCCAGGAGGTTCTGGTCCTCGGCCGTTTGTGCCGGCACATGGAGGCGCCCATCCCAATCGCCGCCAGGGCTATGGAACGTGCCGCCAAAACCCGAGGGGCCATTCCACTTCCAACCCCCGCTTTTCATCTTGCACCAGGCGCCACCACCGAATGCCGGCGCGTTGGTCCCAACGGGAGCATTCTCAATCGTGATTTTGGACATTGGCTTGAATCTTGTTTAATTAATGGCGCATCTATGGGCCTGTCATTAATGCGTGGCTGGTTCCTTGTTAATTCAGGATAACAGCAAAGGTGAGCGTGTCAAATGAATCTCGGGTTCGTTAAATATCCTCAAAATCCCATTTGAGCCGTGTACGCATAATCACGCGCGCAGCTGCCTCCATGAGATCAGGACAGCCCTGACGGTCTTGAGACGCCTCATGTGGCCGGGAATCACCCTTGTTCTGGTCGGTCTGGGAGGGCGAGGGCTGGTTCAGATCGTGGTCGTGCATTGGATTGAAGCCCTCCAAGGGAAGCGCAAAGCGCCGCGCAGGGGTTCTTGCGTGGTGGGGCTGGGGCTGGGGCTGCTGGTGGCGAAGCCTGGGCCAGGTTCTGCGATGGTCAGATCGTGTGGCATGGGGAATAGGAGTTCAACCCCTCACGCGCCACCGAACATCACATCGAAAAGCGCGTTGGCGCCGCGATGGGACAGGCGAAAGTGAAGGGTGGCCTGCCCGCTTTGATTCAGCCGCTTCTCCACGGACTGAAAAACCCCTTTCTTGTGCAAGTTCTCGACCACACGGGACTTGCCGGCCGTCGCCTCGACTTGCAGGGTTAACCCATTCACGCGGCGCACGAAGACATCGCGATCAGCAATGCCCAGGGAGGCGTTATCACCCGCGAGCACGGTGGGCACGTAGCTGTGGAGAAATTGGCGCTGGGAGGGCGACAGCGGGGCTGAACTCATGGAAAGCGGGGACTCGTGAATTTGGTTGCGGATTTCGGCTTCTGACTTGAAAGTCAATACGCGCCTTCGGCTTTGAGTTGGGCGCCCTGTTCCAGTATCTTGGCGATGCTCCAACGACCTGAGTCCACTTGGGCCAGGTTATCGATGGTCAGTTCTTCGCCGGATGCATTGGCGACGTTGCGTGAGACACGGGCGATGGCTCCGCTTTTATGGACGGCAGTGCGCGAAGCGGGATCGGTGGTCCACATGGCACGCCATGAGCGGTTGCGGTGGTTTTTGGACATCGGGTGGTAATCAGGCCATGGGCGCGCGAAAGCCCAGCATCTTCATGGCGCGCTGAATTTGGTCGCTCGTGAGGCCGGCTGGCACGCTTTGCTGGTTGCGCACAGAGGTCTTCAGGGCGTCCCATGCGGTAATCGTGTCGCGCTCCTTTTGATAATCTTCCAGGCTCCAGTAGCACCGACCGGGCGACGAGTAGTTACCCCCGTCAGCGCGCAGGCTCTCGCGGCAGATGCGTTGGCCGTTGCTGATATAGATCCACTTGTGGCCGGTTTTCACGACCCGCACGACGCGGTGTTCGCGGGCGCTTTGATTTCCAATGCGGCAAGGAACATAGACAAGCTCCTGGCCCTTTTCAAACGTGGGATTCATTTCCGACTCCTATCTTTCTTGTCACGTTCAGCTGGACTTTTGGTTATCCAGCCATCGTTCTTGCGCCTGTTCAGGCGTAGTCACGTCGAGGAATACTTCACTTTCCTTGTGCGGCGCTGAAATGTCGTTGACCAATGCATAACCCAGGTTCCTGTCAATCAGCACGCAGACTTGATTGAGGATGTGGTACTCCAAAATCGATTCACCTTGGGGCCCACCCCAGCAACGTTCGAAATCAACACGGTCTTTGGCCTCTTCGCGCATGTCGAGGTGGCGAATGGCCGCGTTTATTTCCTGTTCGCTGGATTTGGCGGTTACGTGGTACATCGCTAATCCAAAGTGATTTCAGCTTCCCAGGAATTGGTCAGTGCTTTGCGCGCTTGCGTGCAATTTCACCAAGGGCCAGGCCATCCAAATGGGTGAGTGCGCCATCTGTGTAGGTCAACTGCTGGATGGCGAAGTCAAATAGCTTGTGCGCCCGACCAACCCGATAGATTTGCTCTGCTACTTCCGCAATGGCGGCAGCGTCTTCAGCTTGGGTGCTTTCGTAGCGCAATGCGTCACCCGGCGTGAATGAGAAATCTTCGGAGCTGGCCTTACCGCAGAAAAGCCGCATGGGATTGGTTTGCGCGATCTGGCCCTCGTCATCCATGCGCAGAAAGGCCGATTTGTAGCCTTCGGTGGACATGCCTTGAAGAATGGCATCAGAAAGCTTGTCGTGCTTGACGCCAAGCAGACGATTCTTGAATGTGACCTGAAAGAGGGTCGAGGGTTGGCCCATTATGTTCTCCTGTTTGCACAAGGCCCCTGTAATCCGAGGTGCGATATTCAACGCATTACTGCCTGTTGATGCTCTCAGTTTATTACAGGGTCGCTTGCTGTCAACAGGCCTCGTCGCATTCACCGCTGCATTATTTGGCCGTGGAAATGTCGGAGCAAACGCTTTGAATCGATTAAAACCAAACGAATGTATGGTGGCGCTGGACACGCGAAAGCACTGGGCGCCGTGAGAAAGCAGTTAATCAGGAAAACTGCCAGCAAGGCATGATGGCGATTGGCCGCGAGCCGCCCCATGTAAATCAGCACCGAATATCCGGAAACGAAGCCGCGCCTGCGCCGAGAAAGTGGGCCCGCGCATTCCCGCGACAATTCCTCCTGCCAAACTCTTTTCACAACTCACCGCCAACATAAGAAAACGAACCCGCAAAAGCCCCAACCATCTTCATCCGGTGAATTCAGACAGGAATAGGCGTCATAAAGCCCATGAGCGTGCTGGCCTTGATGGAGTCGCCGCGATTGCCTGGTGCATGGGCATTCATTACTGCGGTGGAGCCCGCGCCGGCCGGCAGGCAAGTAGCTTTCAGCCAGAATGGCCGCGCGCCCGCCTGTATCGGCAGTGCCGCGATCACTGAATACACCGAGAAGGCTCACCTATTCGGCCGTGACCTGGCGAAAAGGAGCACGTCGCCGGGAATATGGGCTCGGCCGCCAATTGCTGCGCTGATTCCTTGCAAAGCTGGTTCTGCTGTCCCATTCACACAGAACAGGCAAGAGCATCAGCCCCACGGGAATTGCGCACGCCCCCAGAGTTGCCACGCCATCACTCAAAGGCCGCCCATATCCAAGGAACGCTCTCGCGTGGATAAGGGCTCATCTACCTGAATGGGAAATGCGCGCGTCTGCTGCATTGCCTGGCCGGCATTTCCTGACCCAATGCCCATGGAAACGCCTGCGCGAGTCAATCCCGCGCCTCGGCCAAGCAATTCACGGCGCTTTCACCTGCAAATGTCCGCACAAAGGGAACACGCGGTGAATCTTGCGCAACAAGCTCATTCTCGCCCAGTGTGGAGCCGCGTAACTTGGCCGCACGCGTGCTCACCCCGCCCATCACTCAGGGCAACCAGCACGAATCTCCGATCAGACCCTGCTGCAAAAAAACTCTCGAATCAAGGTGGCCATCCTCAATCCATCCCGTAACCATTCCCGTTTTTGGAATACTTTTAGTGAAGTCTCCCGGTGCAATGTGCGCAAAAACAGAAACACACATTGCAGCTCCCCCGCGTAGGCAGTGAGGAACACAAGCAATCAAAACCCAGATTGATCCGTACATCATCGGTACGTAATCAACCCAGCAAAAACTTGTGCCCAGTCACCCGCTATGGGTCACCAAGGTAAACGCATCAAAGCGTCGTCCAAGGCAGGCAGTGCCGTAAGTGGCAAACTGAGTTCGATCATCGGTCGAACCTCTGCACTCTACTTTCTACGGAACCCAGGCGAAGGGCGCCGCACGCGATCTCAATATCCGGCATCAGACATCCCGCTCTGCATCTGCTCGCCTCACAACTCAGTGACCCATCATGGAATCGCTTCCGGGTGTGTGTTCGAGGGCAAATGTGGCTTTGGAATGTCCAACACTACGAAGCAATCAAGCTTCCGGTATCGGTCGGTACGTAGAGCTAGAACCTTTCCGAAATTCATCGGAGGGATTCACTACTGAAGTCAGCTTCTCGCTGACATGGCCGGGGGCAAGCCCCAGCGCTAAGACCCAAACGGGTCGTCTCTTCCATGTTGTGCTTCGACCATCCCGCTGAGCGCAGGAACTGAAGCCGGTTGAACGCCGCGAACGGCAACTTTGAAGGGTGGGCATCAAGCCCAGGAACGACCCAGGGGCCATCGGGGGTGGATTCTGACACGACAAGTCACTTTTCAGCAAGCGCGGTTTTCAGTGCGAGAGCGCGAAATTCTGGTTGGAAGTCGTGTTTCGACCGCCAGCCCGCATGGATGCTAGCTCCGCTCAATGGTTCTCCTTGGGTGAGAAGTCTGGGTGAGAGGGGTTTCCGGGAGCGAAAATGGATTTCTGCACAGTGTCGAACCTCGGTTTTCGCGCGTGTGATCGCGTGGGAAGGCCTCATGAGCAGATGAGGCGGGGGATCGGTGGGGTGCGAATCGGGCGAGGGTAGCTGAGCCGGGTGGCAGCTAGAGCCGTGTGTCCAGCAGCGGGGCAACGAACGGTCCAGACAGCTATGGCCTCAGCTGAGATGGAATCGGCGCTCGCCCACTGGTGCCTCCAACTGGCCCCAAAAGGGCCACCAAGCGCCCAGGGTTCATCTTTGGTCATGAACAAGGTATCGCGGAGTGGATGCAACTGGCGCGTCAGTGGCGTTCTTGCGGCCAATTGCTGCCAAACCATCTTGCCGTGAAGGCGCGATGCACTCTTTGGTGGCACTAGGTGGCCTTTGGCGTGCCAACAAGAGACCAGCTGGCGGAGTATGCGGAGACTACTTTCGCTTTTTGGGTGCGCATCTGACCGTATCCGTCTCTAGGAAGCATTCAAAACCCCTACCTATTCAGAGATGATTTCCGCTATCCCAAACCCTCGCAAAAGACTAAATGGCTACCTCCTCTTTTCAGATCCCCGTTGTTGCGCTTGACATTGGTTACTTCTCGGTGAAAGGGGCATCCCGTCGCGAGAAAAATGACACGATCAAAGCCTTTCAATTCCCAAGCCAGTGTTCGCATGTTTCTTCCATGCATAAAACCTCAATGGGCATGGCGGCGCTTTCTGGCGCAAATGTCACTGTGAACGGCGCCGAGTATTTCGTTGGTCAAGATGTTGTGCTTCAGACAAGTGCACGCCAAACCCGCGCAATCACCGAGAACTACGCGGACTCCCCTGAATACAAGGCGTTGTTTCTTGGGGGGCTGTACTATTTCCTGCGCGACTACGCAAATGAGTTGAGGGGAAAGTCTGAAGTAGAAATTAGGCGTTTGGTTGCCGGCTTGCCTATGAATACGTTGGCGACGCATGAAGGCAAGGTGCGGGAACTATTCGAGGGCACACATGAAGTTCCCTCTCCTTTTGGCGAAGGAAATTTCAAAGTTCATGTCAAGGCGGTTAATGTCATTCCCCAACCGCAAGGCGCCATGGTCAGCACTGGCGCACGTCAAAAGTCCATGAATCTGGATCGCTTCTTCGACCAGAACATGCTGGTTTTGGACATGGGCGGGGGCACTTTCGATTGGTTCTTGGTCAATAAGCGCAAGATCCTGCATAACCGCTCAGGGGCCTATCAAAAGGGGGTTTTGACTTGCGTGAATATGGTGTGTGATCGCATCAAGCCAGGCATCAAAGATGATCCGCTCGTGGTTGAGCGTGTTGATGAGGCAATTCGTGAAGGCTACGAAGAAGTTACCCTCGGCGGAAAAAAATACCGGATGGCAGACTATCTGCCTATCGCCGATGCCGTTCTGACCGAGTGCCTGAACTCCATGCGAAATGCGGTCCTCTCGCTTGAGAGCATCGACTTGATCATTTTCACTGGCGGCGGCGGAAAACGCTTGCACCACGTTGCCCAGAAGTTGCTGCCAGACCTTGCTGGGATCATGGTGCTTGATTCCGACCCGGTGTTCTCTAACGTTCGTGGTTTCTATGTTCTGGGCGAGGCAAGCAATGGATAACGATGGAGGCAAGGTCGATGTTCGATGCCGGTTCGCGCTGGAGAAACTTATCAGCCCTGATCTCTATGAGCTTTTCAGTCAAGTGCCAACATCACAGCACTCAAAGCTGATACTTGTGATGCTGGAGCGCGCGCTGTGCTACGAGAAGCAAATGGGGACTTACCAACCACGGTTTGTTAACTCCCCTCAGCAGACACCAGCCACTCAGCCCCCTCCTCACCCTCAAAGTGAAACTAGGCCAGGAGCGGAAATTCAGAGATCGCAAAAGGATCATACGCGTGGCAAAACGAATGCCGTAGCGGACAAAGAGCCCGAGGCCGCTGGAGCGATTCGACCCATCAGTGCCACTGCGCTGGCAGGCTTCGGTTTAGGTTAATGGGTAAGTAGGGGTGTTGACAGATGCACGTTTGGTGTAAGAATGGATCAAAAGGAGAGAGAAATATGAACACCCTTACTACCCGCGCCATGTACCGCGCCAATTATGCGGATTTGAATACCCGCAATGGTTCTGCTCGGAGCAATGTCTTTGCAGATGTTACCCTGCCTGCCCTTGCTCCGGTGCTGCGCAACCCCTTGCTTCAAGTGGCGTTTCATCGGTATCTGACCAATGAGATTTTCGCCTTGAATCTGGGCGTCAATCAGGCCGTCGATTCTTATGCCATGGCGATTGATCGTTTGCAAAAACTCGGCTATTACGGCAAGGAAGCCCCCGTAGGTATTGCGGAAAAATGCAAGTTTTACTGGGGTTTCTACTGCGCAATTACGAAGTAAGGTTCCACTGCCTCGCTACAAAGCCTGCAACACGCAGGCTTTTTTATTGCTCAGAAAAGAATATGGCCCTTATTGGGCCATTATTTTTACAACGCGTATTCGCTGAAGAGTAAGGATTTCAGGTAGAGGTTTTATGTACAGGGAAGGGAGATCTGAAGCTTTCAGGTAAATGCATGGGCGCAAGAAGGCCCGCTTCAACAGCCATTTCTTCCAATTCATCAAGGCGCTTGTCAATGTTCAGTTGGAGCAGCGCCCACTTGATGGCAGTGCTAAACCGCGCTGGTAGGCTCTTGCATCTTAGCGATTTCTTGTACTCAGCAACTTGGCGCACAAGGGCAGCATTGAATGCCGATCTCTTCTCTTCTTGTGTCGCGCCGTGTTGATCCAGCCAACTATGGCATCCCGAGCAGCCCCAGACCATATAGTGATCATCTGCCTTACGGCCCTTACCCTTGCCGTGCTCTGCCCAGTTGCTGTGACAACCGACCGTGGTGGCTTTGTTGTGGTTGCAATGGCCGGGCACTTGGAGCATGCAGGGTTGATCTTTGGCGAACTCCCGTAGGGCACTGTTTTCTCGCCGAGGTTCAACCGCTATGACTATGGGACTGCCATCTACCCTGCTTGGCAACCTAAATTTGGATGGGTCCGACACAGTTATAGATTTGATTGCCTTTTCAGTATGCACTTTTGAAGCTGGGGACTTCGATTTGAAAGGCGAACGTTTTAATTGAGAATTGCCACGTTTCAGTGGCGTCCTTTGCTTCAGCATGAATACTCCTATAGTTTCAATAAGGTATCGCATATGCTTCGGCTGTCAACCGCAAAAAAAACCGCCAGAAGGCGGTTTTTACGTAATCTATGTTCCAGCTGGGCTCACCCCTCTTTGATGCACTCCACCCAATTTCCGCCGGCAATTGTGTGCACAACGTCGTCATTCATATCGAGGAACAGCAGAACCCCCGAGGCAACAACAATGGCCTTAGCAGGCCGTTGAAAAATCCTTCGCCGCCGCCGGTGTGGGCCGCTACGATCTGAAGCCATCCAAGAACGACCCAGACGAGAAAGATGAGAGGCAACCAAGACTTCCAGGGGGCGATGTTCAGCTACATCAGCCTTGAAGAGCGCGTGCCAGCGGCACACCCGCTGCGCAAGTTGCGCGCCGTGGTCGATGCGCTGCTGGCGACGATGCACAGCGAGTTCGAAGCGGTGTATGCCCGCCGTGGGCGCCCCTCGGTGCCACCGGAGATGCTGCTCAAGGCCTTGCTGCTGCAGATCCTGTTCTCCATCCGCAGCGAGCGCCAGTTGGTCGAAGCGATCAACTACAACCTGCTGTACCGCTGGTTCGTGGGCCTGAACATCGAAGACAAGGTCTGGGACCACTCCACTTTCAGCGCCAACCGCGAACGTCTGTTCAACGAAGACCTCGCCCGCGCCTTCTTCGAGCGCGTCAAGCTCAGTGCCCAGTGGGGCAAGCTCGCCAGCGACGAGCACTTCAGCGTGGACGGCACGCTCATTGACGCCTGGGCCTCGCACAAGAGCTTCAAGCGCAAAGACGACGACAGCGGCACGCCGCCTGGGCGCAACCCCGAGGTGGACTTCAAGGGGCAGGAGCGCTGCAACGACACCCACGAGAGCACCACGGACGCCGATGCCCGGCTGTTCAAGAAGAGCCAGGGCGACAAATCCCGCCTGTGCCACATGGGGCACATCCTCATGGAGAACCGCAACGGGCTGATCGTGGATGTCGAGATCACCCACGCCAGCGGCACGGCCGAGCGCGAGGCGGCGCTGGCCATGTTGGAGCGTCGGGGCAACAGGAACAAACGGGCCACGGTCGGTGCCGACAAGGGCTACGACAGCAAGGCCTTCATCAAAGGCTGCAGAAAGCTCAAAGTCACGCCCCACGTGGCGGCCAAGGACAAACACTCGGCGGTGGATGCGCGAGTGACACGGCACGAGGGCTACAAGACCAGCCTGAAGGTGCGCAAGCGCATCGAAGAGGCCTTTGGCTGGATCAAGACCGTCGGTGGTCTGGCAAAGACCAAGCTGATCGGTCAGGCCAAGCTCACGGGCCAGGCGCTGCTGTGCTTTGCCACCTACAACCTTGTGCG
>NZ_MTBE01000044.1:0-24276 GCF_002916785.1 Diaphorobacter sp. LR2014-1 | reverse complement strand
CTGGTAGAAATCTTTCGAACCTACTTCAATTATTGCGAGGTCGGCGAAGACGGGAAGACTCCCGCCATGCGGCTCGGATTGGCGAAGGGACCAATTACGGCGGAGGACATCATCTATTACCAACCGCCTTTGCCACCGCGCCGGAGGGCACCGCCCAAACCTGCAGAGCCCAAGCCGCTGCCGCCAGGCGTCTGGCCGGCTGAACTGTTCGACGTCCGAAAAGAAGAACCCCTCCTCACCTTGCGGCGGGAGGGGTCTGAAACGAACCGAGCTGCTGGCTTAGCAACTCCTAGCGAGAACGGCTAGGCCGCAGCGGCCCCATCGGGCGGAGTGCCCAGCGTGTGCTCAGGCGCCGGCCACCATCTGCAGCGCGCGGGGCTGCGGCAGGCTCAGCACGTTGCCCGTGCCAGCGATCAGGCCGTGCTCGCGCAGATGGCGCAGCACACGCGAGAGCGTCTCGGGCGCAATGCCCAACTGCGCCGCAATCAGGCGCTTGCGCTGGTGCAGCGTGACGCGCAAGCCGCCGTCTTCGCTGTTTTGCGCATGGCGCAGCAGCCACTGGGCGCAGCGGGCTTCTGCGTCCTGGGCCAGGCGGCTCACGGCCAGTTCCGTCTGTTGGCAGTAACCGGTGGCCATGTCGCGCAGCAGCGCCTGTGCGCCCACGGGCAACTCATCAAAGGTGCGCTTGAAGTCCTCCAGCGGCAGCCGGCGCAACTGCACGCGGGTGTCCGCCACCATGTCCACGGCGCAGGGCTGCTCCAGCAGCGCGGTGGCGGCGTCGAGCCAGAACGGCCCTTCGACCACGCCAAGCTGGTGGCGCATCACGCCGTCCTCGCGCACGCCCAGCAGCACGCGGCCACTGTCAAGGTAGAGCACGGACGCAGGTTGTTGGTGGCGCTCACGCAGCACCTCGCCCGCGGTGGCCACCTCGATCTGTGCGGACTGGTCGGAGGACGGTAGGGGGAACATGACCGCCACTGTGCCGGCGCACCGCCCGTCCTGCTTTGAGCGAAATCAAAAGTGGACGTGCAAGCGCCGGCGTGCCGGGCCGCCTCACGCGCCGTTCCGGCGGGTACGGGCGCAACAACTTGCGTTCGCAGTGTTGCAAAAACACGAAAAAGGCTGGCGGCATGATGTTTGCTTGACCACAATCGCTGCCTGACACGAAACCGTCATAACAACCCCTGCGCCAGCCGCGCATCCCCGCCCTACAGAGGAGAACCCATGTACCGCCATTTGATCGCCCTTGCCGCCGCCACGCTGTGCGCGGCCACGGCGCACGCCCAAACCTCCGTCACGCTTTCGGGTCTGACCGACGTCTACGTCGGCTCCATGAAGATGGCCGGCGACGCCGACCGCCGCTCGGTGGTCAACAGCGGTGGCATGACCGCTTCACCGGCTCCGAAGACCTGGGCGGCGGCTTGAAGGCCAACTTCCAGCTCACCTCGTTCATCCAGGTGGATGCCGGCACGCAGGGCCGCTTTCCGGGCGACACGTTTTTCTCGCGCGACGCCAACGTGAGCCTGTCGGGCAGTTTTGGCTCCGTGCTGCTGGGCCGCTAGATGGCACCCAACTTCCTGCCGTCCGTGGTGGGCAACCCGCTGGGCGACTCGTTCACGTTCTCGCCGCTGATCCTGCACAAGAACGTGCCGCTGTTCAACGCCTCCGGCTGGCAGGCCACCACCCCGTCCGACACAGGCTGGAGCAACCAGATCGCCTACAGCACGCCCGACATCGGCGGCTTCAAGGCCAACCTGCAGTACCAATTCGGCGAACTGCCGGGCGATAACGGCAAGAAGAACGTCGGCGCTAATTTCTTCTACTTCGGCGGCCCGCTGACGCTGACTGGCTACTACGAGCGCGACCAGATCAGCAACCCCGGCCAGGGCACCTACCTGGGCACGACCAAGAAGGACTGGATGCTGGCCGCAGCCTACGATTTCAACGTCGTGAAGCCGTACCTGAGCTACGGCCAGACCAAGGCCGACAACAGCCCCGGCAAGGCCAAGACGATGCAGGTCGGCGCATCGGCCCCGCTGGGCGGCGGCAGCCTGTTGGCTTCCTGGGTCAAGACCGAGCTGACGGACTCGGACCTGGACCGCAAGACCTTCACGCTGGGCTATGACTACAACCTGTCCAAGCGCACGGACGTGTACGCGATGTACATGAACGACAAGATCACCAACCAGTCCACGGGCAACAGCTTCGGCGTGGGTATCCGCCACCGGTTCTGACGAAGCAGGCCCTGTCGGCCACTGCACGGCACGCGGCGCCATGCGCCGCGTGCTTTTTTTCGCCTGCAAATACCAATGAAAAGTAGCCCTGATGCTTACGGACAAAGCGCCAGCAGCTATCAATTCAATACTGCCCATCGCCCTTGCCAGGCGCATGCGCGTCACGGGCCTGTCACCCGGAAGGCCTACGCTCCCCTTTTAACAGTTACCAATTGCTACCGATGCCTGATGCTCCGCGGCTGTCTCTGCGCGCACTGCTGCCTTCGCTGTCACCCAGGGTGCGGCGGGGCGAAGGGCCGCTGGCGCGGCTGCTGCGCGCGGGTGGGCTGCACTGCGTATTCCAGCCCCTGGCCGATCTGCGCGAGGGGAACATCTATTCACACGAGGCGCTGATCCGCGGCCCGGAAAACTCGCCGCTGCATTCGCCCGACGCCTTGCTGGCCCAGGCACGCGCCGAAGACCTGCTGCACGACTTCGAACTGCTGTGCGTCGCGCAGGCACTCACCCAATGGGGCCAGCAGGCCACGCCGGGCCGGCTGTTCGTGAACATCAGCGCCGACGCGCTGGTCTGGGGCGTCGGGCTGTGCGGCGCGGAGCCTCTGGCCCACGTGGTGCGTCGGCTGGGCGTGGCGCCGCACATGGTGGTGCTGGAGATCACCGAGCACGAGCGCGTGCACGACCTGGTGCCGCTGCGCGACGCACTGCGCCAGGTGCACGCCAGTGGCATGCGCCTGGCGCTGGACGACTTCGGCGACGGCCATTCCAGCCTGCGCCTGTGGTCGGAGGTGCGCCCCGACTTCGTGAAGATCGACAAGTACTTCACGCGCGACATCGGCCAGCACCCCGAGAAGCTGCAGATGCTGCAGGCGATCCGCGGCATTGCCGAAGTGTTCGGCACCACGCTGGTGGCCGAAGGCATCGAGACCAGCGACGAGCTGCGCGCGCTGCGCGACCTCGATATTTCCTACGGCCAGGGCTACCTGCTGGGCCGGCCCGCGCATACCGCTCGCCTGGCGATCGAGCCGCCCGCGCTGGCCGTGCTGCGGGACCGCCGCGTGGCCGTGCTGCCGCACGGCGGCCAGCCCATGCGCCCGGGCATCCTGCGCAACCTGCTCATGGCGCAGGCGCCCACCGTCACGCCCTGCACCAGCAACGACGCGGTGGCCGAGCTGTTTCGCACGCATGGCGATCTGCACGCCATTGCGGTGCTGGAGGGCGAACGCCCCGTGGCGCTCATCAACCGCCAAGAGTTCATGAACCACTACGCCACGCTGTACTTTCGCGAGGTGCACGGCCGCAAGCCCTGCATGGCGTTCGCCAGTACGTCGCCGCGCGTGGTGGAGATGGACTGCGACGTGGAGCATCTGGTGGGCATCCTCACCTCGCAGGACCAGCGCTACCTCAACGACGGTTTCATCGTCACCGACAACGGGCGCTACGCGGGCCTGGGCACCGGCGAGCAACTGGTGCGCGGCGTGACCGAAGCGCGCATCGAGGCCGCGCGCCACGCCAACCCCCTCACCTTCCTGCCCGGCAACATCCCCATCAGCCTGCACATGCAGCGCCTGCTGGACAACCGCGCGGCCTTCGTCGCCTGCTACGCCGACCTGAACCACTTCAAGCCCTTCAACGACCACTACGGCTACTGGCGCGGCGACCAGATGATCCGCCTGGTGGCGCGGCTGGCGCTGACGCACTGCGACCCGCGGGCCGACTTCGTGGGCCATGTGGGTGGTGACGACTTCATGCTGCTGTTCCAGAGCAGCGACTGGCTGGCGCGCTGCCAGCGCATCGTGGACTCGTTCGCGCGCGAGGCCATCGCCCTGTTCGATGAATCCGCGCGCCAAGAAGGCGGCATCTGGGCCGAGGACCGGCATGGCGTGAACCGTTTCTTTCGCTGCACCACGCTGTCGATCGGCGCGGTGCGCGTGCCGCCGGGCAGCATGGAGCATGCCGAAGAGGTGGCCAACCTCGCGGCGCTGGCCAAGCGCGATGCCAAGCAGTCGCACGCGGGCATCGCCTGGCGCGACGCCGGCCCACAGGCGGGCTGGTCTGCCTGCAATCGCCCTTGACGACCATCGATGCGGCGCGCGCCGCGCCGCGGGCCCAGGCCGGCGCGCACTAGGGCCTGTTCACACTATTTTTGCCAGTGCGAATGGCGTGAAAACCGCGCCAATCTAGGCGCGTGACGACGCCAAGGCCGGGGCCTTGGCTAGGAGGGCAACGACGAATGGCGCGGTTTTCACTCCGTTCCCTCCGGGTTGCGATCAAAAAGGGCCATTCGCGGCGTTGCCAAGCCTCGCTGGGGTAGCACCCCAGCTTCGTTTGGCGCCTTGCGCCTGGCCCTTTTTGATCGCAACGCATCTGGCAAAAATAGTGTGAACAGGCCCTAGGTCCTTACACTCCAGCGCGACAGGGTCGCCGCATCCCCATCCGCGGCCAACCTGGATATTCCAACCTACAGGAGAGACCGTCCGTGCCCATGTTCGTTGACACCTCGCCGCCCGGCCAATGCATCTTCTGCCGGCTGGTGGCCGGCGAGATCCCCAGTGCCAAGGTCTATGAGGACGCGCTCACGATCGCCTTCATGGACATCGGCCAGGTCACGCCGGGTCATGTCCTCGTCGCGACCAAACGGCATGCGGCCACCTTGCTCGACACGACCCCCGAAGAGGCCGCGGCGCTGATGCAGACCGCGCGCCGCGTCGCGCTGGCGGTCCGCACCGCGTTCGACCCGCCGGGGCTCACGCTGCTGCAGGCCAATGGCGCGCTGGGCGGGCAGACCGTGGCGCATGTGCACCTGCACGTGGTGCCGCGCCATGAGGACGACGGCATCACCTTCACCTGGCCGCGCCAGGAGCCGCCAGCCGCCGTGCTGGCCGGTTATGCCGAGCGCCTGCGCGCGGCGCTGTAGTCCGCGGTCAGATCGGCGAGACCACGCCGCGCCCCGCAAAGTGGCCCTCGGCGTTGGCCAGGAAGCGGTCCACGCTGGCCTGCACGGCCTCGGGCGACCAGCCGGCCACGTGCGGGGTGAGCAGCACGTTGTCCAGGCCCACCAGCTCCTGCGGCGGCGCGGGCTCGCTCTCGTACACATCCAGCCCCGCGCCGGCAATGCGGCGCTCGCGCAGCGCGGTCGCCAGGGCCTGCGTGTCCACCACGCTGCCGCGCGCGATGTTCACCAGGTAGCCCTGGGGGCCCAACGCCTGCAGCACCTCGGCATTGACGCGGTGGCGCGTGGACGCCCCGCCCGGCGTGGCACACACCAGCACGTCGCACCAGGCGGCCAGCTCCTGCAGGCTGGGGAAGTAGCGGTGCGGCACCTCCGCGCGCGGGCTGCGGTTGTGGTAGCCGATCTCCATGTCAAAGCCTGCCGCGCGGCGCGCGATCTTGTGGCCGATGGTGCCCAGCCCGAAGATGCCCAGCCGCTTGCGCGAGACATTGGGCGGCAGGCCGATCGCGTCGCGCCACACGCCCGCGCGGCACTGCTGGTCCAGGGTGCGCATGCCGCGCACGATGGCAATCAGCAGCCCGAACGCATGGTCGGCCACGCAGTCGTCGTTGGTGCCCGCGCCGTTGGCCAGCGCAATGCCGCGCGCGCGGGCGGCGTCCAGCGCCACGTTCTCGTAGCCCGCGCCGAGGGCACACACCAGCTCCAGCGCGGGCATGGCGGCGATCTCCTGCGCCGTGAGACCGACGGCGCCGATGGTCAGCACCGCCCTGAAGCGCGCGCCCTGCTGTGCGATGGCCTGGGCGCGCGCGTCGGGCGTGGGGGCATAGCAGACGTCAAAACGCTGGCCGATCTGGTCCAGGTGCTGCGGCGTCATGCCGTTGAGGATAAGCAAGGGAATGCGGGTGGTGGAGGTCACGGCGTTGCTCGAAGCTGAATGCGCGCAGTGGACTATGTTTTTCATAGCTGCTCGCGCTTGTCCATAGGGCGGTACAGGCCATTTTCATCCAAATGCGTTGGACCTGCCCTGCGCCCCGCTCCAAGCCCCGGCGGGGGTGCGGGGCCTTGGGTCCGCCGCGCCATCGACTCTGCTACCCTCGCGCGCATCATGTCCGTCCCGTCCGCCGCCATCGGCCCGCAGCAGGCGCCTCAGGTACCCGTGCCTGTGCCTCCCGGCCTGGCCATCCTGGTGCTGGCCCTGCTGCTGAGCATCCAGCCCGTCACCACCGATCTGTACCTGCCCGCCCTGCCCGCGCTCACGCGCAGCCTGAACGCACCCGTGGCCGCAGGCCAACTCACGCTGTCCGCGCTGCTGCTGGCCTTTGGCTGCTCGCAACTGGCATGGGGGCCGCTGTCCGACCGATTCGGCCGCCGGCCGGTGCTGCTCACCGGGCTGGCGCTGTACACGCTGGCGGCGGTGGGCGCGGCGCTGGCGCCGTCCATGGCGGTGCTCATCACCTGGCGCACGGCCCAGGGCGTCGCCATGGGCGCCGTGGTGATGTGCGCGCGCGCCATCGTGCGCGACCTGTACACGCCGCTGGCGGGCGCACGCGCCATGTCCAAGGCGCTGACCGGCTTGGGGCTCGTGGCCTGCCTGTGCGCGCCGCTGGGCGGGCTGCTGACCGAATGGTTCAACTGGCGCGCGGCACTGCTGGCGCTCACCGGCTACGCCATGGGCACGTTGGCGCTGGTGGCGCTGCGCATGCCCGAGACGCTGCACCAGCGCAACCCGCACGCCCTGCGCCCCGCCATGCTGGCAGGCACCGCGGCGCAGGTATTGCGCACGCCCGCGTTCTGGGCGTTCTCGCTGCTCACCACGGCCAGCTATGGCGGGCTGTTCACCTTCCTGGCTGCTTCGTCCTTTGTCTATCTCGACGTGCTGGGCATTTCGCGCACGCAGTACGGGCTGGCGCTGCTGTCCACGGCCGTGGCGTACCTGCTGGGCACGCTGCTGTGCCGGCGGCTGTTGGCGCGCCAGGGCCTCAAGCGCACGGTCGCCATCGCCGGCGCACTGTCGGCCAGCGGCGGCCTGCTGATGCTGCTGGCCGCCGCGCTGGGCTGGCACAGCGTGGCCGCGCTGCTGCCGCCGTTCTACCTCTACATGGTGGGCCATGGCATCCACCAGCCCTGCGGGCAGTCGGGCGCGGTGGGACCGTTCCCGCAGGCGGCGGGCATGGCCTCGGCGCTCAATGGTTTCATGATGATGCTGGCGGGCTTCGCCATCGGCCAGTGGCTGGGCGGGGCGCTGGACGGCAGCGTGTGGCCGCTGGTGCAAGGCGTGGCCCTGTGGTCGCTGCTGCTGGCGGCCATTGCCTGGACGCTGGTGCAGCGCCATGCCCCGCAGGAGGTTGCCCATGCCCGCTGACCTCATTCCCGCGCTCGCACTGGCTGGGCCCACAGCCTCGGGCAAGACGGCAGCGGCGTTTGCCATTGCCGACGCGCTCGCGCCCCGCCTGCCGGTGGAGATCATCAGCGTGGACTCGGCACTGGTGTACCGCGGCATGGACATCGGCACCGCCAAGCCCACGCCCGCCGAGCAGGCCCGCGTGCCGCACCACCTGATCGACATCCGCGACCCGCTGCAGGCCTACAGCGCGGCCGAGTTCGTGCAGGACGCCACGCGCCTGATCGGCGAGATCCGCGCGCGCGGCGCGCTACCGCTGCTGGTGGGCGGCACCATGCTGTACTTCAAGGCGCTGTTTGACGGCATCGACGACATGCCGCCCGCCGACGCCGCGGTGCGCGCGCGCCTGGAGGCCCAGGCGGCCGCCATCGGCTGGAGCGGCATGCATGCCGAACTGGCGCGCGTGGACCCGCCAACCGCCGCGCGCCTGGCACCCGGCGACAGCCAGCGCATCCAGCGCGCGCTGGAGGTGTGGCATGTCTCGGGCCGGCCGCTGTCGAGCTTTCACACTACAAAAACAGGAGCTTCCAGCGCAGGCCCCATCAGCGCTGGAGCCCTTTTTTCTTTGGAACCGCAAGACCGCGCCTGGCTGCACGACCGCATCGCCCGGCGCTTTCACGCCATGCTGGCCGCCGGCTTTCTGGACGAAGTCCTGCGCCTGCGTGCGCGCGGCGACCTGCACGCCGAGCTGCCCAGCATGCGCTGCGTGGGCTACCGCCAGGCGTGGGAGTCACTGGACGGCCTCTACCCGATGAGCAGCCTGCCGGAGCGCGGCATCGCCGCCACGCGCCAGTTGGCCAAGCGCCAGATCACCTGGCTGCGCAGCATGCCCCAGCGCCATTCGATCGCCTGCGACGCGCCCGACGCCACTGCGCAACTGGTGCAGGCCGTGCGCGCGCGCGTGTGGGGTGGCAGCGCATGAGCCCCCAACCCACGTCCCTGCTGCAGGTGCGCGGCCTTGCCAAGCGCTACGGCGGGCAGGCGGTGTTCGAAGGCGTGGATCTGCAGGTGCAGCGCGGAGAGTTCGTCGCCATCGTTGGCGACTCGGGCGTGGGCAAGTCCACGCTGCTCAACTGCCTGGCGGGACTGGACCACTGGGATGCCGGTCAGGTGCTGCACGAGGGCGTGGATCTGGGGCAGTTGGACGACACGCAGCGCGCTCTGTGGCGTCGCGCCCACGTGGGGTTCGTGTTCCAGGCCTTCCATGTGTTGCCGCATCTGGACGTGGCGCAGAACGTGGGCCTGCCGCTGATGTTGCTCAACCGCCCAGATGCGCAGCGCGTGCAGCACATGCTGGCCGCCGTGGGCCTGGAAGGCCTGGGCGAGCGGCTGCCGCAGGAACTCAGCGGGGGACAGCTGCAGCGCGTGGCCATTGCCCGCGCGCTGGTGCACCGCCCCGCTCTGCTGCTGGCCGATGAGCCGACGGGCAACCTGGACCCCACCACGGCGGCGCTGGTCATGGATCTGCTCATCGCCCAGACCCGCGAGCACGGCGCCGCATTGGTGCTGGTGACCCATTCGCAGGCCGCCGCGGCGCGGGCGAACCGGGCGCTGCGCCTCACGGCACAGGGCATCCGCCCGGCAGGAACTGCTTAGTCGATCATCAGGCGCTGCGTCTTGTTGCCCTGCTTCTTGGGCAAGGTGAGCGTGAGCACGCCGTTGTCGTATTTGGCCTTGGCCTGGGTCGCATCCACATCCACAGGCAATTGGAAGCTGCGAGCCACGGCACCAAAGTAGCGCTCGCTGCGCAGCACCTTCTCGCCTTCTTTCTTCTCGTCGTGCTGGCGCACCTCGGCGCGCAGGCTGACCACGTTGCCATCGATGGAGACATTGATGTCTTCCTTGGGCACGCCGGGCACCTCGGCATGCACGGTGTAGGCGGCGTCATCCTCCTTCACATCGATCTTGATCTGCGACGGCGTGGGCAGCCCATCGCCGTGCAACGGGCGGACATAGAAGCCCGGCGCAAAGTCCTTGAAGAAATCGTCAAACAAGCTGCCACGGGTGACCAGTGAATTCATGATGAAATTCCTTCTTTCGAGAACAAGGTGAAGCGGCCCGCACGGGCCATCCGTCCGGCGGGTCGGCCCCGCCGTCTTCAGGCTATATAGGCGCTGTCGCGCCACGGTTCAAGAACCCCCGCACGTTTGAATTTGATGCAGCGCAACTCCACGCGCCGCGGCCCGCACAATCGCGGCATGCTGACCGCCCTGCTGCGCACCTTCTCCTGGCGTGCGCTGCGCCACCACCCCTGGCGCAGCGCAGCTGCCGTGGCCGCCGTCATGCTGGGCGTGGCGCTGGGGTTCGCAGTGCATGTGATCAATGCGTCGGCGCTGGACGAATTCGCCCAGGCCGTGCGCGCGGTCAACGGCCAGCCCGACCTGGAACTGCGCGCCACGCGCGGCGCGCTGCCCGAATCGCTCTATGGCGAGGTTGCCCGCCAGCCGCAGGTGCGCCTGGCCAGCCCGTGGCTGGAAGTGCCGGTACGGGCGTCCGCGACCCGCGGCCAGACACCCGTGGCGCTGCGCGTGCTGGGCGCCGATGCGCTGCTGCTGCCCGCCATGGCGCCGGCCCTGGCGCCGCGTGCCTACGACGGCGCCGACCGCCTGGCCATGCTGGCGCCCGCCAGCGTGTTCCTCAACCCTGCGGCGCAACAGGCGCTGGGCCTCGGCGCCATCGACGCGCACACCCCGGCCATCACACTGCAGGCAGGCCTGGCGGCGCACCCCGTGCGCGTGGCGGGCACGGTGGCCGCGGGCGGCGCGCCCCTGGCGGTGATGGACATCGGCGCCGCGCAGGATCTGTTCGGCCGCGCGGGGCAACTCACCCGCATCGACCTGCGACTGCAGCCCGGCAGCACGCCCGCCAGCGTGCAGCAGGCGCTGGCCGCCCTGCCCGGCTGGCCGGCGGGCGTGCAGTTCGCCGCGCCGCAGGACGATGTACAGCGGGTGGACAGCCTCTCGCGCGCGTACCGCGTCAACCTCACGGTGCTGGCGCTGGTGGCGCTGTTCACCGGAGGCTTCCTGGTGTATTCGGTGCTGGCGCTCAGCGTGGCGCAGCGCGCGCCGCAGTTCGCGCTGCTGGCCGTGCTGGGCACCACGCCGCGCGAGCGCCTGGCGCTGGTGCTGCTGGAATCCTGCGCGCTGGGCCTCATCGGCAGCGTGGCCGGCATCGCCCTGGGCACGGCGCTGGCGGCGCTGGCGCTCACCCTGCTGGGTGGCGACCTGGGCGGCGGCTACTTCACCGGTGCACAGCCTGCGCTGCAGTGGAGTACACCGGCGACGCTCCTCTACGGCCTGCTGGGCGTAGCGGCCGCGCTGATCGGCGGCTGGTGGCCCGCGCGCCATGCGCAGCAGTTGCCGCCGGCGCAGACCCTCAGGGGCCTGGGTGCGCAGGCCGGGCGCGGCGCGCGCGCCTGGATCGGTCTTGTTTTGATAGCTGCTAGCGCTTTACTGGCAATGCTTCCACCCATTTTTGGCATACCGCTGGCGGCCTACGTGGCGGTGGGCCTGCTGCTGATCGGCGGCATTGCCCTGCTGCCCTGGCTGGTGCAGGCGCTGCTGGCGCGGCTACAGCCGCTGGCGGCGGGCCATGCCCTGGCCCTGCTGGCGCTGGAGCGCGCCCGCCGCATGCGCGCCAGCGCCGCCGTGGCCGTGGGCGGCGTGGTGGCGGCGCTGAGCCTGGCCGTGGCGCTGACGGTGATGGTGGGCAGCTTTCGCGGCTCGGTCAGCCAGTGGCTGGACAGCGTGCTGCCCGCGCCGCTGTACCTGCGCGCGGCCGGCGGCGCCAGCGGCGACGAGGCCGCGGTATTCCCTCCGGATTTCGTCCATGCCGTGGCGCGCCTGCCCGCCGTGGCGCGCGTGCAGGCGCTGCGCACCAGCAGTCTGCAACTGGCACCCGACCGCGCCCCCGTCGCGCTGCTGGCCCGGCCGCTGGAGGGCGATCCGGCCCGCGCTCTGCCACTGGTGGACCCTGCGCGCCCCGTGCCGCCTGGGCGCGTCGGCGTGTATGTGAGCGAGGCGGTGGTGGACCTGTACGGCGCCCACCCAGGCGCGGACTGGCCGCGGCTTTCAGAGGTTTTCAGGCCTCCAGCGCAGTCTGGAAAAGCGCCAGCAGCTACATTTTTCGTAGCTGGTGTGTGGCGCGACTATGTGCGCCAGCACGGCGCCATCGCGCTGGACCTGCAGGACTTCGCGCGCCTGACGGGTGACGCGCGCGCCAGCGACCTGGCGCTGTGGCCCGCGCCGGGCCGCGAGGCCGGCGCGCTGCGCAGCGAGGTGCTGGAGCAGGCCCGCGAGAGTCTGGGCGCCTCGGCGGCGGATGCACTGGAATTCACCTCGGCCGATGCGATCCGCGCACGGTCGCTTGCGATCTTCGACCGCAGCTTCGCCGTCACCTACTGGCTGCAGGCGGTGGCCATCGGCATCGGGCTGTTCGGCGTGGCGGCCAGCTTCAGCGCGCAGGTGCTGGCGCGGCGCAAGGAGTTCGGGCTGCTGGCCCACCTGGGGCTCACGCGGCGGCAGATCCTGGCGGTGGTCGCCGGCGAGGGCGCGGCCTGGACGGCCGTGGGCGCGGTGGCCGGCACGCTGCTGGGCCTGGCCGTGGCGGCGGTGCTGGTGCATGTGGTGAACCCGCAGAGCTTTCACTGGACCATGGACCTGGCCGTTCCCTGGCCGCGCCTGGGCGCGTTGGCCCTGGCCGTGGTGGCGGTAGGCACGCTGACCGCCTGGCTGGCAGGCCGCCTGGCCGCGGGGCGCGACGCGGTGATGGCCGTCAAGGAAGACTGGTAGTCGCCGACAATGCGGGCCATGCTGTCCCCCTCCTCTCTTTCCGCCCCGGCGGCCGGCAGCGGCTGGCTGCACGAGGCCATCGCCCGCATCGAGGCCGACTACCAGCGCAGCGCCGACACCCACCTGATCCCGCTGCCGCTGCCCGCGTTCGCCAGCGCCGGCATCGACCTGTATTTGAAGGACGAATCCACCCACCCCACGGGCAGCCTCAAGCACCGGTTGGCGCGCTCGCTGTTCCTGTATGCGCTATGCAATGGCTGGGTGCGCGAGGGCTCCACCATCGTGGAGGCATCGAGCGGCTCCACCGCCGTGAGCGAGGCGTATTTCGCGCGGCTGCTGGGCCTGCCCTTCGTGGCGGTGATGCCGCGCAGCACCTCGGCCGAGAAGATCGCGCTGATCGAGTTCTACGGCGGACGCTGCCACTTCGTAGAGCGTGCGGGCGACGTATACGACGCTGCGCGCGCCATCGCCGCCGACACCGGCGGCCACTACATGGACCAGTTCACCTACGCCGAGCGCGCCACCGACTGGCGCGGCAACAACAACATCGCCGAGAGCATGTTCACCCAGATGCAGCGCGAGCGCCACCCGGTGCCGCGCTGGATCGTGGTGGGCGCAGGCACGGGCGGCACCAGCGCAACCATCGGCCGCTACGTGCGCTACCAGCGCCACGCCACGCAGGTCTGCGTGGCCGACCCGGCGGGCTCGGTGTTCGGCGCCTACCACCGCACGGGCGACGCCACGCTCACCGCGCCGGGCTCGCGCATCGAAGGCATTGGCCGCCCGCGCGTGGAGCCGAGCTTCCTCCGCACGCTGGTGGACCGCATGGAGGAAGTGGCCGACGACGACTCCGTCGCCGCCATGCGCGTGCTGTCCACCCTGCTGGGGCGGCGCGTCGGCCCGTCCACGGGCACCAACTTCGTCGCCATGCTGCGGCTGGCGCAGGAGATGCGCACGCAGGGGCAGCAGGGGTCAATCCTCTCGCTGCTGTGCGACGCGGGCGAGCGCTACCTGCCCACCTACCACGACGACGCCTGGGTGCAGCGCTGCCTGGGCGACTGCGCGGCCTCGCACGGGCGGCTGCAGGCGCTGCTGGCCTGATGATCGGGCGCCGCGCGCTGCTGGCATTCGCGGCCCAGGGCGCGCTGGGCAGTGCTGCCTGCGGCTGGGCTGCTCCCGCCTGGGCCCTGGCGCCGCGCACGCTGGCCTTCCCGCGCGACCACGGCAGCCACCCCGATCTGCGCACCGAGTGGTGGTACATCACCGGCCATGCGCAGGCCGACGAGCGGCTGTGGGGCTTTCAGATCACCTTTTTTCGCACGCGCGTGGAGGCCACGCAGGGCATGCAGTCGGCCTTCGCCGCGCGCCAGCTCATGTTTGCGCACGCGGCGCTGACCGACGTGCAAGGCCGTCGCCAATTGCACGACCAGCGCATAGCCCGCGCGGGCTTCGGCATTGCCCAGGCGCTGGAGGGCGACACGCAGGTGCGCCTGCGCGACTGGTCGCTCACGCGCCATGCCAGCAGCGCGCCGGGCGGCAGCTGCTACGAGGTGCGCGCGCAGGCAGAAGGATTTGCGCTGGAACTGGACTGCGCCAGCACCCAGCCCGTGCTGCTGCAGGGCCAGGCCGGCCTGTCGCGCAAGGGGCCCGACGCGGCGCAGGCCAGCTACTACTACAGCCAGCCCCAGCTGGCGGTGACGGGCGCCATCACCCTCGCGGGCCGGCGCATGCCGGTGCAACCGCTGGCCGCGCCCGCCAACCGCGCCTGGATGGACCATGAGTGGAGCGAGGCGCTGATGCACCCCGAGGCCGTGGGCTGGGACTGGATCGGCATGAACCTGCACGACGGCGCCGCACTCACCGCGTTCCGCCTGCGGCGCGCCGACGGCAGCACGCTCTGGACCGGGGGTTCCTGGCGGCCCGCAGGAGCGGACGCCGCGCAGGTGTTCGCGTCCGAGGCCGTGGTGTTCTCCCCGCTGCGCCACTGGCACAGCCCGGCCAGCGGCGCGCGCTACCCGGTGCAGTGGCGCGTGGACACGCCCGCGGGCGGCTTCATCGTGCGTGCGCTGCTGGATGCGCAGGAGCTGGACAGCCGCGGCTCCACCGGCGCGATCTACTGGGAAGGGCTGTGCACGCTGCATGCAGCGCGGGCGCGGGGCGATGCGGGCGAACCGGCCGGCCCCGAGGTGGGGCGCGGCTATCTGGAGATGACGGGCTATGCGCAGCGCCTGCGGCTGGGCTGACGGCGCGGCCCGTCGCTATGCATGTGATAGCTGCCAGCGCTTTGCTTTTGGGCATTTCCACCCGGTTTGTATCTAAAACCTAGACACAACAAGCGCCGTCAGCTATCAAAAACAAAGCGGCCATGCAGGGCGGTTGCCGCGCATGGCCGAGGGTGCCGCCGGCCTGGGGCTTGGCCCAGCCGGCATGCGGTGACGAGGGCGTCAGTGGCTGCCGCCGCCCCCTGTGCGGCGGCGCTCCAGCCAGGCGATGATCTCGCCCATGATGCCGCGGCGGAAGGCCAGCACGCAGACCACGAAGATCAGGCCCGTGACGATGGTCACCGACTCGCCCAAGGTGTTGAACCAGTCGATGGTCGTGAGTTGCGCGAGCAGCGTGCCCAGCTCGCCGATCTTGTTCTCCAGCAGCACCACCACGGCCGAGCCCACCAGCGGGCCGCTCAGCGTGCCCAGGCCCCCCACCAGCGTCATCAGCACCACGTGGCCCGAGGCGCTCCAGTGCACGTCCGTCAGCGTGGCGAAGCCCAGCACCAGCGTCTTGAGCGCCCCGGCCAGCCCCGCGATGGCGGCCGAGATCACGAAGGCCAGCAGCTTGAAGCGGTTGGTGTCGTAGCCCAGCGAGATGGCACGCGGCTCGTTTTCCTTGATGCCCTTGAGCACCTGCCCGAACGGCGAGTGGATGGTGCGCACGATCAGCAGGAAGGCCACCACCACCACGATCAGGCACACGTAGTACATGGTCAGGTCGCTGGACAGGTCGAGCACGCCGAACAGCTTGCCGCGCGGCACGCCCTGCAGGCCGTCCTCACCGCCGGTGAAGGGCGCCTGCAGCGCGGCGAAGAACAGCATCTGCGCCAGCGCCATCGTGATCATGGTGGCGTAGATGCCCTGGCGGCGAATGGCGAAGAAGCCCATCACCAGGCCCAGCAGCGCGCCGCTCAGCAGGCCCAGCAGCAGCCCGATCTCGGGCGTGGCGCCCCAGACCTTGATGGAGTGCCCCGTCACGTAGGCCGCACCGCCCAGGAAGGCGGCGTGGCCGAACGACAGCAGGCCCGTGTAGCCCAGCAGCAGGTTGAAGGCCGAGGCAAACAGTGCGAAGCACAGCAGCTTCATCACGAAGACCGGGTAGGCACCCAGGAAGGGTGCGGCGATCAGGCCCAGCAGGAGCAGGCCATAGCCAATGGGGGCGAGTTGTTTCGAGTTCATGCGTGCAGCCCCTGGAATCACTTCTCTTTGCCGAACAGGCCGGCGGGGCGAATGAGGAGAACGATGGCCATGATGACGAACACCACGGTGGACGAGGCTTCGGGGTAGAACACCTTGGTGAAGCCTTCGATCACGCCCAGGCCCAGCCCGGTGAGGATGGAGCCCATGATGGAGCCCATGCCGCCAATCACCACCACCGCGAACACCACGATGATGAGGTTCTGGCCCATGAGCGGCGTGACCTGATAGACCGGCGCCGCCAGCACGCCGGCAAAGGCCGCCAGCGCCGCGCCGAATGCGTAGGTGAGCGTGATCATCACCGGCACGTTGACGCCGAAGGCTTCTACCAGGCGCGGGTTTTCGGTGCCCGCGCGCAGGTAGGCGCCCAGCTTGGTCTTCTCGATCACGTACCAGGTGGCCACGCAGACCACGATGGAGGCCACCACCACCCAGGCGCGGTAGTTGGGCATGATCATGAAGCCGAGGTTGCTGGCGCCCTCCAGCAGCTCGGGGGTGTCATACCCGAGACCGGAAACGCCATACATGGAGCGGAACACGCCCTCGATGATCATCGCCAGGCCCAGCGTGAGCAGCAGGCCGTAGAGGTGGTCGAGCTTGTAGATCCAGCGCAGCATCGTTTTCTCGATGATCACGCCAACCACCCCCACGATCAGCGGAGCGGCAACCAGCATCACCCAGTAGTTGATGCCAAAGTAGTTCATGGCCATCCAGGTGATCAGCGCCCCCAGCATGAACAGTGCGCCGTGCGCGAAGTTGATCACGTTGAGCAGGCCGAAGATGACGGCCAGCCCCAAACTGAGGATCGCGTAGAACGAGCCATTGACCAGCCCCAGGAGGAGCTGACTCAGCATGGCCGGCAATGAAACACCAAAAATTTCCATGGGAACTGAACGCTGATGTAGGGGAGTCGGATCAGGAGAGCAGCGCGATCACTTCCACAGCGCGCACTTGCTCTCGGCCTTGGTGGTCCAGACCTGGTCGGCGGGCAGCTTGGCCACGACCTTGTAGTAGTCCCAGGGCTCCTTGGACTCGGCGGGCGACTTCACCTGCATCAGGTACATGTCGTGCGCAAAGCGGCCATCGGGACGGATCACGCCCTTGGCGTAGAAGTCGTCGATCGGCGTGGACTTGAGCTTTTCCATGACCTTGTCGGCGTCGGTGGTGCCCGCGGCCTGCACGGCCTTCAGGTAGTTCATCGTGGCCGAGTAGTCGGCGGCGTGGATGTCGGTGGGCATGCGCTTGGTCTTGGCGAAGAACTTCTTGCCGAAGGCGCGCGTCTGGTCGTTCAGGTTCCAGTCCCAGCTGGTGGTCAGCAGCAGGCCCTCGGTGTTGCGCAGGCCCAGGCTGTGGATGTCGGTCAGGAACACCAGCAGGCCGGCCAGCTTCATGGTCTTGGTGATGCCGAATTCCTTGGCGGCCTTGATGGAATTGATGGTGTCGCCGCCCGCGTTGGCCAGGCCCAGGATCTGCGCCTTGGAGCTTTGCGCCTGCAGCAGGAACGAAGAGAAGTCGGATGCGTTCAGCGGGTGCCTGACGCTGCCCAGCACGCGGCCGCCGTTGTCCTTCACGACCGCGGCCGTGTCGTTCTCCAGCGCCTGGCCGAAGGCGTAGTCGGCCGTCAGGAAGAACCAGTCCTTGCCGCCTTGCTTGACCACGGCGCCGCCGGTGCCCTTGGCCAGTGCCACGGTGTCGTAGGCGTAGTGCACGGTGTAGGGGCTGCACTGGGCGTTGGTCAGCGCCGAGGAGCCCGCGCCGTTGTTGAAATAGACGCGCTTCTTATCCTTCGCCACCTCGGCCATGGCCAGCGCGGTGCCGGAGTTGGTGCCGCCAAACAGCATGGTCAGGTTCTGCGTGTCGATCCATTCGCGCGCCTTGCTGGCGGCGATGTCGGCCTTGTTCTGGTGGTCGGCGGAAATCAGCTCGATGGGCTTGCCGAGCACCTTGCCGCCAAAGTCGTCGATGGCCATCTGGATCGCTACCACGCCGTTCTTGCCTTCCAGGTCGGCGTAGAGGCTGGACATGTCGGTGATGAAACCGATCTTGACCTTGTCCTGTGCATGGGCCTGCATGGCGGATACCGCCAGGCCGGCGGCCCCCATCACTGCGACCAGTGTCTTGAGTGTCTTTTGCATTGTTGTCTCCTTGGTGGGTGCGAAACGAATGGGAAAGGGGTCGGTCAGACGCCCAGCAGCTGGTTGAGCACGGGCATCTTGGCCTGCAGCTCGTCGGCGCCGAACTGCAGGGCGATCTGGCCGTGCTCCATGACGTAGAAGCGGTCGGCCAGCGGCGCGGCGAAGCGGAAGTTCTGCTCCACCATCACCACCGTGTAGCCCTTCTCGCGCAGCATGGTGATCATGCGGGCCAGCGCCTGCACGATCACGGGCGCCAGGCCCTCGGAGATTTCGTCGAGCAGCAGCAGCTTGGCGCCGGTGCGCAGGATGCGCGCCACGGCCAGCATCTGCTGCTCGCCGCCCGACAGGCGCGTGCCCTGGCTGTTCCTGCGCTCGGCCAGGTTGGGGAACATGGCATAGATCTCGTCGACCGGCATGCCTTGCGTGCCGGTCTTGAGCACGGGAGGCAGCAGCAGGTTCTCCTCGCACGACAGGCTGGAGAAGATGCCGCGCTCCTCGGGGCAGTAGCCCACGCCCAGGTGCGCGATGCGGTGCGTGGGCATGTTGATGGTTTCCACGCCGTGGATCTTGACCGAGCCCTTGCGTGCGCCGGTCAGGCCCATGATGGCGCGCAGCGTGGACGTGCGCCCCGCGCCGTTACGCCCGAGCAGGGTGACCACCTCGCCGGGCTGCACGACCATGTCCACGCCGTGCAGCACGTGCGACTCGCCGTACCAGGCTTCGAGGTTCTTGATTTCCAGTGCGGGGGTGCCGGCCATTTCAGTGCGCTCCCTGCAGTTGGCCGTCGGTCGTGCCCATGTACGCTTCCATGACTTGTGGATTCTTCGAGACTTCTTCGTAGGGCCCTTCGGCCAGGACGGCGCCGCGCTGCAGCACCGTGATGCGGTCGGCGATGGTCGCGATGACCTTCATGTTGTGCTCCACCATGAGGATGGTGCGGCCGGCCGACACCTTTTTGATGAGCTGCGTGACGCGGTCCACGTCCTCGTGGCCCATGCCCTGCGTGGGCTCGTCGAGCAGCATGAGCTCGGGCTCCATGGCCAGCGTGGTGGCGATCTCCAGCGCGCGCTTGCGGCCATAGGGCAGGTTGACGGTGACCTCGTCGGCCAGCTCCTGCAGGCCCACCTCGGTCAGCAGTTCGATGGCGCGGTCGTTGAGCTGGCCGAGGCTGCGCTCGCTGCGCCAGAAGTGGTAGCTGGTGCCCAGCTTGCGCTGCAGGCCCAGGCGCACGTTCTCCATCAGCGTGAGGTGCGGGAACACCGCCGAGATCTGGAACGAGCGAATCACGCCGCGCCGCGCGATCTGCGCAGGCTGCTCACGGGTGATGTCGTTGCCGTTGAAATGAATGGTGCCCGAGGTGGGCTCCAGGAACTTGGTCAGCAGGTTGAAGCAGGTGGTCTTGCCTGCGCCGTTGGGGCCGATCAGTGCGTGGATGGAACCACGGCGCACGCTCAGGCTCACGTCGCTGACCGCGGTGAAGCCCTTGAATTCCTTGGTGAGGCGAGAAGTTTTCAGTATGACGTCGCTCATTGCCACCAGACCCTTACCGCACAAGGTGTGCGACACAGTCCGACTCCGTGTTTATGTTGCATCGCATCCTAAGGGGACACACCTTGCGACATAACTGGGACAAATGCCTATGTAGCAACACCTACGTAACAACACGTCATCACCCCGTCATACGCGGGGTTGTGCGGGACATTCATGCGCCCTCAAACGCCAGGACGATAGCCGACTCATCCGCCGCCATTACGACGCGCGAGCGCACGCGCAGACGCGATTGCGGCGCCGCAAATCCGACCATCTGCACGCCCGCATCCAGTTGCGCAGACACCTCGTCGCCCAGCTCGCCACGTGACACGCGCGTGGCCCGCGCAGGCCAGTGATTGGCACCGGGCGCCGCTGGCGCGACGGCTGCCGGCAGCACGCGCACCGCAGTGGCCTTGCACAGGGCCTGTACGGGCACGCCGGGGCGCAGGCCCAGCAGCTCGGCGCTCTCGCGGGTGATGCGCGAATACACCGCCAGGCCGTCGGCCGACGCAGCCAGTTCACCCGCACCGCGCAAGTGCACGCGCACGATCTGCCCGCTGGCATGCATCCCCTGAACGATGCAAGGCCATTGGTTGCGCATGCTGGTGCGCAAGGCCAGGCGCGCGGCAACCGCCTGCGCCACCTCGCTGCCATCGAGCCGCTGCAGCACCACGGTGCGCGCCTGCTGCATGGCATCGGCCGCTGCCAGCAGCTGATCGCCGGCGGCGGTAAGCCGCGCGCCGCCACCGCCCACGCCGCCCACCACGCGCTCCACCAGCGCCACGCCAGCCAGATTGGTGAGCGTGTCCAGCGCCTGCCACGCCGCCTTGTAGCTCACGCCCACAGCCCGCGCGGCCTGCGAGATGGAGCCGCCCTGCCCGATCTGGCGCAGGATGTCGATGCGCTTGTCGGCCATGTCGTGGCGCAGGGCATCCAGAAATGAGGGGTGTTGGTGCATGGCCCGCATCATGCCGCCCGCCACAGGGCGCTGGCTATACTGCCCGCTATTCATCAATGGAATAGCGAGGTGGTGCTGATGGCGGCTTCATCTGTGGGCAAAACCCTTGCAGGCTTGGCGCTTATGGCAGCCTTTGCAGCGCACAGTGCCGAGGTATCGGTGGCCGTGGCGGCCAACTTTGCCGCGCCCATGCAGCAGATTGCGGTGCAGTTTCAGCGCGACACGGGCCACAAGGCCGTGCTGTCGTTTGGCGCCACGGGCAAGTTTTATGCGCAGATCGCCAACGGTGCGCCGTTTGGCGTGCTGCTGGCAGGCGACGACGCCACGCCCGAAAAGACCGCCCGCGAAGGCCTGGGCAATGGCGCCACGCGCTTCACCTACGCCATCGGCCGGCTGGTGCTGTGGAGCAAACAGGCCGGCTACGTGGATGCCGAGGGCAAGGTACTGCAGCAAAGCGACTGGCGGCACATCGCCGTCGCCAACCCCAAGCTGGCCCCTTACGGCCTGGCGGCCGTGCAGACGCTGGACAAGCTGGGCCTTGCGGCGCAGGTGCAGCCACGCGTGGTCACGGGCGAGAACATCGGCCAGACCTACCAGTTCGCCGCATCGGGCAACGCGCCGCTAGGCTTCGTGGCGCTCTCGCAGGTGATGGAGAACGGCCAGTTGCGCCAAGGCTCGGCCTGGGTCGTGCCCGCCACCATGCACGCACCGATCCGCCAGGACGCCATCGTGCTCCAGCGGGGCGAGGGCAACCCCGCGGCCGACGCGCTCATGCAGTACCTGCGCGGCGAGAAAGCGCGCGCCGTCATCCGTGCCTACGGCTATGATTTTTGAAGCGCCTTGCGCATGATGGCGGGGCGTTTCCTAGCCAATCCGACTGACAAACGAGATAAATCAAGCGCCAACAGCTCTTGTTTTCATAGCATTGAACACACCCCTGATCGGCCCTGACGACTGGGCCGCCATCTGGCTCACGCTGCAGCTGGCCAGCGTCACCACCGTGCTGCTGCTGGTGCTGTGCACGCCGCTGGCCTGGTGGCTGGCCCACACGCGCTCGCGCTGGCGCGGCCCCGTGGGGGCCGTGGTGGCGCTGCCGCTGGTACTGCCGCCCACGGTGATCGGCTTCTATCTGCTGGTGAGCATGGGGCCAGGCGGCGCCATCGGGCAGCTGACCGAGGCGCTGGGCCTGGGACGGCTGCCGTTCACCTTCCCGGGGCTGGTCGTCGGCTCCCTCGTGTATTCGCTGCCGTTCGCCGTGCAGCCGCTGCAGCGCGCCTTCGAAGCGCTGGGCCGCCGGCCGCTGGAGGTGGCGGCCACGCTGGGCGCCAGCCCGCTGGACCGGTTCTTCAGTGTCGCCCTGCCTTTGGCGCGCCCCGGGTTCGTGACGGCCGCCATCCTGAGCTTCGCGCACACCGTGGGCGAGTTCGGCGTGGTGCTCATGCTCGGCGGCAACATTCCCGGCGTGACGCGCGTGGTGTCGGTGCAGATCTACGACCACGTGGAGGCCATGGAGTACGCCCAGGCCCACTGGCTGGCTGGCGGCATGGTGGCGTTCTCGTTCGTCGTGCTCATGCTGCTGCACTGGCTGCAGCCCAGGGGGGGGCGATGACGGGCGCAATGAACGGCATTCACGCCAGGCTGTCTTTGGCGCGGCCGGACTTCACGCTGGACGTGCAGCTGGCGCTGCCGGGCCATGGCGTGACGGCGCTGTTCGGCCCCTCGGGCTGCGGCAAGACCACCTGCCTGCGCGCGCTGGCGGGGCTGGAGCGCGCGCGCGGCAGCGTACAGGTCAACGGCGAAGTCTGGCAGGACGACGCCACCGGCCAGTGGCGCCCCACGCACCAGCGCGCGCTGGGCTATGTGTTCCAGGAGGCCAGCCTGTTCGCGCACCTGGACGTGCGCCGCAACATGGAATACGGCCTGCGCCGCCAGCCGCCCGCACGCCGCCGCGTGTCGCTGGAGCAGGCGGTGGAACTGCTGGGCCTGGGCGCCCTGCTGCCCCGCATGCCCCACACCCTCTCGGGCGGCGAGCGCCAGCGCGTGGCGATTGCGCGGGCTCTCGCCACCAGCCCGCGCGTGCTGCTGATGGACGAACCCCTGGCTGCACTGGACGCCGCGCGCAAGGCCGAGGTCATGCCCTACCTGGAGCGCCTGCAGCGCAGCCTGGACATTCCCGTGCTCTACGTGAGCCACTCGAGCGACGAGGTGGCCCGGCTGGCCTCCCACCTGGTGCTGCTGCAGGCCGGCCGCGTGACCGCCCAGGGCCCCACGGCCGAGCTGATGGCGCGCCTGGATCTGCCCCTGGCGCACGGCGACGCGGCCGCCGCACTGGTGCAAGGCCGTGTGCTGGCGCACGACGCGCGCGACCAGCTACTCACAGTGGCCATAGCCGGCGGTCAAATCCAGCTGGCCAGCGGCCGCCCCCGCGCCGTGGGCGAGACCGTGCGCCTGCGCATGCTGGCGCGCGACGTGAGCCTGGCACGCACGCGCGCACCGGACAGCAGCATCCTGAACCTGCTGCCCGCGCGCATCACGCAACTGGCCGACGACGGCCCCGGTCAGGTGCTGGTGGCGCTGGACGTGGCGGGCACCACGCTGCTGGCGCGCATCACGCTGCGCTCCTGCCGCACGCTGGCGCTAGTCGTGGGCGATGAGGTGTTTGCGCAGGTCAAGGGTGTAGCTCTGGTGGATTGAGGCGGTTGCGCCGTCAATGCGGCAACCTGCTTCGTGCGACCCGGGGGTTAACAGGCCGTTGAAAAAGTGCTTTTCGAACGCATCAGGGACGCTGAGTGCGAAGACACGAGCTGCCCAGACGCGTCTGCGCAGCGATTGCAACGGCCCATCTGGCCGGTTTGCAGGCCCTCCCGCCCATTTCGGGCGCACGTATCCCTGGGCTCACGCATGATGCGCGTCCCACCAGCCGCCGATGCTGCCCATTCGCACAAGGTTGTAGGTGGCAAAGCACAGCAGCGCCTGGCCCGTGAGCTTGGCCTGACCGATCAGCTTGGTCTTTGCCAGACCACCGACGGTCTTGATCCAGCCAAAGGCCTCTTCGATGCGCTTGCGCACCTTCAGGCTGGTCTTGTAGCCCTCGTGCCGTGTCACTCGCGCATCCACCGCCGAGTGTTTGTCCTTGGCCGCCACGTGGGGCGTGACTTTGAGCTTTCTGCAGCCTTTGATGAAGGCCTTGCTGTCGTAGCCCTTGTCGGCACCGACCGTGGCCCGTTTGTTCCTGTTGCCCCGACGCTCCAACATGGCCAGCGCCGCCTCGCGCTCGGCCGTGCCGCTGGCGTGGGTGATCTCGACATCCACGATCAGCCCGTTGCGGTTCTCCATGAGGATGTGCCCCATGTGGCACAGGCGGGATTTGTCGCCCTGGCTCTTCTTGAACAGCCGGGCATCGGCGTCCGTGGTGCTCTCGTGGGTGTCGTTGCAGCGCTCCTGCCCCTTGAAGTCCACCTCGGGGTTGCGCCCAGGCGGCGTGCCGCTGTCGTCGTCTTTGCGCTTGAAGCTCTTGTGCGAGGCCCAGGCGTCAATGAGCGTGCCGTCCACGCTGAAGTGCTCGTCGCTGGCGAGCTTGCCCCACTGGGCACTGAGCTTGACGCGCTCGAAGAAGGCGCGGGCGAGGTCTTCGTTGAACAGACGTTCGCGGTTGGCGCTGAAAGTGGAGTGGTCCCAGACCTTGTCTTCGATGTTCAGGCCCACGAACCAGCGGTACAGCAGGTTGTAGTTGATCGCTTCGACCAACTGGCGCTCGCTGCGGATGGAGAACAGGATCTGCAGCAGCAAGGCCTTGAGCAGCATCTCCGGTGGC
>NZ_MTBE01000043.1:0-25929 GCF_002916785.1 Diaphorobacter sp. LR2014-1 | reverse complement strand
GCCACCGGAGATGCTGCTCAAGGCCTTGCTGCTGCAGATCCTGTTCTCCATCCGCAGCGAGCGCCAGTTGGTCGAAGCGATCAACTACAACCTGCTGTACCGCTGGTTCGTGGGCCTGAACATCGAAGACAAGGTCTGGGACCACTCCACTTTCAGCGCCAACCGCGAACGTCTGTTCAACGAAGACCTCGCCCGCGCCTTCTTCGAGCGCGTCAAGCTCAGTGCCCAGTGGGGCAAGCTCGCCAGCGACGAGCACTTCAGCGTGGACGGCACGCTCATTGACGCCTGGGCCTCGCACAAGAGCTTCAAGCGCAAAGACGACGACAGCGGCACGCCGCCTGGGCGCAACCCCGAGGTGGACTTCAAGGGGCAGGAGCGCTGCAACGACACCCACGAGAGCACCACGGACGCCGATGCCCGGCTGTTCAAGAAGAGCCAGGGCGACAAATCCCGCCTGTGCCACATGGGGCACATCCTCATGGAGAACCGCAACGGGCTGATCGTGGATGTCGAGATCACCCACGCCAGCGGCACGGCCGAGCGCGAGGCGGCGCTGGCCATGTTGGAGCGTCGGGGCAACAGGAACAAACGGGCCACGGTCGGTGCCGACAAGGGCTACGACAGCAAGGCCTTCATCAAAGGCTGCAGAAAGCTCAAAGTCACGCCCCACGTGGCGGCCAAGGACAAACACTCGGCGGTGGATGCGCGAGTGACACGGCACGAGGGCTACAAGACCAGCCTGAAGGTGCGCAAGCGCATCGAAGAGGCCTTTGGCTGGATCAAGACCGTCGGTGGTCTGGCAAAGACCAAGCTGATCGGTCAGGCCAAGCTCACGGGCCAGGCGCTGCTGTGCTTTGCCACCTACAACCTTGTGCGAATGGGCAGCATCGGCGGCTGGTGGGACGCGCATCATGCGTGAGCCCAGGGATACGTGCGCCCGAAATGGGCGGGAGGGCCTGCAAACCGGCCAGATGGGCCGTTGCAATCGCTGCGCAGACGCGTCTGGGCAGCTCGTGTCTTCGCACTCAGCGTCCCTGATGCGTTCGAAAAGCACTTTTTCAACGGCCTGTTAAAGATACAAGCGCCTTCGTCCCGGCCATTGGAGTGCACGGCGTGCGTGAGGTCTCCTGCGGCGACCGCCTGCGTTGCTTGGACAGCGCGGGCCAACGGCGCGGTGATGCTGTGGGTAAGAATCCAGGCCACACCGATGCCCGCCACCAGGACCACCAGCCCCATGCCGCCCATCAGCCAGGAGCTTGCGGTAGCGCTGCTGTCGATGTCTTGCCCGGTGCGATCGATACTGGCCCGCTGGAAGTCGCGCAGCGCCGCCAGGCTTTCCAGATAGCCACGGGAGGCAGGAACGAACTGGCGCTCGAACAAGGTGGTCACCTGCTCTGCCTGCCCGCCCTTCTTGGCGGCGATGATGGCGTCACGGGCCTGGATGTATGCCTGACGGTGTCCGCTGAGAGTGTCAAAGAGGGCTTGCTCTTCGCTGCCGGAAATGAGCTTGACGAACTGGGCCTGCCGTTCGTTGGTTTCCTTGCTCGACGCGGCGTTCTCTGCGGCGAACAACTCCGTCAGCGAGTCGTCGCTGCTGCGCGCGACAGCAGTGGCACGCTGGATGCTGGCGCGAATCACTCCGTACCAGTCGGTCACCAGCCGTTCCTTCTGGAGCGGCACGGAGAGGATTTGCCGCGTGCTCCCGGCCACTCCCTGCAACTGCCACACCCCCACTGTGAGCATGAGCACCGCAAACAGGATGAGCAGGCCAAACCCAGCCGTCAGGCGGGTGCCGATACGAAAGTTTTCCATATATCCCTCGGAACGTGAACGGCTGACTTACCGTCCGTGAAGCAAGCACGAGAAGAAAAACCGCCAAATGTAAATAAGTGTGACTTCATTCGGAAATGGCTCGGAACAAGCATCTCCCGCAGAATGCCCCTGCTCGAGCTAAGTGTTTACCCTCATATCCCATCCAACTTCAGCCAGGTTTCCACACCACAGCGCTGGCCGTCGCGGTGCCAGACTCGGGTTTTGCCGTGGCCTTCACTTTCACATAACGAAAGCGCTGCCAAATTACGGAATGCGGGATTCGAAAAAGCGGGCATTGCTTGCCGTTTTTCAGTTCGCTCCCCCTTAAAGCGAAGGTACGCGAACGCCCCGTTTGCGCTTGTGCACTGCACAAAATGAAGTGTCTGGACGGTATTGCGAGAAGTGAACGACCGTGCGATTCCTGTGCGACGGCCTGAATACAATCGGTCACCACACAGGGCCATCGCTCCCCAGGCCGGCACCCTGCCTTTTTCCACTATCGAAGCAGAAGAGACACCCATGACGAACGACGAAATTCTGAGCACCTACGGTCCCCGGGAAGCCATGGAATATGACGTGGTGATCGTCGGCGGCGGCCCCGGCGGGCTTGCCACCGCCATCCGCCTGAAGCAACTGGCGGCCGAGAAGGGCCAGGACGTTTCTGTCGTCGTGCTCGAAAAAGGCTCCGAGCCGGGCGCGCACATCCTGTCCGGCGCCATCATGGACCCGAAGGCATTGACCGAACTGATCCCCGACTGGAAGGCCAAGGGCGCGCCGCTGAACCAGCCCGTGACCGACGACGCCATGGTGTTCCTGGGCGAGAAGTCCTCCCTGCGCACGCCCAATTTCCTGCTGCCTCAGTGCTTTCAGAACCACGGCAATTACATCGTCAGCCTGGGCAACGTGGTGCGCTGGCTGGCTGAACAGGCGGAAGGCCTGGGCGTGGAGATTTTCCCCGGCTTTGCCGCCGCTGAAGTGCTCTACAACGAAGACGGCTCCGTCAAGGGCGTCGCCACCGGCAACATGGGGGTGGGCAAGGACGGCGAGCCCACGAGCGAATTCCAGCTGGGCATGGAATTGCATGCCAAGTACACCATCTTTGCCGAGGGTGCGCGTGGTCACCTGGGCAAGCAGGTCATCGCCCGCTACAAGCTGGACGCGGAGAGCGACCCCCAGACCTACGGCATCGGCATCAAGGAGTTGTGGGAGATCGACCCCCAGCGCCACCAGCCCGGCTTCGTGCTGCACACCGCCGGTTGGCCCATGGACAACAGCACCTACGGCGGCGCCTTCCTCTACCACCTGGAGGACAACAAGGTCACGCTGGGCTTCATCACCGGCCTGGACTACAGCAACCCCTACCTGAGTCCGTTCGAGGAATTCCAGCGCTGGAAGACCCATCCCAACATCCGCTGGTACCTGGAGGGCGACGAGGCCAAGGGCATCAAGCCCGCCAAGCGCCTGGGCTACGGCGCACGCGCCATCACGGCCGGCGGCCTGATGAGCCTGCCCAAGTTCGTCTTCCCGGGCGGCGCGCTGGTGGGCTGCGAGGCGGGCTTCCTGAACGTGAGCCGCATCAAGGGCAGCCATGCCGCCATCAAGACCGGCATGCTGGCCGCCGAGGCGGCATATGACGCCATTCAAAGCGGTCGCCAGCACGATGAGCTCTCCGCCTATCCCAAGGCCTTCGAGGGCAGCTGGCTCTACACCGAACTGAACAAGGCACGCAACTTCAAGGCCTGGTTCAAGAAGGGCCTGGTCACGGCCACGGTGATGAACGGCATCGAGCAGTTCGTGCTCAAGGGCCACATTCCGTGGACGCTGCACCGCGACAAGCCCGACCACGCCTACCTGAAGCCCGCGGCCGAGTGCAAGCCCATCGTGTATCCCAGGCCGGATGGCAAGCTGACCTTCGACCGCCTGTCCAGCGTGTTCATCAGCAACACCAACCACGCCGAGGACCAGCCCGCGCATCTGACGCTCAAGGACGCCAGCGTGCCGGTGAATGTGAACCTGGCCAAGTACGCCGGCCCCGAGGCGCGCTACTGCCCAGCCGGCGTATATGAGTTCGTGCCGGACGAAGCCAAGGGCGGCAGCGCACAACGCCTGCAGATCAACGCCCAGAACTGCGTGCACTGCAAGACCTGCGACATCAAGGACCCGACGCAGAACATCGTCTGGGTCACGCCGGAAGGCGGCGGCGGTCCGAACTATTCGGGCATGTAACCAAGGGGCTGCCGCGAAATGCTATATTTTTAATAGCTGTTAGCGCTTGACTGAAAAGCCGTAGAGGCACTTTTGACCCCAAAGTGCCGCAGCGCCCGTTCCGTCCATGGACGGCAGGCAAACGGTAGACTCCCCACAAGGCCGCGCGTGGTTCCTGCGCCGGCCTGGTATTACAAACACAGGAAAACACCGCACGTTCAATTGGAGAGTGGACCGTTATGAAGAGTTTGTCTTGGGTGCCCCTGGGCGCTATCGCCCTGGCCGCAGCCGCCCTCGCGCCCGTGGCGCATGCGCAGCAAAAGTCCGTTGCCGTGACCGCCATCGTGGAGCACCCCGCCCTGGACTCGATCCGCGACGGCGTGAAGGCCCAGTTGCAGGCTGCCGGCTTTGAAGAGGGCAAGAACCTCAAGTGGCAATACCAGAGCGCCCAGGGCAACACGGGCACCGCCGCGCAGATCGCGCGCAAGTTCGTGGGTGACAAGCCTGACGCCATCGTCGCCATCGCCACGCCCTCTGCCCAGGCCGTAGTGGCTGCCACCAAGACCGTGCCTGTGGTGTTCTCTGCCGTGACGGATCCCGTGGCCGCCAAGCTGGTGAAGAACTGGGAACCCTCCAAGACCAACGTGACCGGCGTATCCGACATGCTGGCGCTGGACAAGCAGATGGACCTGGTCAAGCAGGTCGTGCCCGGCGCCAAGCGCGTGGGCATGGTCTACAACCCGGGCGAGGCCAACTCCGTCGTCGTGGTCAAGGAACTCAAGCAACTGTTGCCCAAGATGGGCATGACGCTGGTGGAGGCTTCTGCCCCGCGCTCGGTGGACGTGAGCAGCGCCGCGCGCAGCCTGGTGGGCAAGGTGGACGTGATCTACACCAACACGGACAACAACGTCGTCTCGGCCTACGAGTCGCTGGTGAAGGTCGGCCAGGAGGCCAAGGTGCCGCTGGTGGCATCCGACACCGACAGCGTCAAGCGCGGCGCCATCGCCGCCCTGGGCATCAACTACCGCGACCTGGGCGAACAGACCGGCCGCATGGTGGTGCGCCTGCTCAAGGGCGAAAAGCCCGGCGACATCAAGCCCGAAGTCAGCACGAAGATGGAACTGTTCGTGAACCCAGGCGCCGCAGAGAAGCAGGGCGTGAAGCTCTCCGACGCGCTGGTGAAATCCGCCACGCAAGTGGTCCAATAAACCTTCGCGCCAAGGCCGGGCCGCCACGGCAGCCCGGGCCACTGGCACCCCACGCAGGAGCCATGGCGCCATGGCTCCTGCTTTGTTTTCTATCCGCCACTGTCCATGTCACTCTTTTCCCTGCTGGGTGCCGTCGAGATCGGCCTGATCTTCAGCCTGGTCGCGCTGGGCGTCTTCATCTCGTTCCGGCTGCTGCGCTTTCCCGACCTGACGGTGGACGGCAGCTTCCCGCTGGGCGGCGCGGTCTGCGCCATCCTCATTTCCACCGGCCATAACCCCTACGTGGCCACGGTGGCCGCCACCGCTGCAGGGGCTGTTGCCGGTCTGGTCACGGGCTGGCTGAACGTGCGCCTGAAGATCATGGACCTGCTGGCGTCCATTCTGATGATGATCGCGCTGTACTCCATCAACCTGCGCATCATGGGCGGCCCCAACGTACCGCTGATCAACGACGAGACGCTGTTCACCTTGCTCCAGCCGCCGGGCCTGGACGACTATTGGTCGCGCCCGATGATCCTGCTGGTGATCGTGATCGCGGCCAAGCTGTTCATGGACTGGTTCTTCGCCACCGAGCGCGGCCTGGCCATCCGAGCCACCGGCTCCAACGCGCGCATGGCCCGCGCGCAGGGCATCAACACTGGCGCCATGGTGCTGCTGGGCATGGCCGTATCCAACGCGCTGGTGGCACTGGCGGGCGCGCTGTTCGCGCAGACGCAGGGCGGCTCGGACATTTCCATGGGCATCGGCACCATCGTCATCGGCCTGGCCGCCGTGATTGTGGGCGAGAGCATCTTGCCCTCGCGCCGCCTGGTGCTGGCCACGCTGGCCGTGATCATCGGCGCCATCGTGTACCGCTTTTTTATCGCGCTGGCGCTCAACAGCGACTTCATCGGCCTGAAGGCCCAGGACCTCAACCTGGTGACCGCCGTGCTCGTGACCATTGCGCTCGTCATCCCGCAGCTCAAGCGCAAGCTGGCCGCACGCGGCCGCTGAAAGGAAGGCTCTCCCCATGCTGAGCGCACAAGACCTCTTCATCACCTTCAACCCCGGCACGCCCATCGAAACGCGCGCGCTGCGCGGCATGTCGCTGGACATCCCGGCGGGCCAGTTCGTCACCGTCATCGGCTCCAACGGGGCAGGCAAATCCACCTTCCTGAATGCCATCTCGGGCGACCTGTCGGTGGACACCGGCCGTATCGCCATCGACAACCAGGACGTGACGCGCCAGCCCGTGTGGGAGCGCGCCCGCCGCGTGGCGCGCGTGTTCCAGGACCCTATGGCCGGCACCTGCGAAGACCTCACCATCGAGGAGAACATGGCCCTGGCCCAGCAGCGCGGCACGCGTCGCGGCCTGCGCGGCGCCGTCAAGCAGTCTGAACGCGCCATGTTCCGCGAACGCCTGGCCACGCTGGGCCTGGGCCTGGAGAACCGCCTCACCGACCGCATCGGTCTGCTGTCGGGCGGCCAGCGCCAGGCCGTGAGCCTGCTCATGGCGGCATTGCAGCCCTCGCGCATCCTGCTGCTGGACGAGCACACCGCCGCGCTGGACCCACGCACGGCCGATTTCGTGCTGCAGCTCACGGCCCGCATCGTGGCCGAGAACCAGCTCACCACCATGATGGTCACGCACAGCATGCGCCAGGCGCTGGACGTAGGCCAGCGCACCGTCATGCTGCACCAGGGGCAGGTGGTGCTGGACGTCTCGGGCGACGAACGCGCGCGTATGGACGTGCCCGACCTGCTGCAGATGTTCGAGAAGGTGCGCGGCGAGAAGCTGGCCGACGACGCGCTGCTGCTCGGCTGATCTGCATCACGCTCAGAAAAAGATAGCTGCTCGCGCCCATTTCATGGATGCGAGCAGCTTTTTTCTTTCATACACCCAAAGGCAGGTCTGCCTTCTTCAGCGTGCGCAGCACGAAGCTCGACTGGCTGTGGCGTATGCCCTTGATCTTGTAGAGCTTCTCGCGCAGCAGGCGCTCATAGTCGCGCGTGTCCTTGACCACCACGCGCAGCAGGTAGTCGTACTCGCCCGACACCAGGTGCGCCTCCACCACCTCGGGAATGCTGGCCAGCACCTCGCCGAACTTCTCCAGCGTGTTGTCGGAATGGCTGTCCAGCGTGACCATGACCAGCACCGTGTCGCCCAGCCCTAGCGCCAGCGGGTTCAGGCGCACGGTATAGCCTTCGATCACGCCGGCCTCCTCCATCTTCTTGATGCGGCCCCAGCACGGCGAGGGGCTCAGGCCGACGGCGGCGCCAATCTCTTGCAGGCTGGCGCGTGCATTGCCTTGCAGGACGGAGAGAATTTTTCTGTCTAGGCGATCCATGTGCTGCATTATTCGTGAAACCTAGATACCACAGAAAATTTTTCTTCAATGTAGGTTTTTATAGAGAAATTCAGCAAATTCATCCACAACCCGCGGCGCATACTTCTTTTCCATCAAGGCGCTCTTACCGGGGCGCACGACATTGACGAGACCCCGCCCGGTTACCGCTGGGCGGGGACTTGGCAAGACGGGCCAAGGCGGCCTTCTCAAGTCCCCGCGCAAACCCCTATGACCTGCGTCATGTTGCATTGCCATAATTTTTCGGCAGCACCCGCAGATTCACAGGAGACAACATGCAGCTGACCAAACTTGCGCTGGGCCTGGGCTTGGCACTGGGCATGGCCGCAACGGCCTTGGCACAAACCACAATGCGCATCAGCATCTCGACGGCGCAGAACTCCCACCAGGGCGTCGCCATCGACACGTTTGCCAAGGAGGTCGAGAAGCGCACCGGCGGGCGCTACAAGGTGCAGACCTTCTACAACGGCGCGCTGGGCGGCGAGCGCGAATCCATCGAGGCGGTGCAGTTGGGCACACAGGAGTTGGCCTTCAGCTCCACCGGTCCCGTGCCCAACTTCGTGCCCGAGACAAAGATCCTGGACGTGCCCTTCCTGTTCCGTGACAAGGCCCACGCACGCGCCGTGCTCGACGGTCCGATCGGCCAGGACCTGCTGACCAAGTTCGATGCCAAGGGCTTCAAGGCGCTGGCCTGGGCGGAGAATGGCTTTCGCCACATGACCAACAGCAAGCGCGACGTGAAGACGCCCGAGGACTTGAAGGGCCTGAAGATGCGCACCATGGAGAACCCGGTGCACATCGCCGCGTACAAGGGTTTCGGCATCATCACCACGCCCATGGCCTTCCCCGAGGTGTTCACAGCCCTGCAGCAGGGCACGGTGGACGGCCAGGAAAACCCCCTGCCCGTCATCATCTCGGCCAAGTTCGACCAGGTACAAAAACACCTCTCGCTGACGGGTCACGTGTACTCGCCCTGCATCTTCGTGATGAACAAGGCGGTGTTCGACAAGCTCTCACCCGCGGACAAGCAGGCCTTCATCGACGCCGCCAAGGAGGGCACCAAGGCCAACCGCGCTCGCGTGGACGAGGACGACGCCAAGGGCGTGGCCGACCTGCGCGCCAAGGGCATGACGGTGATCGACGATCTGGACAAGTCCAAGTTTGTCGCCGCGCTCGCGCCCGTGAACGCGCAGTTCGAGAAAGAGTTCGGCAAGGCCAACCTCGACAAGATCCGCAACTACAAGTGACGCTCACTTTTCAGTAGCTGCTACCGCCCGTGGATCATGCGCCACGGGCGTTTTTATTCATATTTTCGTGAGTGCGCATGAAAACCTTCTTCCTCTCCTGCGAGCGCTGGAGCACCGCCGTCGCCATGTGGGGCGCCTGCGCCATGCTGGCGCTGGCCTCGGCGCTCGGCATGTTCCAGATCCTGATGCGTTTCGTTTTCGAAGAGCCGGCCGAGTGGACCGAGGTGCTGATCCGCTTCAGCCTGATCTGGATGGTGTTTCTGGCGATTCCCATGGCATTCCGGCAGGGCGCCATGGTCAGCGTCGACGTGCTCTACCGCTGGAGCCCGCGCCCGCTGCGGCGCGTGCTGGACTGGGTGGTGTGCCTGGCAGCGCTGGCGCTCATCGCCGTGATCATCTGGTGGGGGTGGGATTACGCGCGCCGCGGCGGCGTGCAGTCGATGGCAGGGCTGGAGTCGGTTTCCATGTTCTGGGCCTATCTGGCCATGCCCGTGGGTGGGCTGTTCAGCATCCTCGGCATCGTGGGCAATCTGATCGACCCGCAGCGCCATGAACTGGAGACTGCCCAATGAGCGCCGCGCAGAGCCGCCTCAAGCAAGCGAGCGGCCTCCTCGGGGGGCGGCGGGTACATGAAATGACGCGCGTGGGGGCCCTATGACCACGGTCATGATCTCCACCATGGTGCTGTGCTTCGCGCTCACCATCTCCGTGGCCGTCTCCATCGGGCTGGCCTCCATCCTGGGCATCCAGGTGGCGAACGCCAACATGCTGATCTCCGTGAAGGAGATGTTCGCCTCCATCAACAAGTTTCCGCTCGCAGCCATTCCGTTCTTCATCCTGGCGGGCAACCTCATGGAGACCGGCGGCATCTCGCGACGGCTCGTGGAGTTTGCCAAGAGCATCGTGGGCGGCGTGCAGGGTGGCTTGCCCATGACCTGCGTGCTCACCTGCATGATCTTCGCGGCCGTCTCAGGGTCATCGGTGGCGACCACGTTCGCCATCGGCGCCATCCTGATTCCCGCGCTCATCAAGCACGGTTATCCCACCAGCTACGCGGCCGCGCTGCAGGCCACCAGTGCCGAGCTGGGTGTGATCATCCCGCCGTCGATCCCCATGATCCTGTACGGCGTGGCGGCCGAGGTATCGATCGGCGAGCTGTTCATCGCCGGCTTCGGCCCCGGCATCCTGATCAGCGGTGCGCTGATGCTGTTCGTCTGGGTGTATTGCAAGTACAAGGGCTGGGGCAAGCATGACGGCGACGGGCGCATGCCCTTCGGCCGCGCGCTGCTGCAGGCGGGCTGGGCACTGCTGATGCCAGTCATCATCCTGGGCGGCATCTACGGCGGCGTGTTCACGCCCACCGAGGCCTCTGCCGTGGCCGTGTTCTACGCGCTGGTGGTGGGCATGCTGATCTACCGCGAGATCCGCGTCGCGGACCTGTTCGCCATCCTACGCAAGTCGGCCATCTCGTCGGCGGTGATCATGTTCATCATTGCCAATGCGGGCCTGTTTGCCTTCCTCATCACGCGCGCTGGCGTGCCGGACGCCATCGGCCGCTGGCTGCAGGAGGTGCTGCAGTCGCCCGCGCTGTTCCTGCTGGGCGTGAATGCCGCGCTGTTCGTGATCGGCATGTTCATCGAGACCAGCGCCGCCATCATCGTGCTGGCGCCGATCCTGGCGCCGGTGGCCCAGCACTTCGGCGTGGACCCGGTGCACTTCGGGCTGATCATGGTGGTGAACCTGGCGCTCGGCATGATCACGCCACCCTTCGGCGTGAACCTGTTCGCGGCGTGCACGGTGGCGCGCATCTCTCTGGATCGCATCGTCGCCCACCTGCTGCCGTTCGTGGGCGTGGTCCTGCTGTGCCTCCTGGTCATCACCTACGTGCCATCGCTTTCATTGGCCCTGCGTGATCTCGTGTACGCAAAATAGATAGAATCCGTCCCGTCAGGAGAGAGTCCGCGCCCCTCAGGGCCGGGCCGCCGAAGGCGCAGGCAGCAGCCGAACGCTCAGGCAAAAGGACTGGCGACACGCCCGCAGGGATGCGGGTGTTTCCCTTGCTGGAGAGAGGCCGCAGCAGCATGCGGCCCACCGAAGGAGCAAGCCCCGTGACATGCCATGCAGGCGGGGTGAATCTCTCAGGTAAAGCGGACAGCGGGGCAAATCGGCGATCGAGAGATCGCTCCACCATTTGCCTTCGCCCATTGCCATGTCCGCCATGTCCGACCTGCTCACCACTCCCCTCAACGCCCTGCACATCGAACTGGGCGCCCGCATGGTGCCCTTCGCCGGCTACTCCATGCCCGTGCAATACCCCATGGGCCTGATGGCCGAGCACCACCACACGCGCACGGCGGCCGGCCTGTTTGATGTGTCGCACATGGGGCAGCTCAAGCTGGTCGGCCCTGACGCCGCTGCCGCGTTCGAGACGCTGATGCCCGTGGACGTGGTCGACCTGCCCGTGGGCAAGCAGCGCTACGGCCTGCTCCTCAATGACGAGGGCGGCATCATCGACGACCTCATGTTCTTCCGCATGGCGCAGGACGAGCTCTTCGTGATCGTCAACGGCGCCTGCAAGGTGGGCGACATTGCCCACATCCAGGCGCGCATCGGCCAACGCTGCCAGGTGATTCCCATGCCCGACCAGGCCCTGCTCGCGCTGCAGGGCCCACAGGCGGCTGCGGTGCTCGCGCGTCTGGCACCAGGCGTGGACAAACTGGTGTTCATGACCGGCGGGCATTTCGACATCGCCGGGGCGCAGTGCTTCGTGACGCGCAGCGGCTACACCGGAGAGGACGGCTTCGAGATCTCGGTGCCCGCCACGCAGGCCGAGGCCCTGGCGCGCACGCTGCTGGCCCAGCCCGAGGTCAAGCCCATCGGCCTGGGCGCACGCAACTCGCTGCGTTTGGAAGCCGGCTTGTGCCTGTATGGCAACGACATCGACACCACCACCACCCCGCCCGAAGCCGGCCTGAACTGGGCCATCCAGAAGGTGCGCCGTACAGGCGGCGCGCGCGCTGGCGGTTTTCCCGGTGCCGACAAGGTGCTGGCCCAGATCGACAGCCCGGCCACCCTCACGCGCAAGCGCGTGGCCCTGGTGGCGCTGGAGCGCGTGCCCGTGCGTGAGCACACCGAGTTGCAAAACGAGTCGGGCGAGCGCATCGGCGAAGTCACCAGCGGCCTGCTGGCCCCCACTGCCGACAAGCCCATCGCCCTGGCCTACGTAATGCCCGCCCATGCCGCCCCCGGCACCCGTGTGAACGCCATGGTGCGCGGCAAGGCCGTGCCCATGGAAGTGGCTGCCACGCCCTTTGTTCCCACACGCTACTACCGCGGCTGAATTCACCACGGCGAACTGCCACCGCGCCCAGGTCAGCCCGGCTACAGTGCGGGCTGACCACTCTCAAACCTTTTCCTTCCACCTCTTCTTCCCGGAGCCCCTCATGAGCATCCAGTTTTCCAAAGACCATGAATGGATCAACGCAGCCGACCCGGCCGCGGCCGTCGTCGGCATCACCGTCCACGCGCAGGATGCGTTGGGCGATGTGGTGTTCGTGGACCTGCCCGCGGTGGGCACCACCTTTGCCCAGGGCGACGTGGCCGGTGTGGTCGAGTCCGTCAAGGCCGCTGCCGATGTCTACATGCCCGTGTCCGGCGAAATCGTCGAGGTCAACGAGGCCTTGCGCGCCGACCCGTCCCTGGCCAACTCCGACCCGCTGGGCGCCGGCTGGTTCTTCAAGGTCAAGCTCAGCGACGCCGGCCAGCTCGCCGGCCTGATGGACGAAACGGCCTATACCGCCTTCGCCCAGAACGCCTGATGCACCCGCGGCGCCGTGCACACGGCGCCGCCGCACCGCCCCATCGCTCTTGAGACTGGTCCCTCGCCATGCAGATGCCCTCCCCCCTGCCCCTGGCGGCGCTCGAAAACGCCGCTGAATTCCTGCCCCGCCACATTGGCATCGACGCCGCCGACGAAGCACACATGCTGTCGGTGATCGGCGAGGCTTCGCGCCGCGCGCTCATTGATTCCATCGTGCCGCGCTCCATCGCGCGCCAGCGCCCCATGGACCTGCCCGCGCCGGCCACCGAGGCCGCAGCGCTGGCTGAACTCCAGGCCATTGCGTCGAAGAACCGCATCCTCAAGAGCTTCATCGGCCAGGGCTACTACGGCACGCACACGCCGGGCGTCATCCTGCGCAACGTGCTGGAAAACCCTGCCTGGTACACGGCCTACACGCCCTACCAGGCCGAGATCTCCCAGGGCCGCATGGAGGCGCTGCTCAACTTCCAGACCATGGTGTGCGACCTCACGGCCATGCCCATCGCCAACGCCTCCATGCTCGACGAGGCCACCGCTGCCGCCGAGGCCATGACGCTGGCCAAGCGCTCGGTCAAGTCCAAGAGCGACGTCTTCATCGTGGCCGGCGATGCGCACCCGCAGACCATCGAAGTCATCCAGACCCGCGCCGCCCCCATCGGCATCACCGTGGTGGTGGCCAATTCCCAGGAGGAATGGCAGGCGGCCCTGGCCGGCGACTTCTTCGCCGCCCTCATCCAGTACCCTGCCAGCAGCGGCTGGGTGCAGGACTGGCAGGCCGACGTGGACGCCATCCACGCCAAACAGGCCGCCGCCATCTTCGTTACCGACCTGCTGGCGCTCACGCTGCTCAAGGCCCCCGGCGAGTGGGACGCCGACATCGTGGTGGGCTCCACCCAGCGCTTTGGCATGCCCATGGGCGCCGGCGGACCGCACGCCGCCTTCATGGCCTGCCGCGACGAATTCAAGCGCAGCCTGCCCGGCCGCCTGGTGGGCGTGAGCGTGGACGTGCACGGCAAGCCCGCCTACCGCCTGGCGCTGCAAACGCGCGAGCAGCACATCCGCCGCGAGAAGGCCACGAGCAACATCTGCACGGCCCAGGTGCTGCCGGCCGTGATCGCCAGCATGTACGCCGTGTACCACGGCCCCGAGGGCCTCACGCGCATCGCCCGCCGCGTGGCGCGCTTCACCGCCATCCTGAGCCGCGGCCTGGCGCAGCTGGGGTTCACCAGCCGCCACCATGGCTCGGCCTTCGACACACTCAGCCTGCACACCAAGGATGCTACGGATTCAATAGCTGCTCGCGCAGTCCAGATGGGCGCAAACCTGCGAAAAGCCTGGAATGACTACCTGTGCATCTCGCTGGACGAGACCACCACCCGCGCCGATATCGAGCTGCTGTGGAAGATCTTTGCGCGGGACGGCCAGCAACTGCCCACCATCGAGGCGATGGACGCCGCCGGCGCACCGGCGCTGTTCCCCGACACCCTGGCGCGCACCAGCCGCTTCTTGGCGCACCCGGTGTTCAACACCCACCATTCCGAAACCGGCATGCTGCGCTACATCCGCCAGCTGTCCGACAAGGACCTGGCGCTGGACCGCACCATGATCCCGCTGGGCTCGTGCACCATGAAGCTCAACGCCACCAGCGAGATGATCCCCATCACCTGGCCCGAGTTCGCCCAAGTGCACCCGTTCGCCCCGGCCGACCAGCTCGAAGGCTACCGCCTGCTCGACGAGCAACTGCGCGCCTGGCTGTGCCAGGCCACGGGCTACGCCGGCATCAGCCTGCAGCCCAACGCAGGCAGCCAGGGCGAATACGCCGGCCTGCTGGCCATCAAGGCCTACCACGCGGCGCAGGGGCACGCCCACCGCAACATCTGCCTGATCCCCAGCAGCGCGCACGGCACCAACCCCGCCAGCGCCCAAATGGTGGGCATGCAGGTCGTGGTGACCAAGTGCGACGAGAACGGCAACGTGGACATGGCGGACCTGCAGGCCCAATGCGAGAAGCACAGCGCCAACCTCGCCTGCGTGATGATCACCTACCCCAGCACGCATGGCGTGTTCGAGACCCAGGTGAAGGCCTTGTGCGAGCTGGTGCATCGCCACGGCGGGCGCGTGTATGTGGACGGCGCCAACATGAACGCCCTGGTCGGCGTGGCCGCGCCGGGCGAGTTCGGCGGCGACGTGAGCCACCTGAACCTGCACAAGACCTTCTGCATCCCCCACGGCGGCGGCGGCCCCGGCGTGGGCCCGGTGTGCGTGGTGGAGGACCTCGTGCCCTACCTGCCCGGCCACGCCACGGGCGGCATTGCTTCCAAAACAGGAGCTGTCAGCGCAGCTCCCTTGGGCAATGCAGCCGTTTTACCCATCAGCTGGATGTACATCCGCATGATGGGCGCCGACGGTCTGCAGGCCGCGACCGAGACAGCGATCTTGAGCGCCAACTACATCAGCGCGCGCCTGAAGGACCACTATCCCACGCTGTACGCTTCCGCCAACGGCCATGTGGCCCACGAGTGCATCCTGGACCTGCGCCAGTTGAAGGACACCAGCGGCGTGATGGCCGAGGACGTGGCCAAACGCCTGATCGACTACGGCTTTCACGCACCCACGCTGTCGTTCCCTGTGCCCAACACGCTGATGGTGGAGCCCACCGAGAGCGAGACGCTGTTCGAGCTGGACCGCTTCATCGACGCGATGATCGCCATCCGGCGCGAGATCCGCCAGATCGAGGCCGGCACCTGGCCGCAGGACGACAACCCCCTCAAGAACGCGCCCCACACGGCCGAGTGCCTGCTGGTAGCCGACTGGCAGCACCCCTACCCGCGCGATGCGGCAGCCTATCCCGTTGCCGCCCTGCGGCAGAACAAGTACTGGAGCCCCGTGGGCCGTGTGGACAACGTCTACGGCGATCGCAACCTGTTCTGCAGCTGTGTTCCGGTGAGCGAACTGGGCTGACGGCCTTCTCCGCTCAGGCATTCACAAAGGCCCTACCATCGGGCCTTTGTTGCTTCTGAACGTTTGACCCATGCGCCCCCTTTTCGCACTGCTCGCATCGCTCACCCTCGCCTCCGCAGCCCAGGCGCAGGCCCCTGCCGTCACCACCGGCAGCGGCCTGGTCTATGAGTCGCTCAAGGACGGCAGCGGTGAATCACCCAAGGCCACCGACACCGTCAAGGTGCACTACCGCGGCACCTTCCCCGACGGCAAGGAGTTCGACAGCTCCTACAAGCGCGGCGAGCCGACCGAGTTCCCGCTGAACCGCGTCATCCCCTGCTGGACCGAAGGCGTACAGCGCATGAAGCCGGGCGGTAAGGCCAAGCTGACCTGCCCGCCGGCGATTGCGTATGGCGCGCGCGGCGCGGGCGGCGTGATTCCGCCCAACGCCACGCTGAATTTCGAGATCGAGCTGCTGTCGGTGCGCCGCTGAACGAGGCAGCGGCACCGGCCTGTGGGGCACCAGGCAGACGCGTACACTGGCAGGCCTGCGGATTGCCCGATTCCCATGAGCCGCCCCGACCTGTCCCTGCTGTTTCCCGCCGCGGAGCCTGCCTCGTCCCCCCCTGAGCAGCCGGAGCGCCGCGGCCCTCAACGGGCCAGCGGCGACGTGGCCGAGCTGATTGCGCAGCTGCGCGCCTCACAGGCCGAGCTGGAGGCGCAGAACCAGGTGCTGCGCTACAGCCAGGCCGCGGCCGAAAGCGCTTCCGAGCGATTCGAGGCCCTGTTTTCCAGCGTGCCGCTGTCGCTCATGGTGGTGGACGAGCATGACATGGTGGTCCAGGCCAACTCCATGGCACAGCGCTCGTTCCAACCGCGCGAGACGGACCGCCCCCTGACGGCACTGATGCCCTTCGTGAGCGACAGCCACGCGCCGCGTGTGCGCGAGGCCTTCGACCAGGCGCGGGCCGTGGGCACGGCCGAGGCCACGGAGGTTGTGTTCCACATCAGCGAGGGCCGCCATATCACTGGCGACCTGCACATCGCGCGCATCGAGTCGCGCTCCGAGCAGGACGCGCCGCTCACGCAGTTTCTGTGCGCCGTGATCGACCAGGGGCCGCTGCTGGCCGAACGCCAGGCCCTGCAGCGCAGCGCACAGGAGCTGCAGGAGCGCAACGTGCAACTGCACACCAGCGAGCGCCGGCTGGAAGCGGTGATCAACTCCGCGCTCGACGCGATCATCTGCGTGGACCAGCACGAGCGCATCACCGTGTTCAATCCCACGGCAGCGATGCTGTTCCAGTGCGCCACCAGCGACGCGCTGGGCAGCCCGTTGAGCCGTTTTCTGCCCGAGGCCCAGCAGGTGCTGGCGTTCGCGCAACTGACCACGCAGGCGGCGCTGGGGGAGATGACGGCGCTCACGGCATCGGGCCGCGAGCTGGCGGTGGAGATCAGCGTGTCGTTCGAGCGCCATGCGGAAGGCGAGACCACCACCGTGTTTGCCCGCGACCTCACGGCCCGCAAGCGCGAAGAAGCCCGCCGCAACGCGCTGGAGGGACAACTGCGCGAGTCGCACAAGATGCAGGCCGTCGGCACCATGGCCGGCGGCATCGCGCACGACTTCAACAACATCCTGCATGCGATCCTGGGCAACGTGGAGCTGGCCAAAGCCGATTGCCCGCCCGGCACGCCGATGTACGAAAGCCTGCTGGAGATCGACAAGGCCGGCCGGCGCGCCCGCGACCTGGTGCGCCAGATCCTCACCTTCAGCCGCAACGAGCCGCCCAAGCGTGCCGCCGTCACCCTGGCAGAGGTGGTGCACGACACCGAACGGCTGCTGAGGGTCACGCTGCCCCCTGAGATCGAGCTGACCGTGCATGTCCCCCCCGACCTGCCCCCCGTATTGGCGGATGCCACGCAGGTGGAGCAAGCGGTGCTGAACCTGTGCACCAACGCCGTGCACGCCATCGGCAGCCGCCGTGGCCGCATTCGCGTGGATGCTGCGCTGATCCAGCCCGACCAGCGCATGCGCGAAAGCCTGGGCCTGAGCGCGGGCGACTACGTGGCCGTGCGCGTGCATGACAACGGCCCGGGCATGGACGCCGCCACCCAGTCGCGCATCTTCGAACCCTTCTTCACCACCAAGCCCGTGGGCCAGGGCACCGGCCTGGGACTGGCGGTGGTGCACGGCGTGATGCGCACCCACGGTGGTGGCGTGGACGTGCACAGCGCACCCGGCGAGGGCAGCCGCTTCACGCTGTACTTTCCCGTGGCGTCGTACTCCATGGTCGCCGCCCTGCCGGAAGTTCCCGCGCCGGTCGCGCCCGCCAGCCCGCCCGCGGTGGCGCCGGCAACAGACCGTCTGCTGCACGTGATGTACGTGGACGACGACCAGGCGCTGGTCTTTCTGGTGCAGCGCCTGCTGCGCCGCCGCGGCTACGAGGTCAGCGGTTTCACCGACCCGCACCAAGCCACAGACGCCCTGCAGGCCCACCCCGAGCGCTACGACCTGCTGGTGACGGACTACAACATGCCGGGCTACTCGGGCCTGGATCTCGTGCGCGCGGCCCGCACCATCCGCAGCGACCTGCCAGTGGCCCTGGCCTCCGGCTATGTGACGGCGGAAATCGAACAGGCCGCGCTGGCCGAAGGCGCACGCGCGCTGATCCACAAGCCCGATGACGTGGAAGAGCTGTGCGCGACCGTGGACCGGCTGGCCCATGGCGGTTGAGTTGACAGCGCCGCAGGCCGTACAGACGGCGGGGGCGCATGCACCTTTGCAGGGTATGCCGGCCAGCCCATCAGAGGGCGTCCGCAGCGTGCACGTGGACGACACGCTGCTGGTGCTGGACAAGCCCTCGGGATTGCTGTGCGTGCCCGGACGGGGCCCCGACAAGCAGGATGCCTTGAGTACGCGTGCCCAGGCGCTGTGGCCCGACGCGCTCATCGTGCACCGGCTGGACCAGCCCACGTCGGGACTTGTGCTCATGGCGCGGGGCGCCGCGATGCAGCGGGCCCTCAGCCACAGCTTCGCCCAGCGGCTGGTGCACAAGCGCTACCGCGCCGTGGTGGCGGGCCGCATGCCGCCGCCCGACCCTGCGCACGCGGACGGCTGGGGCGAGATCGCGCTGCCCATCGCGGCGGACTGGGAACGCCGCCCGCTGCGCGTGGTGGATGCCACGCACGGCCAGCCCAGCCTCACGCGTTGGCGCGTGCTGGCGCACGACGCCGCCCGCGACACCACCTCCGTGGAGCTGGAACCCGTCACCGGTCGCACGCACCAGCTGCGCGTGCACCTGGCGGCACTGGGCCACCCCATCCTGGGCGACCAGCTCTATGCCGATGCGTCGGTACAAGCCCGCGCACCGCGCCTGTTGCTGCACGCCTGCGTGCTGGAGTTCGCGCACCCGCTGCAGGGTGGCTGGTGCGCGTTTGCCTCGGCACCGCCGTTTTGATCGCCGCGTGCGTGGCCGTTACCATGCCCGCATGACGCAACACCTCTACATCCTCACCGGCGGCTCGCGCGGCATGGGCCTGGCCATGGCACACCAGTTGCTGAAACCCGGCAACACGCTGATCAGCCTGGCGCGCAGCACCTCTGCGCCGTTGTCCACGGCCGTGCCGCAGGGCGCGACGCTGGAGCAATGGAGCGTGGACCTGGCCCAGCCTGCGCAGGCCGCTCAACGCCTGCGCGAATGGCTGGCCACGCAGCCTGCCAGCCGGTACGCCAGCGCCACGCTGATCAACAACGCCGGCGTGATCCCGCGCATCGCACCGCTGTCGGCATGCGCCAGCCCGCAGGACATGGCCGAGCTGTCCAACGCGCTGCGCGTGGGTCTGGAGGCGCCGATGCTGCTGACGGCCGCCTTCCTGGGCGCGACCGAAGGCTGGGCTGCACCGCCCCACTCCGTGGTGCGCAAGGTACTGAACATCTCTTCGGGGCTGGGGCGTCGCGCCATGGCGTCCCAGTCGGGCTACTGCGCGGCCAAGGCCGGCATGGACCATTTCACGCGGTGCCTGGCGCTGGACGAAGCCGCCAAGCACCACGGCGCCAAGGTATGCTCGCTGGCTCCCGGTGTGATCGACACCGACATGCAGATCCAGCTGCGCGGCGCCAACCCGGCCGACTTTCCGGATGTGCAGAACTTCGCCGCCCTCAAGACGGGCGGCATGCTCACCTCGCCAGACGCCGCGGCTGCCCGCGTGCTCGCCTGGCTGCAGCGTACAGACTTCGGCGCCAACCCCGTGGCCGACGTGCGCGAGGCCTGATGCCGTGCCCCGGCGCAGTGCAACCATTACTATGCATTTTGTAGCTGCTAGCGCTTATCCAATAAGCGCTAGAGCCTGATTTCATTTAAAACCATTACAGGAGAAAACCATGTCCCGTGACGTCGTCGTAGTCAGTGCCGTGCGCACCGCCATTGGCACCTTTGGCGGTAGCCTGAAGGACGTTCCGCCCACCGAGCTGGGCGCGCTCGTGGTGCGCGCGTCGCTGGCTCGCGCGCAAGTGGACGGCAAGGACGTCGGCCATGTGGTGTTTGGCCACGTGGTGAACACCGAGCCCAAGGACATGTACCTCTCGCGCGTGGCGGCCATCCAGGGCGGCTGCGCCGAGGGCACGCCCGCGTTCAACGTGAACCGCCTGTGCGGCTCGGGCTTGCAGGCCATCGTGTCGGCCGCACAGACCATCCAGCTGGGCGATGCCGACGTGGCCATCGGCGGCGGCGCGGAGGTGATGAGCCGCGCACCCTACGCGAGCCTTGCAAGCCGCTGGGGCGCGCGCATGGGCGACTTCAAGATGATCGACATGATGATCGGCGCCCTGCACGACCCCTTCCACAACATCCACATGGGCGTGACGGCCGAGAACATCGCCGCCAAGTGGGGCATCACGCGCGAAGACCAGGACCGCCTGGCCGTGGAGAGCCACAACCGTGCCGAGCGTGCCACGGCAGCGGGCTACTTCAAGGACCAGATCGTCCCGGTCACCCTCAAGAGCAAGAAGGGCGAGGTGCAATACGCCACCGACGAGCACTTCCGCGCCGGCGCAACGCTGGACGACATGGCCAAGCTCAAGCCCGTGTTTGCGAAAGACAACGGCACGGTGACGGCAGGCAATGCCTCGGGCATCAACGATGCGGCTGCCGCTGTGGTGCTGATGGATGCCAAGGCAGCGCAGGCCCGCGGCGCAAAGCCTTTGGCGCGCTTGGTGGCCTACGCCCATGCGGGCGTGGACCCGAAGTACATGGGCATCGGCCCCGTGCCCGCGACGCAGTTGGCGCTCAAGAAGGCAGGCCTCACGGTCAACGACCTGGACGTGATCGAGGCCAACGAGGCCTTTGCCGCGCAGGCCTGCGCCGTCACGCGCGACCTGGGCCTGGACCCGGCCAAGGTCAACCCCAACGGGTCGGGCATTTCGCTGGGCCATCCCATCGGCGCCACCGGTGCGCTGATCACCGTGAAGGCACTGCACGAACTGCAGCGCATCCAGGGCCGGTACGCGCTGGTGACCATGTGCATCGGCGGTGGGCAAGGCATCGCGGCCATTTTCGAGCGCCTCTGAGACGCCTCGCCCCGCCCCGCCATCGCCGATGGCGATGGCATGCGCGCGCTTCGGCACCGTGCGGCCCACGATGGCTGGGCCATCATCCAGGCGGGCGCGCGCCAGATGATGCGCCATGTTCCATACCAGGTTCTCCAGGAGACTTTTTCCCCATGCTTCGTCGACATATCCTTTCTCTTGCCACCCTCGCCTGTGCCTTGGGCGCTGTGCCCGCCCATGCCCAGACCAGTGCACCCGCTGCCGGCGCCTATCCCGCCAAGCCCATCCGTTTGATCGTGCTCTTCCCGCCCGGCGGCGGCACCGACATCCTGGCCCGCCTGGTCGCCGCCAAGCTGACGGAAGCCAACAAATGGACCGTGGTGGCCGACAACAAGCCGGGGGCTGGCGGCACCATCGGCATTACCGAGGCGGTGAAGGCCGCTCCCACAGGCTATGACATCGTCATGGGCCAGAAGGACAACCTGGTCATCGGCCCCTGGCTGTACAAGAACCTGCCGTGGGACCCCACCAAGGACCTGACGGCCGTGGCCCACGTGGCGTACACGCCCGTGGTCATCGCCACGAGTGTCAACTCCAAGTACAAATCTTTGGCCGACGTGGTGGCGGCCGCCAAGGCCGCGCCGGGCACCGTCACTTATGGCTCGCCCGGCAACGGCACCTCCATTCACCTGGCGGGCGACCTGTTCGAGAAAGCTGCCGGCATCAAGCTGAGCCACGTGCCCTACAAAGGCTCCAACCCGGCACTCATGGATGCTTTGGCCGGCAATGTGGAACTGCTGGTTTCGTCGCTGCCCTCGGCCATGGGTCAGATCAAGGCGGGCAAGCTGCGCCCGTTGGCGGTCACCTCGGCCAAGCGCAGTTCGTCGCTGCCCGACGTGCCCACGGTGGCCGAGTCCGGCTTCAAGGGCTTTGACGTGAGCACCTGGTACGGCGTGCTGGCGCCGGCAGGCACGCCGCCAGCCGTGGTGAACACGCTCAACGCGGAAGTCAACAAGCTGCTCGCCACCGCGGACATGAAGGCTGCCATCCAAGCGCAAGGCGCAGAGCCGCAGGCCATGTCGCCGGAACAGTTCTCGACCCTGCTCAAGAACGAATACGTGCAGTGGAAGGGTATCGTGGAAGCCTCGGGTGCACGGATTGAATAACCCGTGCTCGCAGCGCCCCGTTCCGTGACCGGGGCGCGAAAAGACAACGGCTCGCGTTGCGAGCCGTTTTCATGTGTGGCGACGTACGCCCCGGGTCAATCCCGCACGACCAGCACCGGCACGTGGGCCACGCCCAGCACGCGCTGTGTGACGCTGCCCAACACCAATTTTTCCAGCCCGCGGCGACCGTGTGATCCCATCACGATGAGGTCCGCGCCCGTGCTCTCGACGGCGCGCTGGATGCCGTCGTGGATCGCATGCCCCTCGCCTACCATGGTGTTGACGTTGGCGACCCCTGCCTGGGTGACAGCGGCCTTGGCGGCGTCCAGGGCCGTGTTTGCCTCGGCCGTCGCGGCACTGAGGTATTGGGCCTGGCCGTAGGCGAAATCGGCGCCCACCCCCGTGAAGGGATAAGGGTCGATCACGTACAGCGCCGTCACGGCGCTGCCGAAGGTCTTGGCCAGCGCTGCCGCCTTGGCCACGGCCTTCATGGACGTCTCAGAGCCATCGACGGGAATCAGAATGTGCTTGAACATGGAACCTCCTTTTGGTTAGGGTGGCAGGCCTGGAAGGCCCGCAACAACAACGAGTGTGATGCGTACGCGGCCTTCAAGGCTTGATTCGCATCAATTATTGGGACGCATCCCCTTGAAAGCCACCGCCCCGGCAGGTAACCACCAGGGTATCGCGCCAGCCGCCATCTTCGGTGGGCTGGATGGGTGTGGTTTCATGGATCATGCGCGCATCGTCCAGCAGCATGACGGACCAGGGCTCGCTCAAGGTAAACCGCTGTCCATTCGGGCCCGTGGCTTCGAAGATGCGGGTCTCTCCACCCTTGATGCCTTGGCGGCTTACCAGGAACACCGCCACCAGGTCCACGCCGTCGCGGTGCGCGCCTTCGGGTGTCGGACGGCCGATGCCGCCCTCGGTGTCAATGCGGAACTGATGTGCTTCGATGTAGCAGGGTTGAGACGGCTGCCCGCACATCGCTTGCGAGAGGCCCGCAGCCGCCTGCATGAGTTGCCGCCACACCGGTCGAGCCACCGTTTCGCCACGCATGGGCGCAAACCAGCGCTGCAGCCCTCCGTGCAGCGCGTTGTACTCCACCGGCTGCCAGTGCGCGCGGTGCGGTGCTTGTTTCACGGCGGGCCCCTCGACAATGAAGCAGGAGTGGCGCCGCCTGCGGTACCGTCCTCCGTCCTTGAGGTAGTCATCCGGGGGCAGATCCGACCAGTCGGCCGCCAGGGCCTGCAAATCGTTCAAGGCACATCCCACCCATGTCGCTGTGTCCCGGGGTTGCAGCACCGCATAACCCCGGTCACGCAACTGCGCGACGACCTGTGAGGGCGGTGTATAGGGAGGGGAGAACGTCACATGTGCCATAGGCACACAAGCTTAAGGCAACACCGCCGAGCACACGCAGTGTTGGCTCGAAAACTTCGGGAGGGAAATGCCTCCCTCGAAAAGCCTGGACCCTCATCGTGCTGCGGCCATCAGATGCCAGGCTTCACGCCTGCCTCAGCGATCACCGCGCCCGTGGCCTCGGCCGTTGCCGTTGCCTTTTCCATTCCCACGGCCGCGATGGTCATCGTCCCGGTCGCGGCCGTTCCAGTGGCCGCGGCCATCGTCAAACGAACGGCCATCGAACCGGTCGCGGTCATCGCGGAATTTGCCGGGCCGGCGCGGGGGTTCCTTCACGAAATACACGGGTTGACCGCAAGCAGAGTAGCGCGCGCAGTGCTTGGACCAGTTCTTGGCATGGCCCGGAGGAACATACATATAGATGGGCGAACGGGGAACATACACCGCGGGAGGTGCGATCACCACCGGCTGCGGGTACAGCAGCGCAGGCGCGCTGTTGCCGATATCCACGCGGCCGTAGACGCCGGGAGCGATTTGCCCGCCCACCGTGGCGTTGATGTAGGTCTGGGCTGCCACGCCCCCGGCGGAGGCTGCCACGACCAAGGCCATAGCCAAACCGCGGGCCAGTTGGAGGGTTGAGGAGAGGGAGTGAGGCTCGCGGTTTTTCATGGTGATTGCTAATGCCGAAAACAAACTGGTGGAATGCACGGCCATTTGTAACTGCACAAATGGGAAAAAGGCGCAGATACTCTCTGAAAAATGTAAGCAATAGCGTATTCGCCACGGTAATGCGCCTGGTGCTTGTCGGTGGAACTACGCTGCACAGGTTTTCTTATCAGCGACAATGATCCATTGAGACCGGCAATGCGCTCCGTTGGAACCATTGCAGAGAAACAAAGCTGCGCCACTGTGTGCGCAGTAAGTGGACAAGATGAACATCGTAATACTCGACGATTACCAGGACGCCGTGCGCAAGCTGCATTGCGCGGCACGGTTGGACCCCTACTCCGCAAAGGTCTACACGAACACCGTCAAGGGGTTGGGGCAGCTATCGGTGCGCTTGCGGGACGCAGATGTCATCGTGCTGATCCGCGATCGCACGCAGATCACGCGCCAACTGGTGGACAAGCTGCCGCGCCTGAAGCTGATTGCCCAGACCGGCCGCGTGGGCGCGCACATTGACCTTGCTGCCTGCACCGAGCGGGGAATCGCCGTCGCTGAAGGCGTGAGTTCCCCCGTTGCGCCAGCGGAACTCACATGGGCTCTCATCATGGCCGCCATGCGCCGTCTTCCCCAGTACATCGCCAACCTCAAGCATGGCGCATGGCAACAGTCGGGCCTGCGTGCCGCATCCATGCCGCCTAACTTCGGGTTGGGCAATGTCCTGCGTGGCAAGACGCTGGGCATCTGGGGCTACGGCAGGATCGGGCAGATCGTGGCAGGTTATGGGCGCGCTTTTGGGATGAACGTGCGCGTGTGGGGGCGGGAAGCCTCACGGGTCCAGGCACTGAGCGACGGCCTACAGGTAGCGGCCACACGGGCAGAGTTTTTCTCCCAATGCGATGTGGTTTCACTGCATGTGCGTTTGACCGAGGAAACGCAGGGCATGATCACGCTAGAGGACCTGTCGTGCATGCGGCCGACGTCCCTTCTCGTCAATACGTCACGTGCCGAGCTCATCGAGCCCGACGCCCTGATCGCCGCATTGAACAGAGGCCGCCCGGGCATGGCTGCTGTGGATGTATTTGAAAGCGAGCCCATTTTGCAAGGCCACGCACTGTTGCGGCTGGAGAACTGTATTTGTACACCGCACATCGGCTACGTCGAACAAGACAGTTACGAGCTTTATTTCGGAGCCGCCTTTGACAACGTGGTGAATTACATCAAAGGCACGCCTTCGAATATCGTCAACCCCGGCGCGCTGCAGGTCCGACGCTGAACGGTTGCTGATATCAAGAGAAAGGGCTCCCCAAGGACTAGCCGTTCTCGCTAGGAGTTGCTAAGCCAGCAGCTCGGTTCGTTTCAGACCCCTCCCGCCGCAAGGTGAGGAGGGGTTCTTCTTTTCGGACGTCGAACAGTTCAGCCGGCCAGACGCCTGGCGGCAGCGGCTTGGGCTCTGCAGGTTTGGGCGGTGCCCTCCGGCGCGGTGGCAAAGGCGGTTGGTAATAGATGATGTCCTCCGCCGTAATTGGTCCCTTCGCCAATCCGAGCCGCATGGCGGGAGTCTTCCCGTCTTCGCCGACCTCGCAATAATTGAAGTAGGTTCGAAAGATTTCTACCAG
>NZ_MTBE01000042.1:0-26577 GCF_002916785.1 Diaphorobacter sp. LR2014-1 | reverse complement strand
GTAAGCGTCCGGCAAACCCAGGCCTACCGAGGCCGGTGATCAGGCGTCGGCGGGTTTCCAGCGGTGTGGCAGGAGCTCGACGATGCGGCTGGCCTTGTGCGTGGGCAGTCGCGTGAGCACGTCCTTGAGGTAGGCATACGGGTCGTGCCCGTTCATACGGGCCGACTGGATCAGGCTCATGACGGCGGCCGCTCGCTGGCCCGCACGCAGGCTGCCGGCAAACAGCCAGTTGTTACGACCGATGGCAATGGGCCGGATCTGGTTCTCGATCCAGTTGTTGTCGACCGGCAGTTGTCCGTCATCCACGAATCGGGTCAGCGCATCCCAGCGCCGCAGGCTGTAGTCCAGCGCCTTGGCGGTTGCTGATCCGTCGGGCACCTGGCGCCGTTGCAGCGTCATCCACTCGTTAAGAGCGTCCAGGATCGGCCGGGTCTGCTGCTGCCGAACGGCTTGCCGTTGCTCGGTGTCCAGCTCTTTGACGTCCCGCTCGATCTCATAGACCCGGGCGAACTGCTGCAGGGCGAACTCGGCGATCTGGCTCTGGTTGGCCGCGTGCAGGTCGAAGAACTTGCGCCGGGCATGGGCCAGACAGCCCACCTCGGTCACGCCGCTGGCGATCAAGGCCTTGTAGCCGCTGAAGTCGTCGCAGGTCAGGCAGCCCTTCCAGGCCTTGTCGGTGCCGTGGCCCAGGAAGCGCCGGGCGTGTTCGCCCGAGCGGGATTCGCAGAAGTCGTAGACCACAGCCTTGATGCTCTCGAAGGCCCCCGGCGCATAGGCCCAGAGGTAGGCGCGGTGCGTCTTGCCATCGCCGGGCTTGAGCATGGCCACCGGCGTCTCATCGGCGTGTAGCACCCGGTGGCTGAGGATCTCGGTCTTCAGGGCATCGACCAGCGGCTGCAGCCGCACCCCGCAGGTGCCCACCCACTGCGCCAGGGTCGAGCGAGGGATGGCCAGGCCAGCGCGGCCGAAGATCGCCTCCTGCCGGTACAGCGGCAGGTGATCGGCGTACTTGCCCACCAGCACCTGGGCCAGCAGGCCGGTGGTGGGGATACCTTTGTCGATGACGTGCGCCTCGACCGGCGCTTGTTGAATGGTCTCGCACCGGGCGCAGGCCCACTTGCCGCGGATGTGGCGCTCGACACTGAAGACGCCGGGCACATAGTCCAGCTTCTCGGCCACGTCCTCGCCCACGCGTTTCATCTGGCAGCCACACGCGCACGTGGTGGACGTGGGTTCGTGGCGGATCTCGCGGCGTGGCAGGTGCGCCGGCAAGGGCATCCGCTTGGCCTGTCTCTTCTCGGGGGTGGCCGGTGCTTGCGTCTGCGCCAGCGCGTCGATCTCGCTGGCCACGGCCGCCAGGTCCGCTTCGATCTCGTCGTCGAGCAGGCTCTTCTGCTCAGGGCTGAAGCGCTCTGATTGGGCGGCGAACTTCATGCGCTTCAAGAGCGCGTTCTCGTGCGTGAGCTTGTCGATGAGGGTCTGCTTGAAGGCAAGCTCCTGGTCCTTGGCAGCAGCGGCTTGCAGCATGGACAGCAGCGCCGAGCGCAATTGCTCGGGACTCAGACTATCCAGGGATTGCGGCTCTACGACCATGGGCATGACTGTGCCAGCGCCGGTAACGCCACGCCATTGGCACATGCACCGATTGGCAGGCCGCATGTCAGCGATCAGATTCAGAGCACGGTGATGAGGCCACCATCGCCCAGGCGCTGCCAAGGCAACCCGAGCACCAGAGCGTCGAACTGCGAGCGGCTGAGCGTGGTGGTCAACGCACCGTCACGCGGCCAGACGAACTTGCCGCTGTTCAGGCGCCGCGCCGCCAGCCACACCCCAATGCCGTCGTGCACCAACACCTTCATGCGGCTGGCTCTCCGGTTGGCAAACAGGTAGGCGTGATGCGGACGCGCAGCACCGAAGACGGCCACCACACGGGCCAGCGCGGTGTCTGTGCCGGCACGCATGTCCAGCGGCTCGGTAGCCAGCCACAGGGCGTCGATGCGGATCACTTGAGCAGGTCCCGCATCCAGGCCGCGCAGTGCTCGGCCGCGCAGACCGGCCAGGTCAGCGAGATGCTGGTAGCGCCACGGCGCAACTCGATGCGGATGTCTGGGGCCGGCGCACAGCTGGGCGCAGGCAGCGTCACCGGCACGAAGGTGGGAACTTGCATATCTGTGCTGGGGGCATGGGCCAGTCGGCGCCATTTGTGCACGACGTTGGCGTTGATGCCGTGCGAGAGCGCCACGCTGGCCACCGATGCACCGGGCTGGGCGCACTCGGCCAGGATCTGCTGCTTGAGCTCGGCGCTGTGGCGCCGACGGGTCTTGTTCTGGGCTTCGGTCATGGTGTCCACCTATCTGGTTTGGTGGACACCATCGTTGCCGCTTACGCCGCCGCCCTCAAGGGTGGGATGACCGTGCGCTTACTGAGCACGGGCCTAGGAATAGGATCTAGATTGCCGGTGTACTGTTCTGCGATTGGTCGGATGTTGTTGTCAGGACTCCCCCAGCAGGAGGCGCGTGCAAGGCTGGAGATGATTGAGCGGGTGGCTCTGACCCATCAGACAGTGACTGACTTGGAGAAGTTGCTGGGCCTGCTTGAAACTTGCCGACAATCCGGATGGTCATGCAGTGATGGAGAGTTGGAGCTGGGTGTGCGTTCCATGGCAGCGCCAGTGCGCGACCCTCAAGGCAACACAATTGCCGCCATGAGTATTGCAGTTAGGGCTGAGAGGCTCAGCATGAGGGAGTTCCAAGAGACTTTCTTGATGCCGCTGAAGCGCGCTCGCAATGAACTGGAGAAAAAGCTATATCCACAAAGGACGTAATCCAGAGCTACTGGCGACGGCAGATCGTCGCCCGCCTTTCTAAACAGGTGAACTCAGGTCAGAACGGATTGGGCCGTGGAATGAGTTGCCCATTAAGCTTGACTAAGAAGCTGCACCTGGCTATGAGCAGTCGCATTAGGGATGAGTGCTTGAACGAATATTGGTTCACCAGTCTGGTGCATGCCAGGGTAATCGTTGAAGCTGGGCGCAGAGAATACAACGAAGAGTGGCCCAAGAGATCGTTTGGCGGATTTAGGCCTGTTGCCGATGCCCTGCGGCTGATGCAAAACCAGTTAAATAAACCTCGGACTCCAAAGCTTTGTGCTACTGAAAATACAGTGATGTCGTCCTTGCGGTGCCACAATGCCGAGTCCTCACATGTGGCATGTCTTTTCGTGCTTTCTTGATTCGTCTCCCTCCATGCGCGACCTCAATGACTTGTATTACTTTGTCCAGGTAGTAGACCATGGTGGCTTTGCACCAGCTGGCCGAGCTCTGTGAATCGCCCGGGCGAAAGGAGCTTGCATGGCCTGTCATGCCGCAGAGAAGGTTGGATTCATCAATGACCAACCCCTGTTTCGCCGACTGCAGCCGCAACCTTGAGCAATGACCATGAAAGCGCCACGATTCGTCGCGTCGTCGGTGATCGCTATAGCCGTGCTGAGCGCTATTTACGCGATTACCAGCAGCCATGCTCATGCAGGACGTCATCGCGCCGGGAAGGATGCGGAATCGACACCGCTATCGGCTGTTGAGTCCAAACGGGCACAGGCCCTGTACGCGAGTAAATGTGCTGCATGCCATGGCATGGATTTGCAGGGTGGGGTGGGACTGTCGTGGTCAAGTCTTTTCGGACACGTCGATCGGCGGAATGTGATGCTGCTCGGGTCCCTTCAGTTGAGGGTCAGTAGTTCGCGGTCTTCGTATTCGGCCGGAGCGCAGTAGCCCAGACTGGAATGCAGCCGGACGGAGTTGTAGAAGCTCACGATGTAGTCAGCGATGTCCCATTTCGCCTCGGCGTGGTTGGCGTAGTCGCGCTGCCATACCCGCTCCATCTTCAGGTTCAAGAAGAAGCGTTCCATCACGGCGTTGTCCCAGCAGTTGCCTTTGCGGCTCATGCTCGCTGTCAGTCGATGGTCGTGCAGCAGCTGCGAGTGCTCGGCACTCGCATATTGGCTGCCTTGGTCGGAGTGCACGATCAACCCCGGCGCGGGCCTGCGGGTGGCAATGGCCATCCTCAGCGCGTCGCAAACAAGCTGTGCCGGCATGCTCGGGGCCATCGCCCAGCCCACGATCTTGCGCGAGTACAGGTCCAGGACGGCAGCAAGGTACAACCAGCCGCTGCGCGTTCGCACGTAGGTGATGTCGCTCACCCAGGCGACGTTTGGGGCCGCAGGCGTGAAGCGCCGTTCCAGCACGTTGGCAACCACCGGCAGGCCGTGTCGGCTGTTCGTGGTGTGGACGAACTTGCGCTTCCATTTCGGCCGCAGCTGGTTCGCCTTCATCAGCGTGCGACACCGATGACGTCCGATGTCCAGCCCCTGCTTCTGAAGCGCAGCGCTCAGACGTCGGCTGCCGTAGCTGCCGCCGCTGGCCTCGAAGGCCGCTTTCAGATGGACGCTGTCGGTGCACGTCGCAACCGCACGGGAGGCCCTCTGGCGAGCGCTGTAGAAGCCCGAGCGGCTGACCTCCAGCACCCGGCACAACTGCTTGATCGGGGCCTTCCCCGTCCACTGGGTGATCAGCTGGTGAATCACTTCAGTTCCCGGGCGAAGAAGGCCGACGCTTTTTTTAGGATTTCGTTGTCCGACTTCAGCTGGCGATTCTCGGCTTCAAGCTGGCGAATGCGCTGCTGCTCCGGCGTCAGGGGCTTGCCTGCACCGGGCCTGCCGGCGCTTTCCTCGTCAAACTGCTCCACCCAGCGCCGTACGGCGCTCTCCACCAGGTTCATGTCTCGGCAGACCTGCCCCACGCTCAGGCCCTGCTCTCGAATCATGCGAACCACCTGCAGCTTGAAGGCCGCATCGAAGGCTCGCCGGGATCTCTTTTCTGTCATGCTCGTCTTGTTCTCGTCGGTAAAAAACCCGATCGAGGTGTCCATTCAGATTGGACCATGACAGTCAAGGGAGAGCCGCACGCGCCTCTCCAGCTCCCTAGCAACCTCTCGGAGTCCATCGATATTCCGGTTCCTTGCCTCGCGATTGCTCGCAAAACGGTGGGCCAAAACACCCCCTGCCAAGGCAATCAAGCCGCCGAGTAACACCCCACCGAGCTGAAGGTATGCCTGATCCACGCATGCATTGTGATCTATCGCTGAGACAGGTCTGTTTCCGACAATAGCCGCCCTCGTCAACGGCCATGGCCCGAAGCGATTTTGAGGGGAGTGGGAGTGTGTCCGCCCGAGGACTGATCGCGTCTCGCCTCAGCGCTGTCTCAGAGGTAAACGGCGTTCCCGCAAGCGTAGGTTGAAAACGTCTATCCACGCTTCGTGCTCCTCATACAGTCGAGAGACGACGCGCTCTACCACCCGATCGGATACGGCGCGCGGCTCGCCATGGATGAACCTGTTTCGTGAGTCCTGGACCTGCGCTAGGTGTCCGGCAATGTGCTCAGATCCCACGCTCGACAAATCGTCGTAGTACGTGACGCCGTACACCTGCTTGTAGGTGTCGTGCATGTAGGTCGTAATGTTCTGCGAACGATCATTGATCCGTTTGCGGTAAAGGTCGGGAAGATCAGCCATCCCACGCTGCACTAGACGTGCCATCCTCGTTTCGAAGTAGGTCCAGTACAGAACCACAACGGCGGCACGCGCGGACATGCCCGAGGCGAAGTGACTAGCCTGGATCGGCGGCGGGCGCTTCCACTCTTGTTCGATGAGCGAGAGAAGCTCGTAGTCCTCGTATCGCCCCTCCGCTCCCATGAACGCAGGACCGACGGTGAACTCTTCCCCGCTGGGTGTCCTATGGACCAGAGGGGTAAGGTCGTATGGAGGGCCTCCGCAAGCGCTGCATTGGCCACTGACCGTCCGGATTCCACCGCAGTGACAAAGGATGTAATTCCGCCACACCGCAGTCCATGCTTCTCCATTCTTCCGGATGGATTTCCACTTTCTTCGTCGCTCGTCCACTGTTTCCGTCCTCACACCGAGTCCTTATAGCCAGATGGTTCCATGAGTGTCTGCGAATCTTGGAATGGCCGCTATTGGCCGAAAGCAGTCGCGCGTGAGCCGACGCAGGCTCACCACGGGCGATTCGAAGATGTCGCGTAGACTGCGCGCGCCGGCATACCGCAGGCCATGAGAACCCCATCAAGGAAAGAGCGAGACATGTTGAACCACGTGATGGTCGGCACCAACGACATCGAGCGGGCCAAGCGCTTCTACGACGCCGTGCTCGGCGCCCTCGGCGCGGCGGAGGCAGCGCGCAACGTCAACGCGACCGGGCAGACACGCCTGTTCTACCGCCACGACGGCAGCACCTTTGGCGTCAGCGAGCCGATCGACGGCCAGCCGGCAACACATGCCAACGGCGGCACGATCGGCTTCAAGTGCCAATCGGCCGAGCAGTTGCGGGCCTTCCACGACGCGGCCGTCGCGCATGGCGGGACGTCGATCGAGGGCGCGCCTGGTCCACGCGACAGCAAACCAGGCGCGATGCACATGGCCTACGTGCGCGATCCGGACGGCAACAAGCTCTGCGCCGTCTACCGGCCAGCCTGAGCCCGGCCTGCGCGGCACTCGCTGGGGCGGGCCCGGTGCGTGTGCCGCGCTGATCGTGCAGCAGGACGCGGAAGTCGGCGAGGGCGCGCGAGATCCTCGACTACAAAGCCTCCATCAGATAGCGGGCAGTCCTCTCGGGGACATCGAGCATCATGCGGTGGCCAACGTCCCAGCTTTGCACTGCCCATGCCGGGTTGGTTTGCAATGTCGCCATGATCCTGTCGAACCCCGGATGCTTGAACCGGGCAGCGCGCAAGTACATCTTCTTCGGAATCCTCGCATATGCGCTCGCCACAGGCACGCGCTCGAGGAATGTCTTGGCAGGCTGCTTCGTGCATTTCGCATCAACCCTGGCCTGGTTCCTCTCCTCGATAGCGAACACCTTGGCCGGAATCGGTGGGAGATATCCACCGGTCGCCAAGGCTCGCTGCTCCATCGCCGCCCGCGCGCCATCGCCATTCAGCTCCGCCAGGGCCTGCCCGCTCTGAGGGATGAAGGCATCCAGGTAGACGATCGCGCTGACTTTTCTCCAGATCTGCTCTGCTGCAGCGGTGATCACCATCCCCCCATACGAGTGGCCGACAAGCACGAAGTCGTTCAGCTCCTCCCACTCCACCGCATTCACGACGTCCTGAACGTGGGTGCTCAGGTCGATGTCTGGCGAGACGAGGTTGGACCTCTCGGCGAGCCCGCTCAGCGTGACGGTGAACACCCGGTGGCCTTGCTCTCGCAGAAGTTGCGCAACTTGCTGGTAGCACCAGCTTCCGTGCCAGGCGCCGTGAACCAGAAGGAAGGTGCCAGCCTTCTTTTCCGCATTCCGGGGTGACGATGCAGCGCAAGCAGCCAGCGAACCGGCTACAAAGGGGATCGCCGCGAGAAACGCGCGGCGCGGTACTGTGGTTGTTGTCATTCTTCTTTCCAGGGACTTGGGGCTCCAGATCGTCTCCACATGCCCTCGAGGACGCGCGGAGTGCCGCGGGACTCGCGGCCGCCGGATGTTAGTGTCTACCCGCTCGCGTGTCAAGGCGAAGGAACGAAAGTCGCACCAGGAACTGCATCAATGCGCGTCTATCGAAACACCGTCTTCGCTATGAAGCATGCGCAGCGGATTCACTCGCCCCCCCTGCCCCGCTGTTCCCGCGCCAGCAGCTCGATGAGGCGCTCGGCCGCCGGCGGGAGGAAGCCCTTGTCGCGATAGGTCACGACGAGACGCCGGACCATCGTGGTCTCCTTCAACGGGATCTCCTTCAGTTCGGAATGGCCCGCCCGCGCGAGCAGGTGATGCCGTGAAATGAAGCTGAGGAGCCCCGTCTGCGCGATGAGCGTCGGCAGCATGATGAGCATCGTGCTCTCCACCTGGACGCGAGGACGCGGAAGGCGGCGCCGGTCGAAGGTGCGGTCCAGCCAGTCGCGGGTGGGGGCGCCCGGCGGCTGCAACGCCCAGCGGTAGCGCGTCAGGTCCTTGAGCGTGGGTTTGCCCTGGAACAGTTCGTGGGTGGCGCTTGCCGCCACCACGATGGCGTCTTCCGCCACCACTCTCGACACGATCCCCGGTTGCGCGTGCGTTTCGGTGCCGACCACCATGTCGAGCTCGCCCTGGTGCAGCAGTGGCTTGAGCGTCTCGACGAGCCCGACGACCGTCCGCATGGTCACGTCCGGCCCCTCCTGCAGCAACTGGCGGGCCGCCGCGGGCAGCAGGAACTGTGCGGCCGTGGGCACGATGCCGATGCGGATGTGCCCGGCCAGGCCGCGGCCCATGGCGTCGATCTCGCGCCTCGCATCCTCCAGGTCGAAGCGAAGCTGCTGGGCCCACCGCAGGAGCACCTGGCCCGCCGCGGTCAGGCGGATGCCGCGGCCCGCGCGCTCGAACAGCGGCGCGCCGCAAGCCTCTTCGAGCCGGCGGATGCTGCTGGTCAAGGCGGGCTGGCTTCGATGCAGAACCTCGGCGGCCCGTCCCACGTGCTGCAGCGACGCGATCGCCTCGAAATAGCGCAGGTCTCGCAGGTCCATCGCAAAAGTCCCGTTGATGAATTCGAAGGAATTATCGATTGGACCTGGCGTTCGCGGCTGCCGATACTGCACGCACAACACCTGGAGACAAGCCCCATGCAAACCCGCCGCTTCCTGCTCGCGCTCGCCGCCGCCGCCGCTTGCAGCTCTTCCTTCGCGCAAGCCTGGCCCGCCAAGCCCATCCGTGTCGTGGTGCCCTTCCCGGCGGGAGGCGGCACCGACATCGTCGCCCGCGAGCTGACGCAGAAGATCACGGAAGCGACCAGGTGGTCCTTCATCGTGGACAACAAGCCCGGCTCCGGCGGCAACATCGGCATCGACAACGTCGTCAAGTCGCCCGCCGACGGCTACAGCCTCGTGCTCGGCCAGACGAGCAACCTGGCCATCAATCCCAGCCTCTACGCGAAGCTGCCCTACGACCCGATCAAGGACCTGACGCCGATCTCCATGGTCGCCAGCGCGCCGCTCGCCCTCGTGGTGGCGGCCGACTCGCCGTACAAGACGCTGGGCGAACTGGTCGCCGCGGCCAAGGCGAAGCCGGGCACGATCAACTTCGCCACGTCCGGCAACGGCACCGTCGCCCACCTGGCCACGGAAATGTTCCAGAAGGAAGCCGGCCTGAAGATGACGCACATCCCCTACAAGGGCGCGACGCAGGGGATCAACGACGTGATCGGCGGGCAGGTCCAGGTGTACGTGTCTTCGATCCCCACCCTGATCGGACACATCAAGAGCGGCAAGATGCGGGCCCTGGCGGTCACGTCCGCGGCGCGCGTCGACGACCTGGCGCAGGTGCCCACCGTGGCGGAATCCGGCTACAAGGGGTTCGAGGCGGTCACCTGGTTCGGGCTGCTGGCGCCGGCCAACCTGCCGAAGGACATCGCGGCGCGGCTGAACGCCGAGATCAACAAGGCCCTGCAGTCGCCCGAGCTGAAGAAGAAGCTGGGTGACCAGGGCGCCGACGTCGCCGGCAGCACGCCCGAGCAGTTCGGCAAGCTCGTGCGCGACGACCTGGCCCGCTGGGGCAAGGTCGTGAAGGAATCCGGCGCCAAGCTGGACTGAGCCCCCCGGGGGCGCTCCTGCCCCACGACTCTCGCGCGCTCGTGCGGGCCACGCCGTGGCCTGCCGCGGGCGGCTTTCACCCCAAGGAACCGACATGACCTCGCCAGACATCATCCGCCAGTTCGACCGCGTCCCGTCGAACATCGTGCAGCAAGCGGCCCAGTACCAGGCCGCCATCCTGGCCGACGTGGCCGGCCGGCGCGGCGCGCTGCACGGGCGCATCCGCGCGCTGCGGCCCGACATGAAGTTCGCGGGCACGGCCCTCACGGTGGAAGTCCGCCCCGGCGACAACCTGATGATCCATGCCGCCATGTCGCTGGCCAAGCCGGGCGACGTCCTGGTCGTCGACGGCAAGGGCGACCAGACCTCCGCGCTGATGGGCACGATCATGTTCACCGCCTGCAAGCAGCTCGGCCTCGCCGGCGTGGTGGTGGACGGCGCGGTGCGCGACTCGCTGGAAACCGAGGAGCTCGGCTTCCCGGTGTTCAGCGTGGGCACCAACCCGAACGGGCCGACCAAGCTGGTGCCGGGCCGCATCGGCCACCCCGTCACCGTGGGCGGCGTGACGGTGCATGCCGGCGATTTCATCCTCGGCGACGCGGATGGTGTCGTCGTCGTGGAGCGCGCCAAGATCGAATCGCTCCTGCCGCAGGCCGCCAAGAAGGTGAAGGACGAGGCCGAGCGCATCGCCGCCATCCAGCAGGGCGACACCGCCGCCAAGTGGCTGGACGCCGCCCTGCGCGCAGCGGGTGTCCTGAGGGAAGGAGAGCGGCTGTGAGCACCGTACCGTCCAAACCCGCCATCCTGGTGACGGCCGCCGACCTGGCGCCGCAGGCCCTCGCGCTGCTGCGCGACTATGCGATCGTCTATGCGGGCAAGACGCCCACCGAGGACGACATCGCCGGGCTGTGCAGGCAGCACAACCCGCAGGCGATCATCGTTCGCTACGGCAAGGTCGGAGCGCCGGCGATGGACGCCGCGCCGGCGCTGCGCGTGATCTCCAAGCACGGCAGCGGCACCGACACCATCGACAAGGTGGCCGCCAAGGCGCGCAGCATCGAGGTCCGGGCCGCCGTCGGCGCCAACGCCGCGGCAGTCGCCGAACAGGCGATGGCGCTGCTGCTGGCCTGCGCGAAGTCCGTGGTCCGGATGAACGCCCGCATGCACGCCAGCTTCTGGGACAAGGCGACGCACAAGAGCGTCGAACTCGCCGGCCGCACCGTCGGCCTGGTGGGCGTCGGTGCGATCGGCGCGCGTTTTGCCCGGATGGCCCGCGGCCTGGACATGCGCGTCATCGCCTTCGACCCCTACGCGAAGGAGGCCCCGGAAGGCGTCGAGCTGGTCGACCTCGAGACCCTGTGGAAATCCTCCGACGCGATCTCCCTGCACTGCCCGCTCACGCAAGAGAACCGCGGCCTGCTGAATGCGCAAACGCTGGCCCGCTGCAAGCCGGGAGTGATCGTGGTGAATACCGCGCGGGGCGGCCTGATCGACGAACCCGCCTTGCTGGAGGCCGTGCGCTCCGGGCAGGTCTTCGCCGCCGGCCTGGACAGCTTCGCGGTCGAGCCGATGGTCGCCGGGCATCCGTTCCAGGGCGAGGAACGCATCCTGCTGAGCCCGCACATCGGCGGCGTCACGGCGGATGCGTACGTGAAGATGGGTGTGGCTGCCGCGGAAAACGCGCTGGCCGTGCTCCACGCCTGACGGTCATGGCGCAACGCTGGAAGCAGGCTCCCGCGCGGTCGAACTGGGGCGAGTTCGGCCCCGACGACCAGCGCGGCCGCATGAACCTCGTGACGCCGGCCAAGGTGCTGCAGGGCATCGCGGAGGTGCGCGAAGGCCGCACGTTCTGCCTGTCGCTGCCGCTCGACGTGCCCGGTGGCAACACCATGAACCCACGGCGCCAGCCGCCGCAGCGCTTTGCGGTGCTCCGCGATGGCAAGAGCGCCGGGCAGCAGGGCTTCTGCTGGCCCTACGCCTCCGAAGACGCCGACCTGACGGACGTCGTCAACGACGACGTGGTGCTCATGAGCCTGCAGTATTCCACGCAGTGGGACAGCCTCGCGCACATGGGCAGCCTGTTCGACGCGGACGGGGACGGCGTGGCCGAGGCGGTGTTCTACAACGGGTTCCGCGCAGGCCAGGAGATCCGCGCTGGCGCCCCCGACACGCAGGCACCGCTGCCCTTCGCGCGTTACCCCGGACCGCAGGCCGACGCCCTGGGCATCGAACACCTGGCCGCCCACGGCGTGCAGGGCCGCGCCGTGATGATCGACCTGGAGCACCATCTCGGGCGCAGCCGGCAGGCCGTGGGCTACGACACGCTGATGCGGATCCTGGAAGACGACGGCGTCGAGGTCGAAGCGGGCGACATGGTGTGCATCCACACCGGCTTTGCCGACACGCTGCTCGCCATGAACCGCCAGCCCGACGTCGCGCGGCTGCACGAGACCGGCACCGGACTCGACGGCTGGGACGACAAGCTGCTCAATTGGATCGTCGACGTGCGCCTGGCCTGCCTGCTGGCCGACAACCCCGCGGTGGAACTGGTGGTGCCCAAGCTGACGTTGCCGACGGCGGGCGGCAGCCGCCTGCGCCAGCCGCGCCTGCCGCTGCACGAGCACTGCCTGTTCAAGAACGGCATCCACCTGGGCGAGCTCTGGTACCTCACCGAGCTGGCCGGCTGGCTGCGCGCCAACCGGCGCTCGCGCTTCCTGCTCACCGCGCCGCCCCTGCGCCTGCCGGGCGCCGTGGGATCGCCGGCTACGCCCGTGGCCACCGTCTGACCCCCGCGAAGCGCCGCTGGCAGCGGCCTTCGCTTTCTCGAACATCGGAGACAGCATGAAGAACGTTTTCAAGACCCTCCTGACCGCGGCCGCGGCGACGCTGGCGCTGGGCGCGCAAGCGGCCTGGGTGCCCGCCAACTCCGCATTCAAGAACGTGGGCGACCTCGTGAAGCATGCCAAGGCAAACCCCGGCAAGCTCTCCTATGCGTCGGCGGGCAACGGCGGGGCCGCGCACCTCACGGCCGAACTGTTCAAGCAGGGCCACGGCATCTCGATCGTGCACATCCCGTACAAGGGCGGCGCCCCCGCGCTGACGGACCTGGCCGGCGGCACGGTGGACCTGATGTTCAGCGCGGTGACCGCCTCGGGCCCGCTGGTGAAGGGCGGACGCCTGAAAGTGCTCGCCACCGCCTTCGACCGGCGCATCGAATCGATGCCGGACGTGCCCACCCTCGCCGAGCTCGGCCTGAAGGGCTTCAGCGCCTACGAGTGGAACGCCGTCTTCGCACCGGCGGGCACGCCGGCCGAGGTCGTGAAGCGGATGGACGCCGAGATGCGCGAGATCCTGGCGTCGCCCGCCATGCGCGAACGCCTCGCCGCGCTGGGGGCGCTGCCCGCCGCGGGCGGCGCCAAGGAGCTGGGCGACTTCGTGCGCGCCGAAACGGCCAAGTGGGCCGCGGTGACGAAGACCGCGCAGATCAAGATCGACTGAACCCTGGAGCTCACCCATGAACACCTTGCGCACCCTCGCTGCAGTCGCACTGCTGGCCGCGGCCGCCTCCGCCCATTCCCAGACCTGGCCGGCCAAGCCGGTCCGCATCGTCGTGCCCTACCCGCCGGGCGGCGCGGTGGACGTCGTGACCCGCAAGATGGCCGCCCGGCTGCAGGAGCAGACCGGCCAGACCTTCTTCGTGGAGAACAAGGCCGGCGCGACCGGCACCATCGGCATCGCCAGCGTGGTCCAGTCCGCGCCCGACGGCTACACGCTGGTGGCCAACGACACCACCTACGCCCTGCTGCCGCACATCTTCCGCAAGCTGCCCTTCGACCACGACAAGGACCTGCTGCCCGTCGGCGCGTTCGTCTTCGCGCCCATGGCCTTGGCCGTGCGCAACGATTCGGCATGGAAGTCGCTGGACGACCTGCTGAAGGCCGCCCGTGCCGAGCCCGGCAAGCTCAACTACGGCACCGGCGGCGCCGGCACCATGCCGCACTTCGCCAGCGAGGCCCTGGGCATCGCGACGGGCGCGCGTTTCATGCACATCCCGTTCAAGGGCGCCGGCGAAGCCACGCAGGCGCTGTTGTCGGGAACGATCGATTTCCAGATCGCGTCCACGCCCGGCATCATCGGCCAGGTGAAGGGCGGCACGGCCAGGCTGCTCGCCATCAGCGGCGAGCGGCGTCTCCCCGCCCTGCCCCAGGTGCCCACCTTCGCCGAAGCCGGCCTCAAGGGCTACGGCGTGGTGAACTTCACCGGGCTGTGGGCGCCGAAGGGCACCCCCGCGGACGTGACCGCCCGGCTGCAGCAGGAGATCGCCACCGCGATGGCCAGTGCCGACATGCGCGCCTACTCGGAGAGCATCGGTGCCGAGCCGGGCCTGTGGGACGCCGCGGCCTTTGCCCGCAACCTGCGCGAGCGCACCGCCTACTGGGGCAAGGTGGCGGCGAACACGGCCTTCGAGAAGCAGTAAGGCGACCATGAACGGCCAGGCCATCCCGGGGATGGCCTGTGTACCATAGTCCAGTGGATTTCCTTCTTCTCCTGCCCCTGGCGCTGGCCGCCTTGTGGATCGTCAGGGCCCGGCAGCAGCAACGGCGCATCGCCATCCTGGCCCGCTACCTGTCCGGCCACGACATCGAAAAGAACATCGAGACGCTCTCGCAGGGCTACTCGCGCGCCCTGGGCGAAGCGGACCCCGCCCGCAGCGAGCAGGTCTGGCGCGTGCTGCGCGGGACCGAGGAAGTCCTGTGCCGGCAGGTCCGCAAGCTCGCGGAGGACTTTGCGGGCGTCGAGCCTGCAGCCACGCGCGTGAGCAAGTTCCCGATCTGGCTGCCCCGCTCGCCTGCGTTCGACAGGTCCTTCGACATGCGCGAGGCGCTGCAGATGCACGCCCGCGGCATCTGCCGTGCCGTCGAAGAGCAGGACGCCCCCCCGAAGGACCGCGCCTTCGCCATCCTGGCCGAGATGCTCCTGATGCAGCACACCTGCCACTGGTATTGCCGGTCGAAGTCCGTGGCGTCGGCCCGGATGCTGGCCACCCATCGCACGTCGTACGAGCAACTCGTGGGGGCCGTGTTGCCCCAGACGCGCCAGGAGTATCTCGGGCTGGTGGCCTGACGACGGCAGGCGACACCGACAGCGGCCCCATCTTCCGATCTCGCATTAATCCCCCCCGCAACTCAGCGTAAACCCTCATAGGTGTTTCCCGGAAAGCGTGCGGCGCGCCGATACCATCACGCCTCCGAGGAGAACTGATGAGCAACCATTCCGTGAACGTCAACGGCAAGACCGCCGTGGTGGACGTCGATCCCGCCACCCCCCTGCTGTGGGTGATCCGTGAGCACCTTCAACTTACCGGCACGAAGTTCGGCTGCGGCATCGCCCAGTGCGGCGCCTGCACGGTGCACGTGGACGGCGAGGCCGTGCGTTCCTGCGTGACGCCCGTGGCCGCCGTCACCGGCAAGAAGATCACCACCATCGAGGGCCTGTCCCCCGAAGGTTCGCACCCGCTGCAGAAGGCCTGGGTCGCCGAGCAGGTGCCCCAGTGCGGCTACTGCCAGTCCGGCCAGATCATGCAGGCCGCCACCCTGCTGGCCAGGAACAAGGCGCCTTCGCGCGAGCAGATCGTGCGCCACATGGACGGCAACATCTGCCGCTGCGGCACCTACCAGCGCATCGTCAAGGCGATCGAGCGCGCCGCCAAGGAGGCCTGACATGGAATCCTTGCAAACCACGCGCCGCGGCTTCCTGGGTGCTGCCGGAGGCCTGACCTTCTCGGCCGTCCTGGGCGTCGGCTTCAGCGGGTCCGCCGAGGCGCAGCCGGCCGCCGGCGGCAAGCTGCAGCCCAACGCCTTCGTCACCATCCACCCCGACGACACCGTCACGATCATCGCCCCCGTGGCCGAGATGGGCCAGGGCACGATGACCGCCCTGCCCCTGCTGGTGGCCGAGGAACTCGACGCCGACTGGTCCAAGGTCCGGACCGAGTTCGCGCCGCCGAACCCGAAGGTCTATGGCAACCCCCACCCGCTCCTCAATGGCGGGCAGGCCTCGCTGGCGAGCATCGCCGTTCCGGGCTACTTCATGCCGCTGCGCGTGGCCGGCGCGCAGGCGCGCCTGGTGCTGCTGCAGGCCGCCGCCGAGAAATGGGGCGTGCCGGTGGGCGAGCTGGCCACCGAGCCCGGCAAGGTGGTGCACGCCAGGTCGGGCCGTCGCATGAGCTACGGCGAGATCGCCACGTTCGCCAAGATGCCGGCGGAGCTGCCGAAGGTGACTCCCGAGCAGCTGACCAAACCCGAGAATTTCCGCCTCGTCGGCCGCAGCGACATCGGCCGCAAGGACGTGCGCGCCAAGACCAACGGCCAGGCGAAGTAGGGGTCGCCTCAGAAAACGGAAAATAAAGCACGTTAAGGCAAAACGGCTCCGCCGTTGGGCATCAATACGGCTTTGTCATTGACGCGCTGTCGCGCATTCCTGGCAGAACACAACAGCAGGATCGGCGTTCAACAGTTCCGGCTCCAAATCACTGTGACAGGCGCAGCACAGCCCATAGGTGCCAGAGTCGAGGCGGGCCAGCGCAGCTTCGACCTTGCGCTTGCGAATGGTCAGCCGCTCCCGCAATCCTTGGGCGAGAGCCTGCTGTTGGAGGGCGTCGATACGCGACACCCTACCGACACAGGATTGATCCAGCTCGACCGGCGCGGCGGACTGTTGAGCCTGCTGGATTGCCTCAACGGTTTCCCTTTGCTCGATCAGCAGTCGAGCGCGGAACTGTTCCATGTCCATTGAGGCGACTCCTTCGCTATCGCAGTAGAAGCGTGGGGACGGTCGAGGAACGCAGCAGGTCAGCGGTCTTGCTGCCGAACATCAAAGTGCGCAGCGGCGAGTGACCGAATGCGCCCATGATGAGCATGTCGATGGACTGCTCCTTGACCGTCTTGGCGATGATGTTTTCCGCATCGCCGGGGATCAGCGAGGCGGTCACATTGAAGCCAGAGGCCTCCAAGGTGGTCTTGGCCCAATCAAGCTGCTTGGGTGCGTCCTGGCTTTCCTTTCCCGACATCAGCAGGGTGATTGGCAAGCCACGGAACAGCGGGCTGCCTGCGACCATTTCGACGCCACGCCGGGTCACGGTACTACCGTCGAAGGCGATCATCACGCGCTGCGGCTCTTTGAAGCCTTCGGTCACGGTCAGGATCGGTTTGTGCAGGGACCGCACTACCTGTTCCACATTGCGGCCCAAGTCGCGCTGTGTCGTTTCTGCGGCTTCGCCACGGCGTCCGAGTACCAGCAGGCGCACGCCGTCTTCCTGTTCGGCCAGCGTGGCTTCCAGCTCACCATGACGCTGGCGAACATCGACCAGCGCGGCACCGGCAGCGGTGGCCCGTTCGCGCAGGCGGTTCAGGAAGATGCGGCCTTGTTCACGAGCATTCTTGGTGCGGGCCTCGTCTTCTGCGGAGAGCTTGGTCAGCAGGTTTTCTTGGGCGTCGATGCCGATGGCCCCGCTGTGATCTTCGCCTGATCCCTGCTCGGGGTGGCGGTCGATGACGTGTAGGAACTCCAGCGGCGCGTCCATGCGGCGAGCGGCCCATGCGGCGTAGTCAGCCACGTATTCGGCGAAGTGGGATTGATCCACGCAGGCCAGCACTTTGTTTTCGTTCTTCATGATCCTGTTTCCTCTCAGTGGCCCATCAGCATGTCGTCGGCACCGTCTTTGTCATGCACGGCGAACTTGTCCACTAGCGTGGCGCTAGCCTCGTTCAAGCCGATGACTTCGACCTCGGTGGCTTCACGGCGGAACTTGATGACCACCTTGTCCAAGGCACTGACAGCGGTGATGTCCCAGAAGTGGGCACGGCTCACGTCAATGCGCACCTTCTCGATGACCTCCTTGTAGTCGAAGGCATTGATGAAGCGTTCCGACGAGGCGAAGAACACCTGGCCGGTGATGGTGTAGGTGCGCACGCGGCCTTCGTCCTCAGTGCGAGAGGTGACGCGCAGAATCTGGCCCACCTTGTGCGCGAAGAAAAAGCCTGACAACAACACGCCGACCAGCACGCCCTTGGCCAAGTCGTGGGTGCCGACCGTCACCACCACGGTGGCCAGCATCACCACGCTGGAGCTTTTGGGGTGCTCGCGCAGATTGCGGATCGAGGCCCAGTTGAAGGTGCCGATGGACACCATGATCATCACCGCGACCAGTGCGGCCATCGGAATGCGGGCCACCCAGTCACCGATGAACACCACCATCAGCAGCAGGAACACGCCAGCGGCCAGCGTGGAGAGTCGGCCACGGCCGCCGGATTTCACGTTAATGACCGACTGGCCAATCATGGCGCAACCGGCCATGCCACCGAGGAAGCCGGAGGCGATATTGGCGACACCCTGGCCCACGCATTCACGGTTCTTGTTGCTGTTGGAGTCGGTCAGATCATCGACGATGGAAGCCGTCATCATGGATTCCAGCAGGCCGACGACTGCCAAGGTGGCCGAGACAGGGAAGATGATCTTGAGCGTTTCGAGGTTCAACGGCACATCAGGCAGCAGGAACACCGGCAGGCTGTCGGGCAGCTTGCCCATGTCGCCCACGGTGCGAATGTCGAGACCGAGGAAGATCGCTACGGCAGTCAGTACGACGATGGCGACCAGCGGCGACGGCACCGCCTTTGTGATGTAGGGGAAGCCGTAGATGATGCCCAGACCTGCCGCCGTCATGGCATAGACATGCCACGTCACGTTGGTCAGCTCGGGCAACTGAGCCATGAAGATCAGGATGGCCAGCGCGTTGACAAAGCCCGTGATGACCGAGCGAGAGACAAAGCGCATCAATGCGCCGAGCTTGAGCCAGCCCGCGAGAATTTGCAGCACGCCGGTCAGCACGGTGGCAGCCAGCAGATATTGCAGGCCGTGGTCTTTGACCAAGGTCACCATCAGCAGCGCCATTGCACCTGTGGCCCCAGACACCATGCCAGGGCGACCACCGGCAAAGGCAATGATTGCGGCAATGCTGAATGAGGCGTAAAGGCCGACCTTGGGATCGACGCCCGCAATGATCGAGAAGGCAATCGCCTCGGGGATCAGTGCCAGCGCGACGACGATGCCCGCTAGTAGGTCGTTTCGGACATTGGAAAGCCAGTCCTGGCGTAAGGATTTCATCATTCTTCTATTCCGTTGTGGTTGCCAGCCAGTGGTGGCAGTTGGGGCGAGCGCAAGCGCGTCTTCCCGGCCAGCGGAATAGAGAACGAACCCCGAGTGATCCGGGGCCAGCAAGACGCAGTGAATCGGACGTGCAGCCTCGTGCGAGCGTGGTGAGTGGTTGAAGCTGGCTCGCAGCGAGAAAGAGGCTTACACGGGTAGGAACTCCGATAGTTGGCTTGCTGATTTTTTGGAAGGGGTATTTTACCTTCTTTGCGGCGGCGCAGCAATAATAATGTCAGTCTGAGCTATACCCTATCCTGATGTCAGGAGAAACCACCCAGCAGCGTCAGAATAGAGTTAACTTTTTTGTTTCTTGACACCTGCGGCGAAAGGTCATAGATTTCTTCCTGACATTTTCGCATTTGGAGGCACCTTGCAGGGTCAACGCATCGGCTATGTCCGGGTCAGCAGCTTCGACCAGAACCCGGAACGGCAACTGGAGCATGTCGAAGTCGGCAGGGTGTTCACCGACAAGGCGTCGGGCAAGGACACCCAGCGGCCTGAACTCGATTCGCTGCTGGCCTTCGTGCGCGAAGGCGACACCGTGGTGGTGCACAGCATGGATCGGCTGGCGCGCAACCTCGATGATTTGCGCCGCCTTGTGCAAAAGCTGACCAAACGCGGCGTGCGCATCGAGTTCGTCAAGGAGAGTCTGACCTTCACCGGCGAGGATTCGCCGATGGCGAACCTGATGCTGTCTGTCATGGGGGCGTTCGCCGAATTCGAGCGCGCCTTGATCCGCGAGCGGCAGCGCGAAGGCATCGCGCTCGCCAAGCAGCGCGGAGCCTACCGGGGCCGTAAGAAAGCACTGTCGCCCGAACAGGTCGCCGAACTGCGGAAGCGGGCCGCAGCCGGCGAGCAAAAAGCGAAGCTGGCACGTGAATTCGGTGTCAGCCGGGAGACCCTGTATCAATACTTGAGATTGGATCAATAGCCATGCCTCGTCGTTCCATACTGTCCGCCGCCGAGCGGGAAAGCATGCTGGCGTTGCCGGACACCAAGGACGATCTGATTCGACATTACACATTCAGCGATACCGACCTTGCCATCATCCGGCAGCGGCGCGGGCCTGCCAACCGGCTGGGCTTCGCCGTGCAGCTTTGCTACCTGCGCTTTCCCGGCATCATCCTTGGCGTCGATCAGCCGCCGTTCCCGCCCTTACTGAAACTTGTCGCCAACCAACTCAAGGTCGGCATCGAAAGCTGGGACGAATACGGGCAGCGGGAACAGACCCGGCGCGAGCACCTGGTCGAACTGCAAACGGTGTTCGGCTTCCAGCCGTTCACCATGAGCCATTACCGACAGGCCGTCCACACGCTGACCGAGCTGGCCATGCAGACCGACAAAGGCATCGTGCTGGCCAGCGCCTTGATTGAGCAACTGCGGCGGCAGTCGATCATCCTGCCCGCGCTCAACGCCATCGAGCGCGCCAGTGCTGAGGCCATCACTCGCGCCAACCGACGCATCTATGAAGCCCTGTCCGAGCCGCTGTCGAACGGACACCGGCATCGCCTCGACGATCTGCTGAAACGCCGCGACAACGGCAAGATGACCTGGCTGGCCTGGCTGCGTCAGTCGCCTGTCAAACCGAACTCCCGCCACATGCTCGAACACATTGAGCGCCTCAAAGCCTGGCAGGCCCTCGACCTGCCTTCTGGCATCGAGCGGCTGGTTCACCAGAACCGGCTGCTCAAAATCGCCCGCGAGGGCGGCCAGATGACGCCCGCCGACCTGGCCAAGTTCGAGCCGCGGCGGCGCTACGCCACCCTCGTGGCGCTGGCCATCGAAGGCATGGCCACCGTCACCGACGAAATCATCGACTTGCACGACCGCATCCTGGGGAAGCTGTTCAACGCCGCCAAGAACAAGCATCAGCAGCAGTTCCAGGCTTCTGGTAAAGCCATCAACGCCAAGGTGCGACTGTACGGGCGCATCGGTCAGGCGCTGATCGACGCCAAACAGTCAGGCCGCGACCCGTTCGCGGCCATTGAGGCCGTCATGTCCTGGGACGCTTTCGCCGAGAGCGTCACCGAGGCGCAAAAGCTCGCGCAGCCCGATGACTTCGACTTCCTGCATCGCATCGGCGAGAGTTACGCCACCTTGCGCCGCTACGCGCCGGAATTCCTTGCCGTGCTCAAGCTGCGGGCCGCGCCCGCCGCCAAGGGTGTGCTTGATGCCATCGAGGTGCTGCGCGGTATGAACACCGACAACGCCCGCAAGGTGCCAACCGATGCCCCGACCGACTTCATCAAGCCGCGCTGGCAGAAACTGGTGATGACCGACGCTGGTATCGACAGACGCTACTACGAACTGTGCGCCCTGTCGGAACTCAAGAACTCCCTTCGCTCGGGCGACATTTGGGTGCAGGGTTCGCGCCAGTTCAAGGACTTCGAGGACTACCTGGTGCCGCCCGATAAGTTCACCAGCCTCAAGCAGTCCAGCACATTGCCGCTGGCCGTTGTCACCGACTGCGACCAATATCTGCACGACCGGCTGACCCTACTGGAAACGCAGCTTGCCACCGTCAACCGCATGGCGGCGGCCAACGATCTGCCCGATGCCATCATCACCGAGTCCGGCTTGAAAATCACGCCGCTGGATGCGGCGGTGCCCGACACCGCGCAGGCGCTGATCGACCAGACGGCCATGATCGTGCCACACGTCAAGATCACCGAATTGCTGCTCGAAGTCGATGAGTGGACGGGCTTCACCCGCCACTTCACGCACCTGAAATCGGGCGATCTGGCCAAGGACAAAAACTTGCTGCTAACGACGATCCTGGCCGACGCAATCAACCTGGGCCTGACGAAGATGGCTGAGTCCTGTCCCGGCACGACCTACGCCAAGCTCGCCTGGTTGCAAGCCTGGCATACCCGCGACGAAACCTATTCGACGGCGCTGGCTGAATTGGTGAACGCCCAATTCCGGCATCCCTTCGCCGAGCATTGGGGCGACGGCACCACGTCATCATCGGACGGCCAGAACTTCCGCACCGGCAGCAAGGCCGAGAGTACCGGCCACATCAACCCGAAATATGGCAGCAGCCCAGGACGGACGTTCTACACCCACATCTCCGACCAGTACGCGCCGTTCCACACCAAGGTGGTAAATGTCGGCGTGCGCGACTCCACCTATGTGCTCGATGGCCTGCTGTACCACGAGTCCGACCTGCGCATCGAAGAACACTACACCGACACGGCGGGCTTCACCGATCATGTCTTTGCTCTGATGCACCTCTTGGGCTTCCGCTTCGCGCCGCGCATCCGCGATTTGGGAGACACCAAGCTCTACATTTCCAAGGGCGAAACCGCCTATGACGCGCTCAAGCCGATGATCGGCGGCACGCTCAACATCAAGCATGTCCGCGCCCATTGGGACGAAATCCTGCGGCTGGCCACCTCAATCAAGCAGGGCACGGTGACGGCCTCGCTGATGCTCAGGAAGCTCAGCAGTTACCCGCGTCAGAACGGTCTGGCCGTGGCCCTGCGCGAGCTGGGCCGCATCGAGCGCACGCTGTTCATCCTCGACTGGCTGCAAAGCGTGGAACTGCGCCGCCGCGTGCATGCCGGGCTGAACAAGGGCGAAGCGCGCAACGCGCTGGCCAGGGCAGTGTTCTTCAACCGGCTGGGCGAAATCCGCGACCGCAGCTTCGAGCAGCAGCGCTACCGGGCCAGCGGCCTCAATCTGGTGACAGCGGCCGTCGTGCTGTGGAACACGGTCTATCTGGAACGGGCGGCGCAGGCGCTGCGTGGCAACGGCCATGCTGTCGATGAAGGGCTGTTGCAGTACCTGTCGCCGCTTGGCTGGGAACACATCAACCTGACCGGCGATTACCTGTGGCGCAGCAGCGCCAAGATCGGTGCGGGCAAGTTCAGGCCGTTACGACCGCTGCAACCGGCTTAGCGTGCTTTATTTTCCGTTTTCTGAGGCGACCCCTTGAACGATTGGGTCAAGAAGGCCGAGGTCGACAGCGGCCAGCGTGCCGGTACCACCACGTCAGAAGCCCAGCGCATCAAGGAGCTGGAACGTGAGGTCAAGGAGCTGCGCCGGGCCAACGACATCCTGAAGACGGCCAGCGCGTTTTTTGCGCAGGCGGAGCTCGACCGCCGATTGAAGTCTTGAAGAACTACATCGACCGCCACCGTGACGACTACGGGGTCGAGCCCATCTGCCGGGTGCTGCAGATGGCCCCATCGTGTTACTGGCGCCACGCAGCCCGGCAACGTAACCCGCAACTGCGCAGTCAACGCGCCCAGCGTGACGAGTGCTTGAAGGCGGACATCCAGCGCGTGTGGCATGCCAACTGGCAGGTCTACGGGGCCGATAAGGTCTGGCTGCAGATGAACCGCGAGGGCATCCCGGTGGCACGTTGTACTGTGGAGCGACTGATGCGTGCCATGGGCTTGCAAGGGGCTCGCCGTGGCAGGGCGGTACGTACCACCACGCCTGACACATCAGCGCCGTGCCCGCTGGACCACGTCAACCGGCACTTCAAGGCCAGCCGTCCCAACGAGCTGTGGGTATCGGACTTCACCTACGTCTCCACCTGGCAGGGCTGGCTGTACGTGGCCTTCGTGGTGGATGTGTACGCCCGGCGCATCGTGGGCTGGCGGGTCAGCCGCAGCATGCAAACGGACTTCGTGCTGGATGCGCTGGAGCAGGCGCTGTATGCCCGCCAGCCAGCAGCCCATGCCTTGACGCACCATTCCGACAGGGGCAGTCAATACGTCAGCATCCGCTACACCGAACGGTTGGACCAGGCGGGCATACAGCCCTCGGTGGGCAGCCGGGGTGACAGCTACGACAACGCGCTGGCCGAGACCATCAACGGTCTGTACAAGGCCGAGCTGATTCACCGCCGGGGACCCTGGAAGACCAGGGAATCCGTGGAACTGGCCACCCTGCAATGGGTGCACTGGTTCAACCATGTCCGATTGCTCACGCCGATTGGGGGCATCCCTGCGGCAGAAGCTGAGGCAAACTACTGGAGGCAACTAGCCGTCAGCGACACCTCTGCAGAGGTGTCAACTTAAACCAATCGGCCTCCTTGAAACCCGGGGCGATTCAGAACTGCTCAAGCGGGTCGACCTGAGCCGGCCGACCCTCTACCGCTTGCTCGATGGGGTCTCCTCGTTTTCAGTGCAATAAGTGACGGTACGAAAAGCTAGCACTGGCGCGGAGGTGGTGTTGGTAGATCGTTGATTTCATTGACTTTCCTGTTCACTTTCAAATCTGCGATTCGTGGCGTCAAACCGTGGTCGGTTTCATCCATTGGTGCCAGTTATCGATGCATTTGGCCGCGAAGGCAGGATTTGGTCAGCATAGCGGTCAACCGGGAAGCGAAACACACCCCGCAAGTTGATGCTCTCCAGCCTGGTGGGCGCAATCTTCCCGATCAGTTCCGGTGGAATGACCTGGCGGCGGTTCGACCAGCGATCCAGGACCGCCTGCATCTGTGAGGTATTCCACGCCATCACGATGTTGGCCATCAGGCTCAACGCATCGGCCACAGCCTGCATTTCATCGACACGTTTGGCCTGCGCCGGGCTGATCCGGCCGGTATAAATGGCGCGCTTGAGGGCGTTAACAGCCTCGCCCCGATTGAGCACCCGGCGCAACTCGTTCCTGAAAGCGTCCTTGACAAAGTAGTCAGCCAAAAACGCCGTACGCAGCAACCGCCCCAATTGCACGCCAGCCTCATAGATTGGATCGCCCTGGGCGGCAGAACCGAACCGCGCAAGAGCTGCCACCGCACTGGCATGTCCGCTCATGACCGAGGCTGCCAGGTGCACCAGACTATCCCAATGCTTTTCGATCAAAGCGACGTCGACATTGGCTTCGCACACCGCAGCGATTTCTGCGGGCACTTTGGTGCCGCGTGGCACAAAGAGGTGGCGCTGTTTGAGTTCCTTCAACCGCGGGCAAAGATCAAAACCAAGCAAACGGGCATGTGACATGGCAAAGTCGGTGTAGCCATGGGTATCCACAGCAAGCTGGCTGGTCTCCAGCTTTTCTTGGCGGATGACACCTTCAATGGCCACGCCCGCCTGGCGCTCATTGAGCACAAAGGGCTGCGCATGGAAGATGCCCCACCGGTCTTTTACATGGGAGTAGATTCCAATGGAAGGTGTGTTGCGCCGAGGATCAAGCCGGGCTTGCCACACCCGTTTGGTGGTCTCCATGGTCATCATGTCAGAAGATGCCAAATCGGACCGCCCCCAGGTGGCGGCAATCGGGTGTCGCTGCATGAATTCCAGCACAGCCTGGCAGGCCTGGCTCAGACGCCGTTCGTCCCGCGCCCAGCGCATGGCCTGGCGAATGCTGGTGGCAGACAATTGCGGAATCATGCGCGCGCATTCGACCGCAGTCAGACTGGTGCCGTGGGCCATGATGCCGGCATAGACCATCAGCAGCTCGTCGGTAGAGCGCGGCTCACGTCCGAGCATGATCCAGCTAAAGCGCACCTGGGCGTCAACGGCCAGAATCACTTCCGGCAATTGAACCTCACCGATGCGGTGATCCAAAGCCGCGCGCAGCTTGGTCACTTCTGGGTCTTCGTCCTCTGCGGGCAATGGCGACAAATGGAGTTCATCATCCACGCGCAGTACGCCACTGCGGGCTGCAGCGGCCACCGCATCGACACCGGCAGTTACTCTGGCCAGCAAAGGCTTCAAGAAAGTGGCAGCCTTGCTGGGTAACGATAGACGGGCATAGTGTTTCTTGGACTCTGCCTGCCAACGCTCGTCCGTGAAGAACAAGCGCGCACGACCCCGAAAGCTCAGGCTGTGCTCAATCCAGACCGAGCCATTGCGCACCGCGCGGCGCAGGGCAAACAGGGTGGCCACCTCCAACGCCTGAAACGCCCGTTCCCGGTCTGGGCTGGAGATCGAAACCTGCCAGATCATTCCCAGACTTGGTGCCACCACTTCAACTGGCAGCTTTCTGGATCCTTTGAGATATAAAGCTTGCAGCTTGGCAAGGTACTCGATGGCAGGATGCTCGCCGGTGGCCTGCCAGGGCAGCTTTGCAATGGCGACGAGCAACGACCGCACGGGGCGAATTCCATCAATCAATCCCTCGCGGACCAGGGAGGCCCTGCTCGGTGGTTTGCGTTTCTGGGTTTCGGTGATCAAGGCTTCAAGACGGGCACGCAACTCAGCATCTGGCACCGCACCTTGCGCGCTCAAGGCAACAAGTTCGCCGAGCAGCGTTTTGTACATTGCGGCCCAATTGACGGTAGCGGGGACATCGGCGGCAGCCTGACGCCACAGATCGGCGATCCGGCGCTGCACCATAAGGATCAACTGGTCTGTGGTGGTGAACAGGCAATACCGAAGAAAGCATGCGACCTCCACGGTGCGCGCTGGCTCTTTGATCTTGGCTCCGGCTGAGGGCGGCCTGGAGACAAGTCGGCGCGCGTAGCGGCGCAAGATGAGATCGGGGATGTCTGCCAGGTGCTTATGAACGTCCAGCGTGTAAAGCAGGTCGATGCGCTCCAGTACCTCGCTGATTTGGCGGGTTGAGTGTTTCGCCGGTGCAGCCCATAGCCAACTCTGCTGGGTTTGTCCATCTGGGCGCAGCTCTGAAACTGAGGCTCGCCAGCGATCAAGTGTTGCTGGATCAACGCTGGCGGCGATGGCGGTGCCTGTTTCAACTTCAAGCTGGGCAAGTGCCGCCGCAATCAGTGTCCGAATTGCCCGCTCGTGCACGATCACCAGCTTGTTCTTGTACAGCCATTGACGCGCCCGCACGAGTA
>NZ_MTBE01000041.1:0-26759 GCF_002916785.1 Diaphorobacter sp. LR2014-1 | reverse complement strand
GCCACCGGAGATGCTGCTCAAGGCCTTGCTGCTGCAGATCCTGTTCTCCATCCGCAGCGAGCGCCAGTTGGTCGAAGCGATCAACTACAACCTGCTGTACCGCTGGTTCGTGGGCCTGAACATCGAAGACAAGGTCTGGGACCACTCCACTTTCAGCGCCAACCGCGAACGTCTGTTCAACGAAGACCTCGCCCGCGCCTTCTTCGAGCGCGTCAAGCTCAGTGCCCAGTGGGGCAAGCTCGCCAGCGACGAGCACTTCAGCGTGGACGGCACGCTCATTGACGCCTGGGCCTCGCACAAGAGCTTCAAGCGCAAAGACGACGACAGCGGCACGCCGCCTGGGCGCAACCCCGAGGTGGACTTCAAGGGGCAGGAGCGCTGCAACGACACCCACGAGAGCACCACGGACGCCGATGCCCGGCTGTTCAAGAAGAGCCAGGGCGACAAATCCCGCCTGTGCCACATGGGGCACATCCTCATGGAGAACCGCAACGGGCTGATCGTGGATGTCGAGATCACCCACGCCAGCGGCACGGCCGAGCGCGAGGCGGCGCTGGCCATGTTGGAGCGTCGGGGCAACAGGAACAAACGGGCCACGGTCGGTGCCGACAAGGGCTACGACAGCAAGGCCTTCATCAAAGGCTGCAGAAAGCTCAAAGTCACGCCCCACGTGGCGGCCAAGGACAAACACTCGGCGGTGGATGCGCGAGTGACACGGCACGAGGGCTACAAGACCAGCCTGAAGGTGCGCAAGCGCATCGAAGAGGCCTTTGGCTGGATCAAGACCGTCGGTGGTCTGGCAAAGACCAAGCTGATCGGTCAGGCCAAGCTCACGGGCCAGGCGCTGCTGTGCTTTGCCACCTACAACCTTGTGCGAATGGGCAGCATCGGCGGCTGGTGGGACGCGCATCATGCGTGAGCCCAGGGATACGTGCGCCCGAAATGGGCGGGAGGGCCTGCAAACCGGCCAGATGGGCCGTTGCAATCGCTGCGCAGACGCGTCTGGGCAGCTCGTGTCTTCGCACTCAGCGTCCCTGATGCGTTCGAAAAGCACTTTTTCAACGGCCTGCTAGGTATTGAACGGCATCCAAAATGGATAGCTATCGAAGATAACACGGCCGGATATGACGTTCAGTCGTATGACACTGGCTTGACCGAACCAGTGAGTAAACTCATTGAAGTGAAGTCATGTAGCCGCGAATTAGTTCAAATTTTTATTACACGCAACGAATGGGAAACTGCGATCAGCAGTGCGCCACACTATCAATTCCATGTGTGGCTGCTGCCTGAAAAAAAATTAATCGAGCTTTCTGTAAATGATATTGCACCCCACATTCCGCAAAATCAAGGCCATGGAATTTGGCAAAGCGTCGGCGTAACGCTCCATCAGGAATTCCCATAAGCTGGATAGCAGCTTATTTATGCAATATCGATTTGCCTTTCAATTAATTCAAAAATATTGTTCAAGGCGTACGCAAAAAATCACTCAAATTTTAGATATTGATAAACACTGGCCCTAGATATCTTGAGTGCTTTGGCTATTTGTATCTTCGGCATACCGCTTGCGGACATTTCCTGCAGTCTGACTATCGAAGACTCATCCAAGACCGGCTTTCTCCCTTTGTAGACGCCATTGCTCTTGGCAATCGCGATGCCCTCTCGCTGGCGCTCCCGGATCAGTGCTCGCTCAAATTCCCCCACGGCTCCGAGCATCTGCAACAGCAGCTTGGCATAAGCTGCCGTATGGCCACCGCCATTACTTCCTGGCCGCTCGAATTTCAGGTTCTCCTTGCAGAACTCCACAGCCACCCCGCGCGCCGTCAAAAATTCCACCACTTCCTGCAAATCTTTCAATGACCGGGACAGGCGATCCATGCTGTGGACATACACATGATCCCCTTCGCGCACATGGCTAAGCATTGCCTGCAATTGCGGCCTATGCACATCTTTGCCGCTGGCCTTGTCCGTGAATATTTTGTCCAGCACCAGCCCATCTAGCTGGCGCGCATCATTCTGATCCACACTGGATACCCGGACATAGCCGATTTTTTGTCCGGTGGTGAATATCTGCTGTTTCGTCGTCATGGCTGGCTCTTTCTATTAAACATGTCTTAATAGAATCTAAGAGGTAATTTGGAATCTGTCAATATATTCCAAAACCACTCTAGATTGACACAAAAAGAGCCACCGCGATTTGTACAAATAGCGTGTACTTCAAATAGACAGAAGATTACTACTCGTCGTCATCCGCTGCTGGCAATAACCATCAGAAAAATCCACTCCAGAAGCCACCAAAACGGCTTTTGAGCGGCTTTATTACTTGGCTGGATGCAGAGTGGCGTCATCACATGGCGCACTGTTCTGGAGTCTTTTTGCAAGACTGTAAAAAAGACCTGCAATCGCTAGCGTTGCAAGCTTGCGCGTATGGCTTGTCACGTTGTCACATGCTCAGCGGCATGAACACCACCAGCCACACCCCTCGGAAAGCACAAAGAAAAACGCCAGCACACCCTCGCATCGCTGTCAAAAAAGTAGAGGGTGGCTACTTTTTTTGAGAATTTTGCTGACCTGCGCGACCATGCGAACCAGCAGAGACAGAAGCCAAGAGTAGAGGCACAGGACTAGGGCTCTCCGCTTATCGCAGCGCCATGCTGAGATAAACGGAGGGGTGCTGCTTCGGCCCAGCTCTTCAATCCCCTGCTTCAACAATAACAGCCCAAGCGGTAAACAAACGTTCAAGCGGCATCGACAGATGCCATGTATTAATTTTGAACGGGCGCGCAATCGCGCAAATATCGTGACTCAAAAATCCACTGAAGGACTGGTTGTCCCTGGAAAACTATGGTCTGACGCAGACTTGACGGCACTTTTGAAAATCCACCCCAGAACGCCCGCGCAGTGGCGCTATTTGGGCAAATTCAAGAAAGAGCTTCCCTACATCAAGATTGGTAAAACGGTGCGCTACACCGATGAGGTAGTGGCCAAGTTCCTTCAATCCCATATGAGCATGATCGTCGCGAAGGATTAAGGCCATGAACCAGACAGCCAAAGCAGACGATCACAACAAGAAGGAAGCCGCTACCCCTGCGGCTAAGAGCAAACCGAAAAAGCAAAAGCCCTCGTCCAAGCCCGCAGCCACCCGGCTGAGCCCCGATTTGCCGAAGAACCTGCTCTCGGTCAACCAAGTAGTGAATGACAAGGGGGAGTTGTCGGGACAATTGCTGGTAAAGGCGACGGACAAACGCGGCAATGAGGTCCACGCCACACTGGATGTAAAAGAACTGGCACTTGGCCGTTGCGAGGGGTTGGCGCATTTCGCCGTGCGCGCCGGAATGTCCAGCTTCATGTCGCCGAAGGGGCTGCGCACCATGGCGGCGATCCTGCCGGAGTATGCGGACAGGGAGGTGTACGTCGCCCGCCGCGAGGGCTTTCACAGCCTGCAGTTGCAAGGCCAGCGCTATGGCTTCTACGTCTTGCACGAGAAGCCCTACTTCTTTGGCCACAAGCCGCCTTTGTCCGTTGTAGTGATCAATGAGGCGGGCGGCATTGACCCACCGTCCGGAGACCTCGCCAGTTGGCAGAAAGCCATTGGCATCCATCTGCCGGGCAACCCCTACATGCTGGTATCGGTGCTGGCCGCGCTGTCTCCAGCGCTGGCCCGCGCGCTGGGACTGCAGATCCTCATCTTGATGATCGTGGCCCCCAGCAGCATGGGCAAGACCACGCTGCAGCAGGCGGGCCGCAGTGTTCGTGAGCGCGCGGACAAGATCGACGACGCATCGGGCACCACCAATGGCCTGCGCGTGAAGATGGAGCAGCACCCGGACGCGCCCGTATTCTTCCAAGACGTTCACAAAGCGGAAGACATGAAGGGGCTGATGGCACTCTGCTTCCTGGTTGCCAATGGCGGGCAGCGCCTAACCAGCACGGCCAACCAGAAAGTCCAGGCAGGCGATGAACTGTCATGCGGTGTGAGCTTTTCGTCGGAAATGTCGTTCATGGAAATGGTCGGCGACTCCAAGATGAGCTTGCCAGAGGGCTTCTCCGCTCGTTGCTTCGAGTTGGTACTGCAGGGGCCGAACGGTGCCTTTCACACTCTGCCAGAGGGCATGCAGGCGCATGAATTTGCGAATCAACTCAAGCGAGCGTGTGGGGAGCACTACGGTGCGCCCTGGGCCGAGTGGATCGCCGCCATTGCCAAGCAGCCTCCCGGCAAAATTCGCGCCTGGCTTCCCCAGAAGCTGAAGGAAGCAGAGGCCGGGCTGCTGGAAGGCTTGGACATTAAAGATCGGGTCACGCTGCGCCTAGTCAGCGGATTGGCGGTCTGGGTCGTGACGGGCTGGTTGGCAATCAATCTCAAGGTGCTCAAACTCAAGCCTGAGGTGGTGCTCAAGGCCGTGCGCCTGGTTCTGCGTGAGCACGCCGCTCGCCAAGCCCACCACACCACGCCCATCGGCGAAAAAGTGATCACGACCGTCCGTGACTTCATCGACCGCAATGCCAACCGTTTCCCGGCCCTTGCCATGTTCGGACGCTCGGATCAAAGCAATGTCATGGGCTACACCAAAGGCAGCGGCGGTGAGATGGTTTATCTACTCTTGCCTGGGGTGCTGGAGGCCCTTCTGACCGAGAAATTCGGCCTCCAGATGGCATTGCAGAAGCTGTATGACGCGGGCTATTTGGTGAAAAACAGCGAGGGCTGGCAAATGCAAGTCCGGCTGCCCATGGAAGAAAAGCTGCGTAAACGCTTTTATGCGATCCGTGCCTCCGTCCGCTTTGACGGTGAAACGGCGGACTGAGCATGTCACGTTGTCACGTCCATTTGGAGAGACAAGCCAAAAATCAGAGCCTGCGCAAGAGTGCGTGAAAAAGCTGGAATACAGACCCCGGACCACTCTTGCCGCTGACCACCGTAATACGCAACAAACCACGAATACATTCAATTTTGGAAAACGATGATGAAATCTTCCTCACATCCTAGCAAGCATCAGTCCATTCACACTAACAACCCTCGCTGGCCTTTCAGCGCAACATCGCCAGCAAAACGCGCATCATTGGCTATTGGCAGTGCGCATAAGCTCAGCACGCCCAAACGGGCAATGCCACAGCAACGAGCCACGGCTGTGAAGCCGACCATGCGCTTTCCGCTGGCAACCACGGTACTCAAACCGGCGTTGGAATGGAAACCATTCTTTTCATGTCTGATTGATACCGTTGCGGTGCTCATTGATGTGGACCACAAATCCCTCGGGAAGATTGCGCAGAACAACCCTAATATCACTTGGAACGGCAACTACCAGCTTCAAGTCCACTCGCCGTTCTCTGCCATGATCAAGGCCCGTGTCTTTAGCCGTGAAAAGGGCACTAAGCTGATGATCGAAGCGTCTATTCCGAAGTTCTTGACCGGCCAGAACATTGTTGGCTTGGAAGAGCTATTCGAGCCCTGTAAACAACTGATATTTGCAGTCCTTGAGCAGATGAGAATCGAGCCCACGGCAGCAGAACGCCGCAAAATCAATCGCGGGAAGTTCGAGATGACTCGCGTTGACTATGCTCTGCACTGTGATTGTGGAACACCCGAGCGCGCTGACGCTGTCATGGCAGCAGTTCGTAGCCTGATGTACGCCAAAGCCAAGGATTTCAGCGCATACGGTATTGAAACCGTCTACGCAGGCCAGCACAGCAACCGGTGGACGTTCAGAATCTATCGCAAAGACTTGGAGATTAAGAAGCGCGGCCGGTGCTTGCCTGCCAACGTCTATCGCCGGGATTATCTGATTGCCAAAGTGCAAAACTGTGCGCGCATGGAACTCGTGTTGCGCGCACCTGAACTCAAGCGCCTTGGCCTGAACGACCCGCTGGCATGGAACGTTGCAGCTGCCCGCCAGCGCATGCAAGTGTGGATCGATCGTCTATCGACCACAGGCGGCCTAGTGCCCAACATTGACCACCTCGGTGAACTCACAAGCGTTCAGCAAATGAAACTGCTCTTGTGGCTTGGCGGACACCGGACGGCATTTACCAACAGTCCCACCACATTTGCCGCTACGCGTAAAACCGTCTTGGCAATAACTGGAATTGAGATTCGCGGAGAGCCCAGCGTTGAACTTCAGCGCAGCGCAATGCAAACCAGTCGTGAGGTTTTGCTCCATGGCATCGGCTTCAAAAGCTATGCCCACAAGTGGGATTCGCTTTGCCAAGGTGCTAATGCAGGAACTGCTAAGACCGACTAATAACCGACGACTCGTTCGACACTCCAACCACGGCCGAGTGTCGCGATATGGCGCGAGTTTGAACGCGATCAGACACGCTTTCGATGGTTGGAGTTGTTGTGAGTCGCATGCAACTATCGAAAGCCACTCAAAACGGCCGTTTGGCGATCACATGCATGAGGGACCTTTGCTTCATCGCTGCTGCTGAAACAGTGGCTGTAACCAACGCAATGCCGCCACACAAAACTTTTGCGTGGAACGCTCGTGCACGGACCGTGAGTTTCTTGTACAGCTAGCGCTGCGTTTTCCCCCAATCGCGCGCAAGCTCATACACCTCCGGCATCCACGCCTCTCTGCTGGAGAACACCACCAACATCCGGTCATTGCGGTAGTGCCAGCCAATACGCTGACCACCCCAGCCAGATGCCCATGCCGTGTCAGGCGCTGTGACGTTTTCCGTCCAGATCAGGTAGCCATAGCCACCGAACATACGTCCATGCTTGCGGGCCGCTGGGTTGCGATCATTGCCGATCTGCTTGACCATCGCAGCCTTCACGAAGTCACCAAAGCAATCCGATTTCTTGGACGATTCCTTTACCCATACCGCGAAGCGCATCCAGTCTTCCATGCGCAGTCGCATGCCTGAGTCTCCGAGTCCATTCTTGGCACGGTCTTGCGAATACAGTCCAGGATGAGCTGCGCCCATGGGGTTCAGCACCTGCTCTTGAATCCATTGGCTCAGCGGCATGCCCGTAGCGCGGCTGACCATGAGGCCAAGCGTCATGGGATCGGTGGACTTGTACGCGAACACCTCACCGGGCTTGTACTCTGAGAAAGCGCCACGCGCCGCCTTGGAGATGCGATCTGTCGCAATCAACTCTGCGAGATTCAGCAATCCCTGGTTCCAGTCCTTGGTCTGCTCTGGTGTCCAAATGGTGCTATCGCCGTTCTGCTCTGCCGCGCCCGATGCCATGCGCAGTAGATCGTGCACCGTGGCATTGCCCAGCGCTTTGCCCTGTAGTTCCGGCAGCACATCACCAGCCTTGGATTGCAGCGTGAGCTTGCCCGCGCAGATGGCTTGTCCCACCGCCATGGCCGTCACCGTCTTGCCCATGGACATGCCGAAGAACAGTGATTCAGAGTCTGCCGGTGCATTGAACGCCGAGTACACGATGGTGTTGCCGTCCAGCAGCGCAAAGGCTTTGGCTGGCCGTTGGCCGACGAGGGCGCGAGCACGGTCTACGAGAGCGCTTTCTCCAGCCGATGGCGCGCGTGTGTTCAACGCGCTCGGGTTAGGGCTTGGCTGCGTGATCTGGAACCAGCGTGGGCCAGTCTTGGCTAGCAGCCATTCGTCCGGCGCGGCGGCACCGCCATCAGCCACCGGAGTGACTTGCGCCATGGCCTGAGCGCAGAAAGTCAGGGCCGCAGCCGCCAGCAGCCGCAAGGTGTGTTTGGTGGTGAGCTTCATTGGATGCCTTTCAGGAACGCCAGAACGTCTTTAACGGCCAGCTCTCGGGCCTTGTCATTGCTTTCCACCGTGACCCAGGACGTCTGCCTGCACTTTGGCACGTAGGCATTCCACTCCGCGTTATCGGTGAAGGTCTTGCCCGAATATTTGTCGTGAGCTGGCCCCCAACTGCGGTCGTTTGCTCCGTAGGGCATTCGTACGTCCATGGAGCAGAGATTGAAGTTGCCTTCGTTGTACTTCTTCCATGGCTGGTTGAGCCGGTCAAAGACGTGCGTGGCACCCGGATAAATCTTGTAGCTCACCGGATTTCCTGCTGCGGCGTACTCATCTGCCAACTCCATGCACGGCTTGGGCAAGGTCATGTCGTCTTTTTCACCAAGAATCATGAGCAGGGGGGCAGGTAGCTTGCTGTGATGATCCACCCGGTAGCGCATATTGCAGCCGGGGTAGACCGCCACGCTGCCGGCCCATTTCACATTGGCGGGAACCACATGCTGCTGGTACGTCGGCCATGCAGCATCCAGTAAGGCTTGCCCGCCACGCGACCAACCCATGTGAAAGATACGGTTGCTGTCGATCTGGGGATGGGTCGCCAGCAGCTTGAGCGCATATAGGGCATCCGCAGTGTTGGCAACCGTGTTCCAAGTCAATTGCTTAGTGGGGCCGGTCACGCGGTCCTCGCCACGCGGCTTGAAGCTGTCCACTACGAACACTGCATACCCCGCGTTGTTCAGTGCTTTGGCCCACACATCGAAGTACAGGCTACTCACACCCTCACTGCCGTGCGAGAACACCACCGCTGGCACTTTGCCGCGGCTCGCTTGGGTTGGCATCAATAGATCGCCATAAACCGTAACTTCAGGACCCAGCCGACCACGGATCAGTGCCCAGCGGTGGTCGGGGGTGGAGGATGTGAACTCAATGCGGCCGGTTTGACCGCCACTGAGGTCTGCAAGTGGCGCAGCTGAGACTGCACTTACACAACCTGCGACCGTGAGCGCTACAACGGACGACCCGAACCAAACGTTTATTATCATTTTTGACCTCTTTCTTTCGTTTACGCTGAAGCGACTCAGGGCTGCGACAGTCCCCGTCCATCTAAGCTCAGCCCCATCTTTTGAAGCTGCGCTGGATCGATGCGAGACATGGCGTCACTCTGGCAACGCAAATCCGCAATGCGCTTGCCAATCTGCTCCACCATCACTCCCTTGCGTCCATTTTCGCCGCCACCGGCATAAACGACATAGCGGTAGTTGCCCTTGTCGAATGACAGGAAGTTCACTGCTGTGCCATCTTGACCAAGCTGTGAGCCACGTTGGAAAGCTGAAGCAGCACCAGCACCAGCACCAGCACCAGCACCAGCACCGCCGCTCGGATATTCCATCTCTACGGCGCCATCCAGAGGCGCTATCCGGTATGTCAACTGCTCATTGCCACCAGCGCGGCCAGTACACACCGAGGCGCGCTTTTTTCCGGTGGAGCACGCAAAGATCGGGGTCTCAGCAGCATTGCAGAGATGCGGGACAGTTACATCCAGAGCGGCAGCCGTCACGTTGGCTGGCGGGGCGACTGGCGCGGCAGCGGGTGCCGTATTTGCAGGCGCTGGTACAGCTGCAGCTGGCGCAGGTTGGGTGGCTGGTGAAATCGCTGCTGGAGTCGGCTCCGCTGGCTTTGCCTCGGCTGCTGGCGGAGCTTCACCGGCAATCTTGGCAATCTCCGCTTCACTCTTGTCGAATATCCGGAGCATCGCCAGGTCGTGGAACAACCCCATGAATGCCAAGTGCCCAGTGAGCTTGACCAGAATCTCCTTGCTGTCTTCGGTGCGCTGGACGGTGTAGGTCACATTGCCCTTGACCGTAATGCCCTCCAACGCTGCGCCTTGAGGCTCATACGTGCCGCGCAGGTGATTGAGCATCCGTTGATCGGTAGGAATGGCGTCTTGCGGCATCACCGCCGTCAGGACCGCTGAACAGGTCTTCTTCCCTGTCGATTCGTCACTGCGAGCAGTGGTGATTGACTCCACCGTGACTTTGGTGTTCTTGCTCGTGATCTGCACGCTGCGCTGACGCTCAGGACTCATGCTGGCATGCTCTTTGTCAAAGCTCTGCTGGTAAATCTGCTGGACCAGCGACACCGTGGCCGGATCAGCACAGGACGGTGTTTTGTCACCGCATGCAGCCAGCAAAACCATGGACGTTGCCGCCAAGGTCACGGCGGTAGTTCTTTTGGGGTTCATTTTTTCTTCCTGTTGGTTGTAAAAATTTATGCCTCTCAAGGAACATTCTGGCATGCAGTGTTCCTTATAAGACGTTTCCTCAGCAGGCACATTTCGAGAGCCTGTGGATCATGTCACGGACTGCCCCACAGAAACAAAGCACTGCCAGCGAGACGCCAGTTCAGCGCCGCCGCAAAGTGCGGCTCATACCCAACGCCATCACGCTGGCAGTCGGTCAAAACCTGCGGCACTTCCGCGAGCAAAGCGGCATGACGCAGTTGGAATTGGCAATGAGTGCCGAGGTGGAGCGCACTCGGGTGTCCAAACTGGAGCTGGGTCTGGTGAATCCGAGCGTTTTGACGTTGGCCACCATCTGCCATGTGTTGAACATCACGTTGGCTGATCTGTTCGGCGGTATTCGGCTGGCTCATCCACCCACCACCGAGGGCGGGACACTGCGCCGTGCCAATCAAGCCGTACTCGACAAAAAGCCAGCAGCCAAGCGCACCAAAGCCTCCGGTAAGGCCGCTTCCAAGTAGGCGTGGAACGACTCGTTTCAGCCGCTCACAATCACTGTCAGTCGCAGCTTGTCCACCAAGGCCGGGGCAGGCGCTGCAGCAAACCACAGTTCAGAACAGATCGGCACTGCGCTATGGAACGCGCTGGATACCGCTCTGCACTGAATCAGATTCAAGCCGGAGCCGCCGCGTAGCACCACGATGACAGTTGATGGGCGTTCTGGTGATACCCGCTTTGCGGTGGCCGTTATGCTGTCGTGGAGCATGGTCTGCAAGTCGCAGTGATGGCCGGTAACGACATGACTCCATGTGGACCGTCCCCAACGCGCCATCACCGCGCTCAGATCGTCCCAGTCCAATGCTGGCATTGCGTCCGGCTCTGTCGCCGCCCACAGATCGTCAAGAACCCTTTCCGAGTACACGACCGAAGGAGTTGGCATGCACACCAGAGCCAGTGTCCGCAAACATTCGCGCCGGTTCAGCGTCATGACGTTCTCCGAACCCGTATGGCCGCTAGCAACCGCACTGCCTCAGGTTGCCAAGACTCCGACTCATGCATCCAGATGATCATCTTCTGCATGGGCTCTTTATGCCAACCAGGCTTAGCACGACGGCTACCGGGACCGGCATCTGGCAAGCGCAGCCGTGCGTTATGGGCATGGAAACATGGTTCCCCGCCACCACTGTCCAGTAGCAGGATGCGCTGCGGAAAGTGGCTTTGACCGACGACCAAACCCTCCACACCCACCGCGAGAGCCCAGTGCTTGGTGCGGTGATGCTTGACCGAGGCAAATGCGATGGCAACCAGATCGCCTTGCATGAGCCATTTGACGGCGGGGGCATCCACATCGTGCTCGATGCAATAGCGAGCCGTAAGTTCAAGTGGCAGTCCGAGGCTGTTCACAGCATCCGCCCAATCTTTGGGATTTATTCCGGTGAAGTAGTACGGGGACATTGCGGTCCACACTGCGGCTGCTACACCATGCTTGCGCCGTGACATGTCGTGCAGTGCTGACGCCTTGGCAAGTCCAAGAATCACAAGCAGCATCGCCAGCATGTGAGTCCCGCAAGATGCGTCCAAAACCGACTGCTGCATGAATACCGGCACCGGCTCTTCGCGCTTCTGTTGAACGGTAAGCGCATGGCCGGTCTGCAGCGCCGCGTGGATGCGCTGAAACGTATAGGACGGCGCAGCGCGCTTTGATGAGACGGCTTTGGACATATCAATACTCATCTGGACGCAACAGCGTAGTCACGCTGCGGTCGGCTTCAGTGATGATCCAGAGCGTTGGGAGTGACGGACGCTTGTCTCGGGGCGTTGCAGCCAGTCGCTCCGCATCAACCAGCCGATAGCAACTCAGAATCCGCAAACGGCGGGTGACGGCGAAGTCGTTTTCTGCACGGTCTTCGTCATGGACGTCGCCCCAGTCGGCATGCAGGTGCCGCGAGACCAATGCCGCCGCGCTGAAGCCAGTTTCTTGCAGCAGTTCCAAAGCGCCCGGCGTGGCGACGATTTGGCCCAGCGGAAATTTGGCGGTGTTGGAGTAGATGACAGTGGCGACGGTAGGTGAAGATGACGCCAGGCTTGATGTGGATTCGGGTGTAGTGGTCATGGGGATCTCCATAGGTAGGGAACAAAACAAAGCTGAAAAACAAACGGGCACGCGTAGTCCTCCGCGAACGATTGGCGGATAGAAAACAAGCGAGAGAGATCAGCTCGGCTGCAGAACAGCAGCCGGAGAGAGACAGGCCCTCAGCGAGAGGCCATCAACGAGACTTGCGCTTGGCAGAGCGCGGTCAGCAGATCAGAGTCCGAGGCATAGGGCTGCTCAATCCAGTCTGCAAATTGGTCGGTTGCAGATAGCCATCCGCTCAGAAGTGAGGGCATTTCTCCATCGGCACTGATACCGTCTAGAAAGCCCCAGGTGTGCAAACGGCGCGATGCCACGGCATCTCGTACTGCATCCACCGGCATCTCGCACAACACCGCCAGCACGTCGCAACCATGAGTGGTATCACGCAATGGGACGACTGGCAAAATCGCACTACCAGCGCGTCGGATACAGTAGGACCACAGAAGCCAATTGAACTCGAATGGCGTGAAGTTAAGTAGCCGCGCCAGCGTGTCCAGATTCGTACCAATGCATGACTCCGCTGGCGGTGGCGGTTCTAAGGCAGCCAGCCGACCGGCCAGTGCTACCGGGTCTGTTGGGATCGACAAATTAATGGGGCTACTAGCCCCATCCAACATCAAAAAATCCGGCAGATCGCCATCAAAAATGGGCTGCTTTACAAGCCCCAGTTCGCGCCAGCAAAGTTGTTCGATAGCGCGACTTTCTCGGAATAGGTCTTGGCCGCTCAACAAGCGAGGCAGTACTCCCCCAACACGATGCAAAAAATAGCGCATGTGGCGGCGGCGGTAGGCCGCTTCGCGTACGGCGTAAGCTGATCCGTTTCGACCGCAAGGGTCAAGCACCGACGTGGCAGCGTTGCCGGAGTTTTGGTCACTAACCATCTGAGCAGTGACGCGCAAGCGAGCAACATGTATTGATTCGCCACATTTTGCTTTTTAACGCAAAATAAAATTTATTATACAATATTAAAATCTAATCTCAAGCCACGCATGTTGCGACGCAGCATTATCATCAATGGCTCAGATTTACCATTATTCAAATTGCAGCGCTTAGAAAGAAATCGAATTAATGTTAATTCCGATCAACTCCCTGCTTCCTGTCACGCATTCTTTGCTTTTGCGCCTCACTCAGCGGCTTATACCTCACCAACGCCTTGTAGTTTCCACCAACAATATTTAAGGCAGCGGAGTACCAATCCGTTATTCTTTTCTCGTTGACTACTGCTGGCAAACAAGAGGAATCGAATTCACGCCCCCGAGAATAAAGCTCCTCCGAAAATATCTCAACCAAATTCCGCCGCAGGCTTCCAGTCAAGAAGCCACCGTTGATGTTTGCAGCGTCAAAAATTCGCAGTTGAAGTTGCAGCGCCTTAGTGTAATTTTTGGGGTCTGATACAAACCCTAAATCTTTATCAATTGAATCCCAGTCACCCGGCGCCATCATCTCCAGACGTGATTTCACGAAATATGATTGCCTCAACTCACGAAGGCGTTCAGATGCTCTTTCAAATTGTCCTTCGAGCGGCTCGTTTAGATCAAATTTGAGCAATATTTCATTACTTAACAATACACTCTGAACTTCTTGAAACGGGAAGTCAGGGAGCCATGCGTCATGAGTAAAATGCGCCGGAGTGACTATTTTTGGCGTATTTGCACAAAAAAAAGAGTCCTGCTCTTCACGACTTAGATCGAGAAATTCTTCCTTGGGCGATAGTGGGCGGTTAACACCCCAGCAATGCCGCAAAACAAGGATTGGCATAGCGATTACGGCATGAATACCATTGGCTCGGCAATGCTCCCTGTAGTCGCCGACAGTTCGTTGACCGGCCAATGGGGCCGGGTCGCAAAGCACATGTTCGAGCAGGTCGTCAGCTTTAGACTCTTCCCGCAGTCTGGTGCCATCCGGCAGGCTGTTCATCCACGTCGCGAGCAGCGCGTATTGCTCGTTGCGACGCAAAAATTCCCAAGCCCAACGCCGCCAGTTTTGATCATCGGCGGAGGGGTAGTCATCGGCGACCGTCCACTTTGCCCAATACTCGATACGGTGCAGCTCCTCAGCTAAATCGTCGTCTTCGTTGGCATCGTCGGCAACGAAGTCTTCTGACGCTGCGCAGGGATCACTCAAAGCCACTGCGGGCGCAGCACCCTTGGAAATGGTGACTTGGCCGTCTGGCGCGTAGGTGGCCGATAAGTCCAGGCTCAGCGCGTAACGCAGCAACTGGACCGCAGGTGGGGATGGCTCCGGCTCGGCATTCTTCATGCATGCATGGTAGCAACCACGAGCATGGTCATTGGCCATCACTCTAGCCGGTAGCAATAGAGCAGCAATGGCGCTCAGGCAAGAAAAAAGCACTTAGGCATCTCTGCTCTAAGTGCTTGATTCATAACCAAATTTTTGGTAGGACGTACAAGATTCGAACTTGTGACCAACGGATTAAAAGTCCGCTGCTCTACCAACTGAGCTAACGTCCCAACCTTTGCCGCCTCTCGGTAGCAAAGCTAAAGATTATAGCGTGGTTTTCAGGTCTTCGACCTTTCCGCCAACTTGTCGAGAATCCATCCCGCTGCACACTGACCAAATGTGGCCGTGACGGCGACCGATGAGCCATAACCATGGCAATTCAGGGATCCGTCGCCTTCACCGACGCCGCAAGACGCGTGTGGCTTTGATACCGCTTCCTTGCTATAGACGCAGGTGACGCCGATTTTGTGGCCTTCTCGGGCCGCGCCGTGGTTCCTGCGCAAGCGATAGCGCAGCTGGGCCAGCAGAGGATCGTGCGTGGTAAACGCCAAATCTTCTACCTCGACTTTATAGGCGTGACGCTTGCCCCCGGCAGCACCTACCGTGATGAAAGGCGGCCGCGTGGAGACGGCCCAAGCTGCCATTACGGCCTTGGCGTTTACCTGGTCGCATGCATCCACCAGTGCATCCACCGAAGATGGCAACAGAGTGGGCCAGTTCCGTGCATCCACGAACTCTTCAACGCAGTTCACCCGACATGCCGGATTGATCAGGGCAATGCGCTCGGCCATGGCGCGTACCTTGGCTTGGCCAATGGTCGTGGTCAGAGCGTGAATTTGCCGATTGACGTTCGACTCGGCCACATGGTCCAGGTCAATCAGCGTGAGCGCTCCGACGCCGCTGCGCGCGAGTGCTTCTGCTGTCCAAGAACCCACGCCGCCAATTCCGACCACAGCAACATGCGCGCACCGAATGCGTGCGGCGCCCTCCTGCCCGAACAGGCGTTCCAGCCCTGCGAAGCGCCGCTCCAAGTCTGGCGTGTCGTCAACGGATGTGATCACTTCAGGCGCGCCAGGCGTTCCTTCGCAGCGGCTGCTGCTTCCGACTGCGGATAAACGCGCAGCAAGTCTTCCAGGGTCTTGCGCGCAGCCCGCGTATCTTTCAATTCGATCTGGCAATTGGCAATCGAGAGGGCCGCCTCGGGAGCGCGCGCATGGTCTGGCGCCGCCGACAACAGAGCCTTGAAGTTGTTGATGGCCTCTTTGTAATCACGCGTGGCGTACTGTGCATTGCCCAGCCAAAAACGGGCAGACGGTACATAACCGGACTGTGGATACTGGCGCACGAAGCCGCTGAAAGCGTTGGACGCTTCACCAAACTTACCTGCACGGAAGAGCGCCAAGGCCGCCTCGAAATCACGCTTCTCTGCAGGATCAGCCCGGAATTCGCGCCCGTCCAGCGTCACCGTCGCGGGCTCAAACTGGCGCAACCGCTCATCGACACCCTGCGCCATGTCCTTCTGGCGGCGCTGCAGCTCTGCGACATCGCGCAATAGCTGCTCGTTCTGACCACGCAGTGTCGCCTGTTCAGTGCGCAATGCCTCGATTTGCATCTGTAGGTCGAGCAGGCTGCGCCGTAGTTGCGAGACCTCATCACCGGACCGTTCACCCGCACGCTGGCTGGCCTGTGTCAATGCATCGACACGCTGGCGCATCTCAAGGATGGCGCGGCGCGCCTCGCTGTCCTCGAACAATGCATAGCTGGGGGTCGACCAGCAGGCAGCGGCGGCCAGCGCCGCCGCGCCCAGCGCCCGCGGGCGCAGGAGCAAAGACATGCGCGGCATCAACGGTACGACAGCTCAACGCGGCGGTTTTGCGAGTGCGCGTCTTCCGTGTGGCCCTGCACCGCCGGCTTTTCCTTGCCAAAGCTCACCGCCTCCACCTGCGCGTCCGGCACGCCCAGCAGCCCCAACGAGCGGCGCACGGCTTCCGCGCGCTTCTGGCCCAGCGCCAGGTTGTACTCGCGGCCACCGCGCTCATCGGTATGGCCCTCCAGCACGACCTTGCGGGCGGAAGACGCTTTCATGAAGCGAGCATGGGCCTCCAGCACGGACTGGAACTCAGGCTTGACGATGAAGCTGTCAAAGTCGAAGTAAATGACGCGCGCCACGCCAACGGGACCCTCGGCGTCGCGCCCTGACTGGGACAAGTCCACAGGAGCCACGCCGCTTTGGCCCGTGCTTCCCGAGTTGGCGCCCGGTGCGGTGGACGTAGCGCCGCGGTCTTCGACCGGCACATCGTCCAGCTTGACGCCGGAGCTGCAGCCTGCCATGAGGGCGACGATGGAGAGCGCCAGAGACACGCGCTTGAAGGGGAAACGGTTCATTAAAAACTCCTGAAGAGCAGTTGTTCGAAAAACGGAAACTTATTTGTTCTGGAACGGGCCCCAGTCGGGCTCGCGGATATCTCCACCCTGCCCCGCCAGACGCGCTTTGATTTTGCCGTCCAGCGTGGTGGTCATCAGGGCTTCGCGACCCTGCTGCTGCGTGGCGTAGACGATCAGGCGGCTATTGGGAGCAAAGCTGGGATTTTCATCGGCGGAGGTGTCGGTCACCGCCGTCACGCTGCCCGACTTCAAATCCATCACGTGCAGCTTATAGGCGCCGCCCACGCGGGAAATGTAGGCCAACCACTGACCATCGGGACTGATGCTGGGTGAAATGTTGTAGGACCCGTTGAACGTCACGCGCTCCGCGCCTCCCCCGCTGGCTGCCACGCGGTACACCTGGGGCGAACCTCCACGGTCGCTGACGAAGTAGATGCTGCGGCCGTCGCTGGAGAACACGGGCTCCGTGTCGATGCCGCTGCTTTGCATCAGGCGGCGCGGCTCACCGCCGTTAGCGTCGATGGTGTAGAGCTGCGAGCCCCCGTCGCGGCTGAGGGTCACGGCCAAGGTACGGCCATCGGGCGACCAAGCAGGGGCACTGTTGGAGCCACGGAAATTGGCGATCAAACGGCGGCGGCCTGTGGCCACGTCATGCACGTACACCACCGGCTTGCGCGACTCGAACGATACGTAAGCCAGCTGGGTCCCGGTGGGCGCCCATGCGGGAGAAATGATCGGCTCAGGACTGGAAAGCGCTGACTGCGCGTTCTCGCCGTCCGCATCGGCCACCCAGAGGCTGTAGCGCGAGCCGGCTTTGGTCACATACGCAATGCGGGTGGAGAAGATACCGCGCTCGCCGGTGAGTTTTTCGTAGACGAAGTCGGCAATGCGGTGCGCCACCAGACGCAGGTCGGCCTGCGTGACCACGAAGCTCTGCCCGCCCAGGTCCTGCGCCTTGACCACGTCCCACAAGCGGAATCGCACGTCGAAACGGCCGTCGGCCAAGCGCGTGATGCTGCCGGAGGTGAGTGCGTCGGCCTTGCGCTGACGCCACAGGGACAGATCGGGACGGGATGATTCATCCAGCGCGACACCCGACGCGTCCACGCCCAAAAAACGCCCGCTGCGCTCCAGGTCAGCCTGGACGATGGCGGATATTTTCTGCGGCGACTGCGGTTCGCCACGGAACGGTGCGATCGCAATGGGCAGTTGCGTCAGGCCTACGCCCGTGATTTCCACACGGAACTGCGCAAGCGCTGAAAGGGAGGAACTGGCAGCCAAGGCTGCAACGGCGTGGCGCCGCGAAAGCTGCGGCAGAGCCGTGCGGAGGGAAGGGGTATTGGGGATGCGGTCAATAGTCATTGGAACCATCGAATAACCGTCAAATGCCGGCAAACAGAGCCTCGCATGTTACACATAGCGTAGCGTGCCATGTGACAAACTGTGCCGGTCTGCAATAGCCGAAACGTAGAATCCGCCCCTCATGCAAGATTCGAATCATAGCGCGCCAAAGACCACTTTGCAGCAAGCTCCGCAGTCTCTTTCGCTCTGGGAGCGGTTGCGCAGACTCCATCCGTACTTCGGCCACCAGCGGCTGGCATGGACCATGGCGGTGTTGGCGACGATCGTCGCGGCCGCCACCGAGCCATTGATTCCCGCGCTTCTCAAACCATTGCTGGACCAGGGTTTTACAGAAGGATCGCTGGAGCTGTGGATGGTTCCCGTGGCCATCATCGGCGTCTTCCTGGTACGTGGGCTGGCCCAGTTCACGGGACAGTACGCCCTCACGCGCATCGCCAACGAGGGCATGCTGCGCCTGCGCACGGCGCTGTTCGAGCGGCTGCTGGCTGCGGACATGGGGCTTTTCCATCGCCAGTCGGCCAGCGCACTGTCCAACACCGTGGTGTATGAGGTGCAGACCGGGTTCACCTCGCTGGTCCAGGCGCTGCTGGGCCTGTCGCGCGACGGTTTCACGCTGGTCGCCCTGCTGGGTTATCTCATCTACCTGAACTGGCAACTCACGCTGATCGTGGCCGTGCTGGTGCCGGGGGTGGCCTGGGTGATGAAGACGCTCTCGCGGCGCCTGTACAAGATCACTAAAAGCAGCCAGCAGGCCACCGACGATCTGGCCTATGTGGTCGAAGAGAACGTGCTGGCCCACCGTGTGGTACGCCTGCACGGTGCCCAGGCCGAGCAGGCCGCGCGCTTTGACACGCTGAGCCAGCGCCTGCGCCGCCTGGCCATCAAATCCACGATCGCCTCGGCCGCCATGACGCCCACCACGCAGCTGCTGTCCGCGGGCGCGCTGTCCACCGTGATCTGCATCGCCCTGTGGCAAAGCCATGGCAACGGTGCCAAGGACGTGACCGTGGGCGGTTTCGCCTCGTTCATCGCGGCGATGCTGATGTTGATAGCGCCCATCCGCCGCATGGCCGACATCGCCAACCCCATCACGCGCGGCGTGGCGGCGCTGGAACGAGGCCTGGCCCTGCTGCACGAGGCGCCGGCCGAGACAGGCGGCACGCACACCGCGCAGCGCGCCCAGGGGGCGATTGCCCTGCGCAACGTGACCGTGTCCTTCCGGCCCGACCAGGCGCCCGCACTGGACGCCGTGAGCCTGGACATCCGCCCGGGCGAAGTGGTGGCGTTCGTCGGCCCCTCCGGTGCCGGCAAGACCACGCTGGTGAACCTGCTGCCGCGCTTTCTCAGCCCCAGCAGCGGCCAGGTGCTGCTGGACGGCGTGGCGACCGACCAGTGGGCGTTGCCCAGCCTGCGCGCGCAATTCGCCATGGTGAGCCAGGACGTGGTGATGTTCAACGACAGCGTCGCCGCCAACGTGGCGCTGGGCGCTGCCGTGGACGAGCAACGTGTGCAGCACTGTCTGGACGCAGCGAACCTCGCCGAGTACGTGGCCAGCCTCCCGCAGGGTATGCACACCGTGGTGGGGCACAACGCGACGCAACTGTCGGGCGGACAGCGACAGCGGCTGGCCATCGCGCGGGCGCTCTACCGCGACGCTCCGGTGCTCATCCTCGACGAGGCCACCTCGGCACTGGATACCGAGTCCGAACGCCTGGTACAGCAGGCCCTGCAGCGCCTCATGCAAGGGCGCACCACGCTGGTGATTGCCCACCGCCTCTCCACCATCGAACACGCGGACCGCGTGGTGGTCATGGAGCAAGGGCGCATCGTCGAGCAGGGCCCCCACGCGGAGCTGTTGGCCCGGGGCGGCCTGTACGCGCGCCTGCGCGCACATGGCGGCGCGTGACGACTACCAAAAACAATAGCTGCTTGCGCTTACCCTGCAAGCGATTCGGCACTCTTTTGGTCTACAACTGCCAGCTGACAAGCGCCAGCAGCTCCGTTATTCATAGCGTACGCGCCCAGGGGGCTACCATTTCCCGCGGTCCGGCTGGCGGCGGCGTACGGCCTCCGCCACCAGTTGCACCATGTCCTGCCGGTCGGCGCGCATGGCGAAATCCACGGCCGACAGGCCCAGTTGGTTCTTCAGCGATGGATCGGCCCCCTCGCTGATCAGCAGGCGCGCCGCATCCGCCGTGCCGTAGCGCACGGCCATCATCAGCGGCGTGGTGCCGTTGGGCGATGCGGCGTCGATGTAGGCGTGATGCTCCAGCAGCAGCGCCACCATGGCCGCGGCATCGGCCGTGGTGCTTGCGGCGGCATAGTGCAGCGGCGCCCAGCCGGTCTTGTTGACGTCCGCCTCGCGCGCGATCAGGCCGCGCGCAGCGGGCAGATTGCCGCGCAACGCGGCCATCATCAGCGCGCTTTCGTCCTTGGCATTGCGCTCCTCCACCTTCAGCCCCTTGGCGGCGATCAGCACCTCGGCCACCTGCCGCGCTTCCTCGCGCAGGGCCAGGATCAGCGCGGGCTGCCCCTTGGGATCGCGCGCGTTGGGGTCAAACCCGCGGCGCAGCAGCGAAGCCACCGTGGCGGCATCGTCGCGCGCGATGGCACGCAGGAAATCGTCGTACGCGCCGGCATGCGCCAGCCCCGCGGTGCCGGCGGCAACCGCGGCGAGCCACGCCAGGGCGCTGCGACGCTGCAACAGGCTCTTCATACGGCCTCCTTGCTCAAGAAAAGTTGCTCGAAGTTACGGCTGGTTGCCTCGGCCACCTGCTGGACGCTCAGCCCCTTCACCTGTGCCAGCTGCTGGGCGACGTAGGGCACGTAAGACGGGTTGTTGGTCTTGCCCCGGTAAGGCACCGGCGCCAGATACGGGCTGTCGGTCTCGATGAGCAGGCGGTCCATGGGCACAAAGGCGGCCACGTCGCGCAGGTCCTGCGCGTTCTTGAACGTGACGATGCCCGAGAACGAGATGTAGTAGCCCAGGTCCAGCGCCGCGCGGGCCACCTCGGCGGTTTCGGTGAAGCAGTGGAACACGCCGCCCGCACGGTTGCCCGCACCGTCCTCGCCCTCTTCGCGCAGGATGGCCAGGGTGTCCTGCGACGCGCTGCGCGTGTGGATCACCAGCGGCTTGGCCGCCGCGCGCGCAGCGCGGATGTGCGTGCGAAAGCGCTCGCGCTGCCACTCCAGGTCGGCGATGCTGCGGCCGCCCTTGCGGTCGTCCATGCCGTAGTAGTCCAGCCCCGTCTCCCCGATGGCCACCACGCGCGGCAGCGCTGCGCGCTCCAGCAGGTCCCGCACGGAGGGCTCGGCCACGCCTTCGTTGTCCGGGTGCACGCCGACCGTGGCCCAGAAGTTGTCATAGCCGGTCGCCAGCGCGTGCACGGCGGAGAACTCCTCCATCGTGGTGCAGATGCACAGCGCGCGGTCCACCTGCGCCTCGGCCATGGCCTGGCGGATCTGCGGCAACTGGCTGATGAGTTCGGGAAAGTTCAGGTGGCAGTGGGAATCGACAAACATGGTGGTCTCGAAAAACAAAAATGCCGACCGGCGGGCGCGGTCGGCATCCTGCGGGGCCCGCGAAGGGTTGCCCTTAGATGGTCTGCGTAGCCCGTTCAGACGCCAGGGCCGTGCCCAGCACTTCCTCGATCTTGTGCTTGAGCTGGCGCGACTTCTCGTCCTTCGGGAACTGGATGCCCACGCCCTGCGTGCGGTTGCCCGCGGCGCGCGCGGGTGTCACCCAGGCCACGCGGCCGGCCACGGGGTAGCGCTGCGGGTCGTCGGGCAGCGTGAGCAGCACGTACACATCATCGCCGAGCTTGTATTCGCGCGCCGTGGGCACGAAGATGCCGCCCTCTTCAAAGAACGGGATATAGGCCGCGTACAGCGCGGCCTTTTCCTTAATGTTCAGCTGCATGACGCTGGGGCGCGGCGCTGTGGAGGGACTGCTCATAGGTCGTAGAAGGCTTTCAATGGCGCGAGTTTAGTGTGTGGCGCGCCTGCGCCACAAGCGACTCCAGCATCAGGCCGGCGTTGAAGGGGTGCTCGGCCGTGCGCGCCTCCTTGGCGAGGGCGCGCGACCAGCGCGTGAGCGGCCCCACGCCGGGCGGCGCGGGCAAGTCGGCGGGCGAGAAATAGCGCGGCTGTGCACCCACGCGTTGCGCCAGCAGATCGTGGCAGAGCTTTTGCAAGGCATCTACGGCCTGTGCGGGTTCCAGCCCGGCCAGCGCCGACACGTCGCCGCGCGCCACGGCCTTGGGCAGCAGCGCCCAGGTCTGCGGGCTGCGACCCGCACGCGCCAGGGCCAGTGCGTCGTCAGGCCGGCCGCCGGCGGCGCGCAGCAGGGCCTCGGCCGCGTCCGCGGGCACGCCCTGCTCTACCAGCCATTGCTGGCTTTGGGCCGGATCGGGCCACTGCAGGGTGTGCCCCAGGCAGCGGCTGCGGATGGTGGGCAGCAGTTCGTGCGCGGCCTCGGTGGCCAGCACAAAGCGCACGTCGCCCGGAGGCTCCTCCAGCGTCTTGAGCAGCGCGTTGGCCGTCACATGGTTCATCTGCTCTGCCGGGTAGACCAGCACGGCCTTTCCGCGGCCGCGCCCGCTGGTGCGCTGGGCGAACTCCACCGCGTCGCGCATGGCCTCGACGCGGATCTCGCGGCTGGCCTTGCGCTTCTTGTCCTCGATCTCGGCCTGCGCCTTCTCGGGCAGCGGCCAGCCCAGGGCCAGCGCCTGCGTTTCGGGCATGAGCACGCACAGGTCGGCATGCGTATGCACATCGATGCCATGGCAGCTGGCGCACTGGCCGCAGGCGCCGTGCGCGGTGGGCGCATCGCACAGCCAGGCGCGCACCAGCTCCAGCGCCAGCGTGTACTGGCCCAGGCCGGACGGGCCCTGCAGCAGCCACGCGTGGCCGCGCTGGGCCAGCAGCGCCTGGCGCTGCGCGGCGATCCAGGGGGCGACCGCACTCATGGCGTCTGCGCCAGCCAGCCGCGTGCGGCCACCACGGCACGCAGCTGCGCGGCAACCTGCTCGCGCGGCTGCGACGAGTCGATGCGCGCAAAGCGCTGCGGCGCTCCCGCGGCGCGGTCGGCATAGCCGCGCGCCACGCGGGTGAAGAACTCCACGGGCTGCGACTCGAAGCGGTCGGGCGCGCGCGCGGCGGACAAGCGCTGCGCGGCCACCTCAGGTGGTACGTCGAACCACAGCGTGAGGTCCGGATTTCGCATCAAATCGGGCTGCAGACCAACACCAGTCTGCGCAAGGCGCTCCATATACGATAGCACCTCCAGATCGAAGCCGCGCCCTGCGCCCTGGTAGGCAAAGGTGGCATCGGTGAAGCGATCGCACAACACCACTTCGCCGCGTGCCAGCGCCGGCTCGATCACGCAGCGCAGATGGTCGCGCCGCGCGGCGAACACCAGCAGCGTTTCGGTCAGCGCGTCCATGCTGTCGTGCAGCAGCATCTCGCGCAGCTTCTCGGCCAGCGGCGTGCCGCCGGGCTCGCGCGTCAGGGTCACGGTATGCCCCGCAGCGCGCAGCGCCTGGGCCAACGCGTCGATGTGCGAGGACTTGCCCGCGCCGTCGATGCCCTCGAAGGTGATGAATGCGCCGTTGGTCATTTCTGGCCGCGTTGGTAGCGGTTCACCGCACGGTTGTGGTCTTGGAGCGTGCTGCTGAAGTGGCTGGAACCGTCGCCGCGCGCCACGAAGTACAGCGCCTTGGTGGGCGCGGGCTGCACCGCGGCCAACAGCGCCGCCTTGCCGGGCATGGCAATCGGCGTGGGCGGCAGGCCCGCACGTGTGTAGGTGTTGTAGGGGGTGTCGGCGGTCAGGTCACGGCGGCGCAGGTTGCCGTCGAACTTCTCACCCAGGCCGTAGATCACCGTGGGGTCGGTCTGCAGCAGCATGCCCACGCGCAGGCGGTTGCTGAACACGCCGGCGATCTGCGCGCGGTCTTCGGCGCGGCCGGTTTCCTTCTCGACGATGCTCGCCAGGATCAGCGCCTGGTCGGCGGATTGGAGCGGCGTGTCCGGAGCGCGCTGCGCCCAGGCCGCGTCCAGACGCCGGTCCATGGCGTGCAGCGCGCGACGCAGCACGGCAATGTCGCTGCTGCCCTTGGCATAGGTGTAGGTGTCGGGAAAGAAGCGCCCCTCCGCGGGCACGCCCGCGCGGCCCAGGCGCTCCATGATGTCCGCGTCGCTCAGGCCCTGGCTGTCGGGCTTGAGCTGCTCGGCCCGCGCCAGCGCCTGGCGCACCTGGCGGAAGGTCCAGCCTTCCACCAGCGTGACGGCGCGCAATGCTTCCTCGCCGCGCACCAGCTTCTGCAGCAGCGCGTAGGGGCTGGTGCCCTGGGGAATCTCGTAGTTGCCGGCCTTGATCTCGCGGTCCTTGCCCGACAGCCGGAACCACAGGAACAGCACGTCCGCATCCGTGGCCATGCCCGACCGCACCACCGCGCGGGCCACGCTGCGTGGCGTGGTGCCAGACTCGATCTCCAGCTCCAGCGGCTGGCCGGCGGGCACGTCCGCGCGCACCGGCAACGGCGCCTGCAGCCACCAGGCGGCCACAGCGCCCACGGCGATCACGATGAGCAACACCAATGCGAGGAAACGACGCACAACCCTGCAGCCTGTATGAAAGAAGCCGGGCATCATAATTCAGCCATGACCGACTCCATGCCAGTGCCCCCGTCCCTGCCTGCGGACGGCGTAGTCCCCCTGTCCCACCTTGGCGTGATCCGCGTGGCCGGTGAAGACGCCGCCAAGTTCCTGCACGGCCAGCTGACGCAGGACTTCGCGCTGCTGGATCTGCACCACGCCCGCCTGGCGGCGTTCCTGACCGTCAAAGGCCGCATGCAGGCCAGCTTCATCGCCTTCAAGCGCAGCGAGGCCGAGGTACTACTGGTCTGCGCCCGCGACCTGCTGGCGCCCGCGCTCAAGCGCCTGTCGATGTTCGTGATGCGCGCCAAGGCCAAGCTGACCGATGCCACCGGCGACTTTGCGCTGTACGGCCTGCTGGGCGACGCCGCCCGCGCCGTGCTACCCGCTGGCGAGCCCTGGGCTAAGGCCGATGTGGGGGATGCCAGCGTGGTGCAGCTCTACCCCGCCGAAGGGCAGCCGCGCGCGCTGTGGGTAGCGCCCGCTGGCAGCGCCGCACCCGCCGGCGCAGCCCTGACTGAAGCGCTGTGGCTGTGGAGCGAGGTGCGCAGCGGTATCGCCACCCTGACCGCGCCCGTGGTCGAGGCCTTCGTGCCGCAGATGCTGAACTATGAGTCCGTGGGCGGCGTGAACTTCAAGAAGGGCTGCTACCCCGGCCAGGAGGTCGTGGCGCGCAGCCAGTTCCGCGGCACGCTCAAGCGGCGCACTTACCTGGCACATGCCCCTTCGGCCGTGGCCGTGGGTGCTGAAGTGTTTGCCGACGGTGACGCCGAACAGCCCGTGGGCACGGTGGTGCAGGTTGCGGCCGCACCCACCGGCGGCGTGGATGCGCTGGTGTCGCTGCAGATCGCAGCCACCGGCGGCGCCCTGCGGGTGGGCGCCGCGGATGGCGTGGCGCTCACGCTGCTGCCGCTGCCCTACGCGCTGCTGGAAGACATTTAACAGGCCGTTGAAAAATCCCCCGCCGACGCCCGCGTTGGCCGCTACGATCTGAAGCCATCGGTGAACGACCCAGACGAGGACGATGAGAGGCAGTCAAGATTTCCAGGGGGCGATGTTCAGCTACATCAGCCTTGAAGAGCGCGTGCCGCAGGCACACCCGCTGCGCAAGTTGCGCGCGGTGGTTGATGCGCTGCTGGCAACCATGAACCGCGAGTTCGAAGCGGTGTACGCCCGCCGTGGCCGCCCATCGGTGCCACCGGAGATGCTGCTCAAGGCCTTGCTGCTGCAGATCCTGTTCTCCATCCGCAGCGAGCGCCAGTTGGTCGAAGCGATCAACTACAACCTGCTGTACCGCTGGTTCGTGGGCCTGAACATCGAAGACAAGGTCTGGGACCACTCCACTTTCAGCGCCAACCGCGAACGTCTGTTCAACGAAGACCTCGCCCGCGCCTTCTTCGAGCGCGTCAAGCTCAGTGCCCAGTGGGGCAAGCTCGCCAGCGACGAGCACTTCAGCGTGGACGGCACGCTCATTGACGCCTGGGCCTCGCACAAGAGCTTCAAGCGCAAAGACGACGACAGCGGCACGCCGCCTGGGCGCAACCCCGAGGTGGACTTCAAGGGGCAGGAGCGCTGCAACGACACCCACGAGAGCACCACGGACGCCGATGCCCGGCTGTTCAAGAAGAGCCAGGGCGACAAATCCCGCCTGTGCCACATGGGGCACATCCTCATGGAGAACCGCAACGGGCTGATCGTGGATGTCGAGATCACCCACGCCAGCGGCACGGCCGAGCGCGAGGCGGCGCTGGCCATGTTGGAGCGTCGGGGCAACAGGAACAAACGGGCCACGGTCGGTGCCGACAAGGGCTACGACAGCAAGGCCTTCATCAAAGGCTGCAGAAAGCTCAAAGTCACGCCCCACGTGGCGGCCAAGGACAAACACTCGGCGGTGGATGCGCGAGTGACACGGCACGAGGGCTACAAGACCAGCCTGAAGGTGCGCAAGCGCATCGAAGAGGCCTTTGGCTGGATCAAGACCGTCGGTGGTCTGGCAAAGACCAAGCTGATCGGTCAGGCCAAGCTCACGGGCCAGGCGCTGCTGTGCTTTGCCACCTACAACCTTGTGCG
>NZ_MTBE01000040.1:0-26885 GCF_002916785.1 Diaphorobacter sp. LR2014-1 | reverse complement strand
GGGCGTGTCCGAATTTTTGTGTAAACGGTTCGGACTTCAGTTGACGGAGATGCGGTCTCCGAACTGAATGGTAAAGCGGGTCAGCGCAGCCTTCCAATCCCGGATGGGCATGGTCCACTTCTGGCTGATGTTGCGCAGGGCCAGGTAGAACAGCTTGCTCAGCGCCTCATCGCTGGGGAATGAGCCCCGGTTCTTGGTCAGCTTCCTCAGGCCCATGTTCACCGACTCGATGGCGTTGGTGGTGTAGATGACCTTGCGGATTTCCGGCGGGTAGTCAAAGAACGGGATGAGTCGGCTCCAGTTCCTGCGCCAGGACTGGCCAATGGGCAGGTACTCGGCATCCCAGCGCTCCTCGAATTCCCCGAGCATCAGCTCGGCCTCCTCGGCGGTGGCGGCCGTGTAGATGCGGCGCAGGTCGGCAGCCACCTCTTTGCGGCGCTTCCATGAGACGTAGTTCAGGCTGTGGCGCACCATGTGAACGATGCATAGTTGCACCACCGCCTTGGGAAAGACGGCCTCAATGGCGTCAGGGAAGCCCTTGAGCCCATCGACGCAGGCGATGAAGATGTCCTGCACGCCCCGGTTGCGCAACTCGGTGACCACCTGCAGCCAGAACTTGGCGCCCTCGGTCTGGGCCAGCCACAGGCCCAGCACCTCCTTGTCGCCCGTCATGGTGATGCCGATGGCCAGGTACACCGCCTTGACCCGCACCGCGCCCTCGCGCACCTTCACATGGATGCAGTCCAGATAGACGATGGGATAAATCGGCTCCAGCGGTCGGGCCTGCCAGGCCTTGACCTCGTCGGCCACGGCATCTGTCACCGAGGAAATCAGGCTGGGTGAGACCTCGGTGCCGTACATCTCTTCGAGGTGGGCCTGTATCTCGCGCACCGTCATGCCACGGGCGTACAGCGAGATGATTTTGTCGTCGAAGCCGGCCCAGCGGGTCTGGTGCTTGGGGATGAGCTGAGGCTCGAAGCTGCCATGGCGGTCGCGTGGCACTTCGATGGGCAATTCGCCGAACTCGCCCTTGAGGGTCTTCTTGCTCTTGCCGTTGCGGGTGTTGCCAGCGGGGTTGGCCACCGCCTCGTTGCGTTCATGGCCCAGGTGCTCAGTCAGCTCAGCGTCCAGGGCTCGCTCGACCAGCAGCTTGGTAAGTTGCTTGAGCAGACCGTTCTCGCCGATGAGGTCTTCGGGCTTCTTGTAGTTGGCCAGCAGGCCAGACAGCAGTTCTTCGGGTACGTCGTGTTTCTTGGTGTTCATTGTGCTTACGGACAGGCCGGCTTACGCCGGCGGTGGATTGTCCGTTTACACAAAATTCTGCACACCCTCGTAGTTCAGCGCGCCGTTCGCGGTCGGGATGGTCTCGCCCTTGATCTCGAGCACCAGCCCCGCGAAATAGTCCAGCTGGGTGGCCGCGATCTCCGCGTCCATCTGCATGGCGCGCACGGGATTGCCGCAGTTGGCGGCGTCCAGCAGCGCCAGTTCCCGCGAATGCAGCCGCACGCGGCGCGCGGCCTCCCGCAGCAGCGCCGCGCGCTGCAGGGGCGGGGTCTCGGCCCAGGCCGGGAAGGCGGCCTTCGCCGAGGCGACCGCGGCGTCGACCTCCGCCGAACCCGCCGAGGTCACGTCGGCCAGACGCTCGCCCGTGGACGGGTTGAAGGTCGCGATCGCCTGGTCCGCTCCTTCATGCCAGCGGCCGTCCCAGAACAGCCCGCTCGACCGGGGCAGGACTCGCTGGACGTAGGGGCTCAGGTCGCCGCTGTCCGGCAGGACGATGGGGGCCGCTGTCATGGCTGGCCTCCTTCCTGGTCCTCATGGGAGCGGGTCATGCCGGAGGCCATCGCGGCGCTGTAGCCCGGCGTGACGTGCACGTCGACGACGACGGTCGCTCCATCGCGCACCGCAGCGACGGCGCGGGCCAGGACCTCGTCGAGCTCCGACGGGCTGTCCGTCGGTCCGAGGCCCTGCAGCCCGAGCCCGCGCGCGAGCGCGGCCAGATCGGGGTCCGGATCTCCGATGCGCTGCCCGATCCACCGGTTCTGCACCGGGCGGTCGCGATCGCGGGCCACCCGCTCCTGGTGCAGCTCGTCGTTGAAGAACGACCGGTTGTTGCAGACGATGGTGAGCAGGGGAACGCCAGCATTGGCGGCGGTCCACAGTGCTGTCATGCCCATCAGGTAGTCGCCGTCGCCGGTCATCAGCACGGGCAGTCGGTCGGTTCCACGCAGCGCCAGCGCGGCGCCGACGGCCATGCCCGGCCCGGAGCCGATGCCGGCGCCGCCGTCCATGCCCAGGTAGTCCAGCGGATCGCGGAAGTGGCCCATCTCGCCGCTCCAGCCCAGTGGCACACGGATCAGGGTGATGGGCTGCGTGCCCGCGGCCCGGCGCAGGGCGTCGGCGACCATCGCGATGCTGATCGTCCCGTCTTGCGGAACCGGGGGCATGGCCATCGGGCTCTTCGGGGCCTGGAGGGCCGAAGGGCGCTCGGTGCAGGCAGCGCAGAGAAGGGGCACGGCGACGTCCGGCTCCACCGGCATGAACACGTCCACCGGCGGCAGGCCCTGGTGGTCCATGCTCCAGCCCCGGTGGCTGTAGTGGTCGAGCGAGACCTGGATCACCTTGGCGCCGACGCTCTCGTTGCGCCACGCCTGCTGCAGCGTGCCGTTCAGGTCGTACCAGTCCAGGCTCAGCACGACGTCGGCGGCGCGCAGCGTGGCGGCCGCGTCCGGGGTCAGGAAGACGCCCGGCACGGCCGCGTGCAGCGGATGGTCGGTGGGGAACGATGCGCCGGCGCGCAGGTCCGTAAGGACCTGCGCATTCAGCTTCTCGGCCAGCTCGATGCGCTGGCGCCAGCCCTCGCTAGACCTGGAGACCCGCCCCATCAGAATGACCGGGCGGGCCGCGGAGGACAGCAGCGCTGCGGCTCTGGCCAGCTCATCGCTGCCCGGCACGGCGGGGGAGGGAACCTGGTAGCGGCTGACGTCCGGCAGCGCCGGGATCGCATCGATGCGCGTCTCCTGCAGCGAGACATCGAAGCACACGTAGGTGGGGCCGGCGGGTGCGGTCAGCGCGATCTGCTTGGCCCGCAGCAGCGCCTCGTACGACGCGGCGACGGAAGCCGGCTGCGCGTCCCACTTGCTGAAGTCGCGCACCAGCGCGCCCTGGTCCTGCGCGGTGTGCATCCAGTCGATCCAGGGGCGCCGCTTGGCCGCATCGACCGGGCCCGTCGCGCCCAGGACCAACACGGGCACGCGGTCCACCCAGGCGTTGAAGATCGCCATGGACGCGTGCATCAGGCCCACGTTGCTGTGAACGATCGCCGCCAGCGGCTTTCCGGCGACCTTCGCGTAGCCATGGGCGATCGCGACGGCATGCTCCTCATGGAGCACGACCAGCATCTGCGGGTCGATGTTGCCGAGGTGGTTCACCAGGCTGTCGTGCAGACCGCGGAAGCTCGACCCGGGGTTCAGGAGGACATAGGGGATGTCGAGCGCGCGGATCATCTCCGCGATGGCGTCGCTGGCCCACAGGCTGCCGGCGCCGGCGCCCGCTGCGGGAATGTCGCGGCGCAAAGGAATGGCTTGCTTCGAATTCAATGGGTGCTCCGCTCAATCGGCCTTGATGCCCGCGCTCTTGATGACGCTCGCCCACCGCGCGGTGTCCTTCTCGACGAGCTTGGTCATCTCCTGCGGCGTGCTCGGCCGCGTCTCGATACCCTGCTCGGCGAGCTTCTCCTTCACCTCGGGCTCGTTCAGGATCTTGGTGACATCGGCGTTGATCCGCTTGATGACCGCCGCAGGTGTCCCTGCGGGCGCCGCCAAGCCGAGCCAGATCTCGCTGTCGTACTGGGGCAGGCCCGCTTCGGCCATCGTCGGGACATCGGCCAGCAGGGAGGCGCGCCGGGTGCCGCCCACGGCAAGTGCGCGCAGCTTCCCTGTGCGGATGTGCGGCAGCAGCGAGTTGATGGCGCCGAACTGCAGGTCGACCTGGCCGGCCAGCATGTCCGTGATGGCAGGCGCAGCGCCCTTGTAGGGGATGTGGGTGATGTCGGTGCCCGTCATTGCCTTGAAGAGCTCAGCGGACAGATGCTGCGGGCTGCCGGAGCCCGACGAGGCATAGGTCAGCTTGCCCGGAGCGGCCTTCGCGAGATCCACCAGCTCCTTCACGGTCGTCGCCTTCACGTTCGCGTTCACGACCAGCACGACAGGCACCACGCCGAGCTGCGTGACCTGGGCGAAGTCGCGCGCGACGACGTACGGCGTGTTGGGCAACAGCACCGGATTGATGGACATGGTGTTGTTGTTGGTGATCAGCAGCTTGTAGCCATCCGCAGGGGCCTTGGCCACATGGTCGGTCCCGATGCTTCCGGCAGCGCCTGCCTTGTTGTCCACGATGACCGGCTGGTTCCAGATCTGGCTGAGCCGCTGGCCAATCACGCGGGCGACGACGTCGTTGCTACCGCCGGGTGTGAAGGGCACGACGAGGGTGACAGGCTTGGCGGGGTAGTTCTCCTGCGCGATGGCCACGTGGCCGAAGCCTGCGGCGAGCATGGTGGCGGCCGCGAGCAGCGAGCGCCGCGTGGGGCTGGATGGATTCTTCATGGTGTCTCCGGTTGCAGGCAACTACACGTGCCCTAAGAAGAACCGAATGCTAGGAACAAGGTTGATGTGCATCAAGCTTGAATGCGCGGTCAACCTATGAAGGCAGCAATACGGCTCGGCAGCCGGCATGGCGAGCTAGGGTCCATCTCGATGTTGATCGATGGTTCAACCGGCACCGCCCGCTGCCTATGCTGTTCGCGTCAATTGGTTCGCGGTCAGCCGCGTGGCCAATGGGCCCGGCTTTCATCGCACCTCGCGCGCATTGGCGAAGACGCCATGCTGCCCTGCCCATCGGGCCGCGTGTCCGTGAGGCGCTGCGCGGAGCCCAAGGTCTCGCGCATCGGCACGGGGCCGGCGATGGCCCGATAAGCGGCGCGTGGGAATTGGAAGAGCGCTGCTGGCCGACCTGCCTGCGTGCCCCTGAAAGGCGGGCAGAGGCGGGCCCGCGACCGGCTCGCTGACTGGTGCACCCATCGGTCGGACATCGGCGATGTCCCCTGTCCGATCAGGCTCGCTCCTTGCCGCGGCAACGGGATCTGTGCCCGATGGGACGCTGGTGGGCTCGTCGCGAGGCATTGATCATCCAATCAATCCGGGTTGGTTCCGATGCTGTCGACGATGGTCTCTGCCAGTGTTCCGCGGCCGCTGCCGAGTCGGCCCAATAAAGCGTCGCACGTCTGCCACAACCGCCCGTTTTTTACCTGGGATATTTACTTAGTTGACTATCAAAATAATTAGGCGGCTATCTATACTTTCCAGGCCGGAGGAGCCACGATGAACCTGCGAGTCATCGGGTGATGTGGTCTTTGGCGGGCTGCGCGTGGAGCTTTCCCATGAGACGCCAGGCGCAATGTGAAGAAGAGGAAGCGGGGCAAAGCCCCAAAAGTCAACGAAGGAGACAACTATGAACGGAATGGCCAAGCATGCGGTCGCATGTGCCGTGCTGCTATGCGTCTGCGGTGCAGCCAATGCGCAGAGCAGCGTGACCATCTATGGGCGCGCAGATGCAGGCGTGGACTCGCCGCGTTCGGGAGGCGGCAGCGTCAATCGGCTGATCACGGGGGCAGCGCGGGCAGCAACCTGGGCTTTCGCGGCGTTGAGGACCTGGGCGGAGGGCTGGCTGCGGTCTTCCGCCTCGAGATGGGCATCAACCTCGATGATGGCACGCTCGGCCAAGGCGGCCGCGGGTTCGGGCGCGAAGCGTCGGTCGGCCTGAGCGATGCACGGTTTGGCACGCTGCAGATGGGCCGGATCCCCAATCCCTACTACATGGTGCAAAGCAATGTGGATGCCTTTGTCTGGGAAGGCGCGGGTGGCCTGCTGGCGCTCACCAGGAACATCAACCCGACCACGCAGCGCCAGGTGCTGCCCATGGCGGTCGCGGCGCGGCAGGACAACGCGGTCAACTACGTGTCTCCGCGCTGGGGCGGCGTCGAGCTCCGCGCCCAGTACTCCTTCGGCGAGAAGTCGACGACGATCGGCCGTGGGTACGGTGCCTCCGCGCGCTACCAAACCGGTGGCTTCGACCTCAATGCGGGCTACCAGCGTCAGGAGGGGTCGGACGACGCCTCAGGCAAGGTTTCCGCCATGGTGGTCGGCGGCTCCTACGACGCGCGCTTTGCCAAGTTCTTCCTGGGCATGACGGTGGAGAAGAACTCCTGCGTGACCTGCACCGGAGCCATCGCGCGGCTGCCGGGTGCCTCGACGAGCGAGTTCAGGCTGACCAACGTCGGCGTGCGCGTGCCGTTCGGGCAGTTCACGGCCGTTGCCCAGTTCACCCGCGTCAACGACCGGTCCGACTACACCGCGGTCACGGGCAACCGGGACGCGAACTGGATTGCGCTCGGCGGGGACTACGACCTGTCCAAGCGGACGCGCCTGTATTTCGGCGTGGGACGAATCAGCAACAAGAACGGGTCGCAGTACGTGCTGGGCACCGGCACCGCCCAGGCGCCGGCCACGCTGGTCGGCTCGGCCAGTGGCAGCTCCCGCAACATCTACATGGGGGTCCGTCACAACTTCTGATGATGGCGACCGGCGCCGCGTCGCCGCAACTCCGCGACGGGCTGCGGGGGCGGGACGCCGGGACCCTCTTGCATTGTTATCTCCAAGGTTTGGTGCCGGGGCAACCCGGCGCCTTTTTTGTGCACGGGCACCTGCCCGCGGAACGCGCCGAGAAGGTGGGCCAGGGCATCGCCCACCGCGCCAGTCCAGGTCGACCGCCCGGCGCGGGCGGCAGAAGGCCGTGCGCTCAGCGTGGTGCACCGAGCGGCCCGTGGGCCGCTTGGAGCCGGGCCTCGGAGCGGCCGCGCTGCGCTGATCGGCTCGCGCGGTGGCGTGCCGTGCCCGCGCCGCGGCCAAGGGCCCGTCGCCCCGCCGGTGCAGTCACTGAACGTGGACTCGCCCGGATCGCCGGTCCCCGGTCCCCGGCGCCGTTGGATGCGCAGGCGCGTGCCGCACCGCCCGCGCCGCCCAGGCTTTGAGCGACGCCGTCTTCTCGAATTGAACCTCTCGTTGCGCGTCGGCCAGGTGCTCAGCGATGCGGATGCGATCGCCAACTGCCAGGCAAGCGCGGCGGGCGAGGGCCGGACCAGGATCTCCGGAGGACGGAGCCGGCCTGCGGTGATGTCGAGCGCGAACTGCGATTCGTGCGGCCGCGCCTGCACTCAATGGCGACCACACTGCCTGCCGTCGGCCGTGCGGCGCGTGGTGCGACCCCATGGGCCATGCCCCTGGAGGCGCCACGCCTCTGCTGGGTTGACCACCACTGGCGACGGTTCAGACCTATGAGGGGCGCGGATCCTGGCGAATTCATTTCTTCGATACAGCGAATAGGCCAGCCTGCGTTGCCGCGGGCGCGCCGGCCCACCAGAATTGACAGCGGTCAACAAGCGTCCGCGACAACGAATCGCGGATATCGACAACCGCCCAGGAGACACCCCATGAAGACATTCCAGGTCGCCGCGGCCCTCGCCGTGTCGCTCACGTGCGCCGCCCTTCCGGCGCACGCACAAGCACTAGCTTCCCGTGACTATCCCAGCCGGCCGATCCGGATGATCGTGCCGTTCCCGGCCGGCGGTCCCACCGACCTGCTGGCCCGTGTCGTCGGGCAGCGCATGGGCGAACTGATGCGCCAGCCGATGGTGGTGGACAACAAGCCCGGAGCCAACACCATCATCGGCGCCGATGCGGTCGCGAAGGCGGCGCCGGACGGCTACACGCTGCTGATGGCCATCGACAACACGCTGGTGATGAACCAGTACCTCTATGCCAAGCTGCCCTACGATCCCGTCAAGGACTTCGAACCGATCGGCAAGGTCGCCACCACGCCCCTGGTGGTCATGACCCACCAGGCCGGTCCCCAGTCCATGCAGGTGCTGGTCGCGCAGGCCAAGGCCGGCCCCGCCGCAATGAGCTATGGCTTCGGCACCTTCACGTCCCAGCTCTCCGGAGAGCTGCTCAAGCGCACGCTGGGCAAGGAGGTGGTCTCGGTGCCCTACAAGGGCAGCGCGGGCACGACCCAGAGCCTGCTGACCAAGGACGTCACCTTCACCATCGACGGCATCACGACCGCCATGCCCCATTTCGAGAAGGGCACGCTGCGGCCGCTCGCGCGCCTGAGCGCCAAGCCCATCCCCACGCTGCCCGGTGTGCCATCGATGGCCGAGGTGGGGGTCAAGCTGCCCGACATCGACGTGTGGATGGCGCTGCTGGCGCCCAAGGGCACGCCCGCGGCGGTGGTGGATGAGCTCAACCGCGCGCTGACGCAGGCCCTCGCGTCCAAGGATGTGCAGGAGAAGCTCCTGGGCGCCGGGCTGCTGGCCGACGCCAGCACGCCGCAGGCGCTGCGCAGCTTCATCGCCTCGGAGGCCGCGAGGTGGCGTCCCGTCATCGCAGAAGCCGGCATCAGGATCGATTGATATTCACGAAGGAGATTCACCATGACCACGAACAGTTCCACCCACAGCTTCGCGCCGATCGTCAACAGCGCCGCGGAGTGGCGCGCGGAGATGGTGCGCCTGGACAAGCCAGGCCAGCCCAGCTTCTTCCACATCCGGGCCCAGTTGCCCAAGCAGGGCCGCACCAACCAGGTCCTTGGCGCGTCGCGCTACATGAACGTGGTGCTCAAGACATACGCGAGCGGTGGCGAGAACGAGATCCACGCGCATTCGAACGAGGACCACGTGTTCGTCATCCTGCAGGGCGGCGCGGTGTTCCACGGGCCGAATGGCGAGACGCGCGAGGTCGGCAGGAACGACTGCGTCTTGTTGCCGTCCGGCACCTTCTACTGGTTCCATGCCAAGGAGGACGGGGAGGAACTCGTCATGCTGCGCATCGGCGCGCACATCGACCCCGACAGCGACGTGCTCGCGCGCATCGACCTGGAGGGCAGGCCCTTCGATGGCTATTCCGAGAAGAACAAGGAAGTGCCGGTGGTGCTGCACAAGGATCGGATCTTCGAATGAGCGGCCCCTCGCCTGCAACGAGCGCGCGAGCCTCGGCGGAAATTCCGCGGTGCCAGCCTCCCGATCCCGCTCCCCGCAAGCCCCGGCTGGTCTGTCCGCCGGGGACCGCGGATTGCCATGTGCATGTCTACGGCCCCGCCGACCGCTATCCGGTGGCCGCGACGCGCGCCTTCGATGTGCCCGACGCCTTGCCCGCGCAGCTGCGCGCATTGCACGACACCTTGGGCGTCGAGCGTCTGGTGCTCGTGCAGCCCAGCGGCTATGGCACCGACAACCGGCGGCACCTGGAGGCGGTGGCCGAGCTGGGCCGGCCGGCGCGCGTCATCGTCGCGCTGCGGTCCGACGTGCAGGAGACCGAACTGGACCGCCTGCACGAGGCCGGCGTGCGGGGAGTGCGCTACAACATCGGCCATGCAGGTGCCGTCCCGCTGGCCGAGATGCCCGCGCTGGCGGCGCGCATCGCCCGCCTGGGTTGGCATGTGCAGCTCCACGTCATGGATGACCAGGGCCGAGCTCCGCTGGCCGAGATGGAGCCCACCCTGCGCGAACTGCCCACCGACGTCGTGATCGACCACATGGGCTCGCTCAGGCCCGGAGACGGCGTGGGGCAGCCGGGCTTCCAGGCGCTGCTGCGGCTGGTGAACACCGGGCGATGCTGGGTCAAGCTGTCCTGCGGCTACCGGATGTCGGCGCTGCCTCCGCCCTACGAGGACATGGTGCCCTACGTCCAGGCGTTGCTGGCCGCCCGGCCGGATCGCCTGGTATGGGCCAGCGACTGGCCGCACGTCTCGTTCAAGGGCGAGATGCCCAACACCACGGACCTGCTGGACCAGATGCTGACGTGGGTGCCCGACGAAGCGCAGCGCCGCCAGATCCTGGTGCGCAACCCCGAGCAGCTGTACGGTTTCTGAGCGGCCCGCTCCGGCGCCGCCGACCCCCTGCGATCACAAGAAAGAGGAGACCGCCATGCCCATGTTCCATCTGCTGCGCCGAGCGGCGCAGCGTGCCGCGCTGCTCGTCCCGATGCTGCTGCCGGTCCTGCCCGCCGCGGCGCAGGCGCAGGCCGCGACCGGCTTCCCCGCCAGGCCGGTGCGGCTGATCGTTCCGTTCCCGGCCGGCGGTCCCGCCGACGTGCTGGGCCGCGCGATCGCGCAACGCCTGTCCGAAAAGTGGCGCCAACCCGTCGTCGTCGACAACAAGGGCGGGGCCAACACGCTGATCGCGGCGCAGGAGGCCGCCCGCGCCGCGCCCGACGGGTACACCTTGTTCATGCCCCTGGATTCGACCTACACGCTGAACCCGGCGCTGTATTCGCGGCTGCCCTATGATCCGATCAAGGACTTCGCGTCCATTTCGATCGTCGCCCGCCAGTCCCTGGTGCTCACCGCAACCGAACGGACGCCCTTCAGGACGGTGGCCGACCTGGTGGCCGCCGCCCGGGCCCAGCCCGGCAGCATCAACTACGGCTCCAGCACCACGTCCACGCAGCTCGCGGGCGAGATGTTCACGCGGCAAAGCGGCGTCAAGCTGGTCCAGGTGCCGTACCGCGGCGCCTCGGAGGTGGTGAAGGGAATGCTCTCGGGGGACGTCGAGGTCGCCTTCGACGGCATCGCGGCCAATGTCCCGCACATCCAGTCCGGGAAGATCCGCGCGCTGGCCACGACAGGCCCGGTCCGCTCCGCGGCCTTGCCCGACGTGCCGACGCTGGCGGAGGCCGGGCTCAAGGGCTACGAGCTGTTGATGTGGAATGCACTGTCCGCGCCCGCCGGCACGCCGCGGGCGATCATCGACAAGATCCACAAGGACGTCGTGGAGGTCGTGCAGCGCAAGGAAGTGAGGGACCAGCTCATGGTGTTCGGCCTGGAGACGGCGGGCACCACGCCCGAGGAGATGGACGAGACCATCCGGCGGGAGACCGCCAAGTACGCGCCCCTGATCAAGGAGCTCGGGCTCAAGCTGAACTGAAGGGCGCATCGGCATGACCGCCCCAGCACTCGACTACGGATCGGGCGGGCGCATCGGCGTGCTGCTGCCCTCCGTGAACCAGGCCGCCGAGCCGCAACTGCGCGCGATGCTTCCCGCCGACATCGCCATCGCGGTCACGCGGCTGAAGCTCGTGGACAGTTCGGAGGCGAGCCTGCTGGGCATGGCCCGGGATGTCGAGCCGGCGGCCGAGCTGCTCGCGGACGCGGGCGTCGACATCGTGGTGTTCCATTGCACCGCCGTGTCGACCTACAGCACCGAGCTGGAGGCGTCGATTCTCGCGCGCATCCAGTCCGCGACTGGGCTGCCCTGCGTGGCCACGTCGCAGGCCCTGGTGGCGGCACTGCAGGCCCTGCCCGCGCGGCGCGTGGTGCTGCTCTCCCCGTACACGGCGGCCGTCAATGACCGGGAGGCGGCTTACTTCGCCGAGCATGGATTCGAGATCCTCGGCAACGCCGGCCTGGATTGCCGCACCGGCCGCGAGATGATGGCCATCGCGCCGCAGGCGTGGCATGCGTTCGCCACGCGCCATGCCCATGCGCGGGCGGACGCATACGTCCTCAGTTGCACCACCGTGCGGACGGCCGAGACCATCGAGGCCCTGGAGCGTTCCCTGGGACGGCCCGTCGTCACGAGCAACACGGCGGTGGCCTGGTACTGCATGCGCAAGCTTGGCGCGCTGCCGGGGGTTCCAGGCTACGGCCGCCTGCTGGCCCGCGCCGGAGCACCCTGACGCGGTCCGGGGCGCGGCCCGACCGCCGGAGGAGGGCGGGGTGAACCTCACAACCTCGCGCCTGGGCATTCCTGCCCTCGCACCGTGTGGAACCGGCAGCAGGGCGCCCGCAACACCGCGAAGGCGGGCTCGCGGACGCCAGGGGCCTTCGCGGTTCAGAAGGCTTCGGTGTCGACCTCGTTCGCGCTCTGCGCGCTGTAGCGCTGGCCGACCACGGTAAGTTCGTTGATCAGAACGTTCAGCCGCTCGATCACCGCGGCGTGCAGCCGCATGTTGGCGGCGCCCAGGTCGTCCAGCAGGTGTTCCACGCTCGTGGTGCCGGGAATGGGGACGATGTGGCCGCCCTGGTGCAGCAGCCAGGCCAGGGCCAGCTGTGCCGGGGTGCAGCCCGCGTCCCGCGCGATCCTGCGGTAGCCGTCCAGCAGCTTCAGGTTGGCCGCGTAGGCCTCGGGCGCGAAGCGCGGCATGGCGCGGCGGATGTCCTTCTCGTGGAGCGCACCCACGTCCACGAGTTCGCCGCAGAGGAAGCCGCGCGCCAGGGGACTGAAGGCAACGAAGGCCGCGCCCAGCTCGCGGCACGCGTCGAGCACCGCGATCTCCGGGTTGCGCGTCCACAGCGAGTACTCGGTCTGCACGGCGGCGACGGGGTGCACGGCGTGCGCGCGGTGCAATGTGGCGGCGGAGACCTCCGACAGGCCGATGGCCCGCACCTTGCCTGCCGCGACCAGCCGCGACAGCTCGCCCACCGAGTCCTCGATGGGCACCTGCTTGTCCCAGCGGTGCAGGTAGTACAGGTCGATCACGTCGGTGCCCAGGCGGCGCAGGCTGTCCTCGCAGTTGCTGCGCAGCGTGGCGGGGCGGCCGTCGATCACGCGGCGCGTCACGCCGTCCTCGCCCTTCACGCCGGCCATGCCGCCCTTGCTGCACAGGGTGATGCGCTGGCGATGGGGCCGGAGGACGCGGCCCACCAACTCCTCGTTGGCACCGAAGCCGTACAGCGCCGCCGTGTCGAACAGCGTCACGCCGGCATCCAGCGCCGCCAGCAGCACGCGCTCACCCGTGTCGGCGGAGACGGGCGCGCCGTAGGCGTGCGAGAGGTTCATGCAGCCCAGACCGATGGCGCTGACTTCGAATGGGCCGAGGGTGCGTGTCTGCATTGCGCTTCTCCCAGGAAGAACGCCCGCGGCGCTTGCCGTGCAGGCAGTGGAAACGATACAGTGCCAAATGGCGCGGACTCAGTTGAGTTGCCGTTCCAGGCCGTTCAGCACCTGGTAGCACGGCAGGACCTGTGCCACGCTGGCATTGGGCTCCCGGCCTTCCTTGATCGCGGCGAAGAACTCGCGGTCCTGCAGCTCGATGCCGTTCATGCTCACGTCGACCTGGCTCACGTCCACCGGCGTCTCGGGGCCCTTGCTGTGCGACTGCACCAGGTCGTCGTAGCGCGCGATGTAGGTGGCGGTGTCGCCGATGTAGCGGAAGAAGGTGCCCAGCGGGCCGTCGTTGTTGAACGAGAGGCTGAGCGTGCAGATGGCGCCGTTGGCTGCCTGCAGCTGGATGCTCATGTCCATCGCGATGCCCAGCTCCTTGTGAATCGGGCCCTGGATCGCGTTGGCCTTCACGATCGGGCTGCCCGCCTGGTAGGCGAACAGGTCCACCGTGTGGGCAGCGTGGTGCCACAGCAGGTGGTCCGTCCAGCTGCGCGGCTGGCCCAGCGCGTTCATGTTGGTGCGGCGGAAGAAGTAGGTCTGCACGTCCATCTGCTGGATGTTGAACTCGCCAGCCTGGATCTTCTTGTGCACGTACTGGTGGCTGGGGTTGAAGCGGCGGGTGTGGCCGCACATGGCCACCAGACCGGTCTGCTTTTGCAGGGCGACAACCTTCTCGCCATCGGCCAGCACATCGCACAGCGGGATCTCGACCTGCACGTGCTTGCCCGCTTCCAGGCAGGCGAGGGTCTGGCTGGCGTGCATCTGCGTGGGCGTGCACAGGATCACGGCGTCCACTTCCTTGATGGCCAGGCTGTCGGCCAGGTCGGTGGTGACGTGCTTGATGCCGTACTTGTCGGCCACTTCCTGGGTCTTGGCCAGGTCGCGGCTGATGAGGGAAACGACTTCGACGCCGTCGATGTTCTTGATGCCGTCCAGGTGCTTGATGCCGAAGGCGCCAGCGCCTGCGAGTGCGACTTTGATGGTCATGGTGTGTGTCCTTTGGCGGGTTTTTTACGTGTTCTCAAGAATCAGGTGGCCCACGGCGGTGTTGGACGCGGGCACATGGTAGAAGCGGTGCGCCACCTTCGGCGGCTTGCCACCGGCCACATCGGCCATGGCGCCGCGCGCGATGAGCCACATCACCAGCTCGATGCCTTCGCTGCCCGCCTCGCGCACGTAGTCGATGTGCGGGATGCTGGCGGCGGCCTCGGGATCGCTGATGAGCTTGTCGAGGAAGGCGTTGTCGAACTCCTTGTTGATGAGCCCCGCGCGCGGGCCCTGCAGCTGGTGGCTCATGCCGCCCGTGCCCCAGATGTGCACGTTCAGGTCTTCGTCGTAGCTCTCCACCGCCTTGCGGATGGCCTGGCCCAGGTTGTAGCAGCGACGGCCGCTGGGCACGGGGTACTGCACGACGTTGACGGCAAAAGGAATCACCGGGCAGGGCCAGGCGCCCGTCTTCGGGTCTTGCTGGCCGCACATCAGCGACAGCGGCACGGTGAGGCCGTGGTCGACATCCATCTTGTTGACGATGGTGAGGTCAAAGTCCTGCTGGATCACGGACTGCGCGATGTGCGCCGCCAGCGCCGGGTGGCCGATGACCGGCGGCACGGGGCGCGGGCCCCAGCCTTCGTCGGCGGGCATGTACTTGTCCGCCGTGCCGATGGCGAAGGTGGGTATCAGGTCCAGGCTGAACGCGGTGGCGTGGTCGTTGTAGACCAGGAAGATCACGTCGGGCTTGTTGTCCTTCATCCACTGCTTGGAGAAGTCGTAGCCCGCGAACAGCGGCTTCCAGTAGTCTTCCTGCGTCTTGCCCAGGTCCAGTGCGGCGCCAATGGCGGGCACGTGCGATGTGAAAACGGATGCGGTGATTTTGGCCATGGTGTCGGTCTCAGCTCGCCTTCTTTGCCTCGGGGGGCTGTTGCAGGGGGTGGGCCTTGCCTTGGGGCTGGCGGTGCGCCTGCGCGTCGCCGTCTTCACCCACAAAGCGGTTGCCCTCGGCGCTGCGGCCGCCGTTGATCATCATGTTGCGGTATTCCTCTTCGGTCATGCCGGTCATGCTGCCCGCCATCTGCTGGAAGCTCTTGCCGTCCGTGGCGCCGATCTTGGCCAGAAAGTAGATGTTGCCGCCCAGCGCAATGCAGCGGTTCAGGTCGCGTGCGAGCACGGCCTGCTTCTGCTCCTCGGTCATCGCCCACTGGTCCAGATAGGCGCGCTCGTCGGCCTTGAAGCGCTCGCGGTTCTCGGCCTTCATCAGGCTCATGCAGAACTGGTTGAGCCAGTAGCCCTTGCGGCTTTGCTCCGCGTCGAAGATGGTCGTGCCGGGCACGTCCAAATAGGGTTTGTCCAGCGCCATGGCTACTTCACCTCCACTTCTTCGGGCCAATACAGCCGCATCGGGTTGCCCACCAGCAGCTTGCGTTGCAGCTCGGCCGTGGGTGCAATGTGCGGTATGAAATCGACCAGCAGGCCGTCGTCGGGCATGTGGTCCTTGAGGTTGGGGTGCGGCCAGTCGGTGCCCCACAGCACGCGGTCTGGGAACTCTGCGACCACCTTGCGGGCAAAGGGCACCACGTCCTGGTACGCGTTCTGCTCACCATTCAGCGCCTTGGGTCCGGTGACGCTGAGGCGCTCAGGGCAGCTTACCTTGCTCCACACATTGGGGTGCTGGCGCATGAACTTCAGGAACAACTCAAACTCCGGTCCGTCCACCGGCTTGCTCACATCGGGGCGTCCCATGTGGTCCACCACCACGGTGGTGGGCAGTGCGGTGAAGAAGTCCCACAGCTCGGGCAGGTCCACCGCCTCGAAGTAGATCACCACGTGCCAGCCGAGCTTGGCGATGCGCGCGGCAATCTCCATCAGCTCGTCCTTGGGCGTGAAGTCCACCAGGCGCTTGACGAAGTTGAAGCGCACGCCGCGCACGCCGGCGTCGTGCATGGCCTGCAGTTCCTGGTCGGTGACCGAGCGCTTGACGGTGGCCACGCCACGCGCCTTGCCACCGGAGTGCACCAGCGCATCCACCATGGCGCGGTTGTCCGCACCGTGGCAGGTGGCCTGCACGACCACGTTGCGTGCAAAGCCCAGGTGGTCGCGCAGCGCGTACAGCTGGTGCTTGCTGGCGTCGCAGGGGGTGTACTTGCGCTCGGGGGCGTAGGGGAACTCTGCCCCGGGGCCGAACACGTGGCAGTGCGCGTCCACCGCGCCTGCAGGCACCTGGAAGCGGGGTTTGCTGGGGCCGGCGTACCAGTCCAGCCAGCCGGGGGTCTTGGTGAATTCGCTCATGGGCATGGGTCCTTGGTTGCTGGGTGGGGGCGGGTCAGTCGAGGGACACGTTGGCCTTCTTGATCACCTCGCCAAAGCGCTGGCTCTCGTCCTTAACGAACTGGGTGAACTGCGCGCGGGTGGTGGGGAAGGGCTCGTAGCCAAAGCTCTTGAACTTCTCCTGCACATCGGCGCCCGACAGGGCTTGCTCGATGTCCTTGCGGATCTTGTCGGTCACGGCAGCGGGCAGGCCGGGCGGCACGGCAATGGCGTTCCAGCCCGTCACCTCAAAGCCCTTGGGGCCACCCGATTCGCCCACGGTGGGCACGTCCGGAAAGCTGGCCAGGCGCTGCGGCGCAGTGACGGCCAGAAAGCGCAGCTTGCCCGCGCGCTGCAGCGGCCCGGCGGTGGCAGCACTGCCCAGCGCAAACGACAGCTCGCCGGTGGAGACCGAGGTGTAGAGCTGCGTGGTCTCTTTGTAGAGCACGTGCTCCATCTGCGTACCGGTGGCGCTTTCAAACAGCTCGGAGCCCAGGTGCACCGGGTTGCCGATGGACCAGGAGCCGTAGTTGAGCTTGCCAGGGTTGGCCTTGGCGTCGGCCACGATGTCGCTCACGGCCTTGTATCTGCTGTTGGCGGCCACGGTGAAGAAGAAGTAGGTCTTGAACAGCGGCAGCAGTGTGTCGAAGTCCTTGGCCGTGTCGTAGGGCAGCTTCTTGAACAGGCTGGGGTAGGCCGCCAGGTGCACGTTGTCGAGCACGATCAGGTCATGCCCGTCCTTGGCGCCGCGCTTGAACGCGTCGATGGCGATGAAGCCATTGCCACCGGGGCGGTTCTCGACCACCACGGGCTGGCCCCAGGCGCGACCCAGTTTTTCAGCCACCAGGCGGGCCACGCCGTCCGGCCCACCGCCTACCGGGAAGGGCGTGATGATGCGCACGGGCTTGGACGGAAACGCCTGCGCCGAGGCGAGCTGGGGCACACAGCCCAGCGCAGCCGCCAGGCCCAGGGCCAGGCCTGCACGGCGGGAAAGGGAAACGGGAGGCACGGAACAACGCATGGAAAGAAGAATCTTCTGAAGAAACTGTTTGCTATAAATTGCATAGCTGCAAGCGCATGATTCACTAGCGCTTGCAACCCAAAAGGCTGAAAAACCGCTCAGTCGATGTACTTGAGGCCCGCCTTCTCCAGACCAGGGCGCATGTTGTACATGTCGAGGCCAAGCACGCCGCTGGCGAGCTTGGCGCGCTTCTCGCCTTCAAAGCTCTCGCGCTTCTGTGCGGCGGCCAGCGTCTCGGCTGCACGGGCGGCGGGCACACACACCACGCCGTCGTCGTCGGCCACGATCACGTCACCCGGCGTGACTAACGCACCTGCGCACACCACGGGGATGTTGACCGAGCCCAACGTGGCCTTGATGGTGCCCTTGCTGCTGATGGCCTTGCTCCACACGGGGAAGTTCATCTCCTGCAGCGTCTTCACGTCGCGCACACCGGCGTCGATGATGAGGGCGCGTGCGCCACGGGCCTGGAAGGACGTGGCCAGCAGGTCGCCAAAGTAGCCGTCGGTGCACTCCGAGGTGACGGCCGCCACCACGATGTCGCCGGGCTGGATTTGCTCGGCCGCCACATGCATCATCCAGTTGTCGCCGGGCTGCAGCAGCACGGTGACGGCCGTGCCGCTGACCTGCTGGCCACTGTAGATGGGGCGCATGTAGGGCTTGAGCAGGCCCACGCGGCCCATGGCCTCGTGCACGGTGGCCGAGCCGAGGGCGGCCAGGCCGTCGGCCGCTGCGCGGTCGGCGCGGGTGATGTTGCGGTAGACAACGCCAAGTTCAAACATGTCAGAGCCCCTTTGCCTTCAGGCGTGAGTCGAGTCGGGAGAACACGCGGCGCGTGTTGGCTTCGTAGATCTGGTGCTTGTCTTCGGCGCTCAAAATTTTGGACGCCTCGATGTAGCGCTTGGTGTCGTCGTAATAGTTGCCAGTGGTGGGGTCGATGCCGCGCACCGCGCCGATCATCTCGCTGGCGAACAGCACGTTCTTCACCGGGATCACGGTGTTCAGCAGGTCGATGCCGGGCTGGTGGTACACGCAGGTGTCAAAGAACACGTTGTTCAGCAGGTGCTCTTGCAGCAGGGGCTTCTTCATCTCCTGCGCCAGGCCCCGGAAGCGGCCCCAGTGGTAAGGCACCGCGCCGCCGCCGTGCGGGATCAGGAACTTGAGCGTGGGGAAGTCCTTGAACAGGTCGCCCTGGATCAGCTGCATGAAGGCCGTGGTGTCGGCATTCAGGTAGTGCGCACCGGTGGTGTGGAAGCACGCGTTGCAGCTGGTGCTCACGTGGATCATGGCGGGCAGGTCGTACTCTACCATCTTTTCGTAGATGGGGTACCAGTGCTTGTCGGTCAGCGGCGGGCTGGTCCAGTGACCGCCCGAGGGATCAGGGTTCAGGTTGATGCCCACCGCGCCGTATTCCTTCACGCACTTTTCCAGCTCGGGGATGCAGGTCGCGGGGTCCACCCCGGGGCTTTGCGGCAGCATGGCCACGGGCACGAAGTTGTCGGGGAACAGGGTGGAGACGCGGTGGCACAGCTCGTTGCAGATGGCCGCCCAGGTGCTGGAGACATTGAAGTCGCCGATGTGGTGGGCCATGAAACTGGCGCGCGGCGAGAACAGCGTGATGTCGCTGCCGCGCTCCTTCATCAGGCGCAGCTGGTTGGTCTCGATGGACTCGCGCAGCTCGTCGTCGCTGATCTGCAAATCGGCGACCTTGGGCATGGCGGCCGGGTCCTTGATGCCGGCGATCTGCTGGTTGCGCCAGTTCTCCAGCGCCTTGGGTGCCGTGGTGTAGTGGCCATGGCAGTCGATGATGAGGCTCATTGCGTTGTGCTCCTTGGATCTTGGTGTTCGGGTTCAGGCAGGGTCCATGCCCTGGCGTTGCTTGGCTTCGGCCGCCGCTGGCGATGCGAAGAAGTCGAGCAGCGCCTTGGCGGCCTCGGGCTGCTGGCTGGAGGCAGCGACGCCCGATGAAAAAATGGTGGTGATCTGGATCGCAGGCGGCAGCGGGCCCACGATGGTGATGCCCTCCACGTGCAGCAGCTCGCTCAGTTGCTGGAAGCCGAGCTCCACATCGCCACGTGCCACCAGGGAGCCCACGGGCACGCCGGGCGGGGCCTGCACCATGCGGCCGGCCACCTGGTCGGCAATGCCCCAGCGCTCGAACAGTTTCGCCAGCGCCACGCCGCTCGGGCCGGTGGAATAGCTGATGCTGCGCGCGGCCAGCACGGCACTGCGCACTGCGTCTTCCGAGCCGATGTCGGGCAGCGGCGCGCCCGCGCGCACCGCCACGGCCACGCCGGAGCGCACCCAGTCGGTCCTGCTGCCGGCCACGACGGCGCCGGCCGCGATGAGCTTGTCGATGGCGTCAGAGGCAAGCACCACCACGTCGAAAGCCTCGCCGGCCTGCACCCGCTTGGCCGCGTCCACGCCGCCCACGGCCTCGATGGCTGCGCGCTGGCCGGTCTGCTGCTCGTAGGCGGCCAGCAGCTCGGCCAACACCTGGCGGGTGGCCATGGAGGAGATTCCACGAAGCGGAGCATTCATAGGATTGTTTGGTGGCTAAGTATTTTGGGGTATTCTGCTGCAATTCCAGCTATACAAGAAGTGGCGGATTGGTCTACCAGATATCTCATTTGTCGATGGATCTGAAGCAGCTCGAGTACTTTGTGCGGGTCGCCGAAATGGGCAGCTTCACCCATGCCGCGGCGGCCCTCGGCATGGCCCAGTCGGCCCTGAGCCGGCAGGTGCGCCTGCTGGAGGTGGAGCTGCGCCAGAACCTGCTGGTGCGCAATGGCCGCGGCGTCACGCCCACGGAGGCGGGCCGGTTGCTGGTCGACCATGGGCGGGGCATCCTGCACCAGATGGCCCGGGCGCGGGAGGACATGGAGCGCCTGCGCGGCGGCGTCTCGGGCGCCGTCGCCATCGGGCTGCCCAGCAGCGTGGCGCGCGCGATGGCGGTGCCGCTCATGCGCGCCTTCCGCAAGGAATTGCCGGAGGCTCGGCTCTCGATCAGCGAAGGGCTTTCGAGCGAACTCCTGAGAGGACTGGTCAGCGGTCGCCTGGACATCGTCGTGCTCTACAACGGCCAGCCGGTGCGCGATGTGGATGTGTCGCACCTCATGGACGAGGATCTGCTGCTCGTGCGCGCCCGCCCGCGCGGGCTGGCCGAGGACCCGCCGCCCGGCCCCATCGCGCTCGCCGAGCTCGCGCGGCTGCCGCTGGTCATTCCCTCGCGCCCCAACGCGATCCGCATGCACGTGGAAGCCGAGATGGCGCTCATCGGCTGCCGGCCCGAGATCGCGCTGGAGATCGACGGGGTCGCCGCCATCCTGGACATGGTGGCCGACGGGGCCGGGTACGCGGTGCTGCCGCGCAACGCGCTGCTCAATTCGCCTGTTCCTTCTGCCTACAGCGCCCAGGTCATCGGTGCGCCGCCGCTGCGCATAGCGCTGTCCCTGGCGACCAGCCTGCAACGCCCCGCCACGCAGGTCCAGAAGACCACGCTGGACCTGGTGCGGCTGACGGTCTCCGAAGTCCTCCGGCCGGCGTGAAGGCCCGGTCGGCCCGGCTCGGCGTGTCCGATGCCCGCCGGGCCGTCCGTGGTGACAGCCTTGCAGGCCACGGCCTTTCGGCGCATATGGCCCGGTGCGGCGCAGCCGCCCTCGGCGAGATGCAGGACGCATGCGGGCAGTACCCCGCCCGGCGATGCAGGCCTCTGTCCGTGCGGAAGTCGCACCCGCGCGGCGGACTCACATTGACTGAGACTCAATCTATCAAGCGCGCGACAAAGTGTTTAGAGTCGCCTCGCAAAAAGTCAGCGCGACCGGCCGGCGTGGGGCTGCGGCACCGATCGCGCGCACCAATGATGGAGAGAGGCAGACAATGAACACTGAACCTACGGGTACCGACCGAGCGCGGCGCCGCACCTTTTCGTGCATCGGAGGGGTGCTCGCAGCGGCGGCCGTCGGATTGCCGTTCCGAGCGCGGGCGGCGGCGCGCGAGATCCAGATCGCGATGCTGCTTCCTTTGCAGGGAGGACAGGCGCGCCAGGCCGAGATGATCAGGCAGGGCGTGGACGGAGCGCTCGAACAGGCGAACCGCGCTGGAGGGATCCGGGGGCAGCCCGTCAAGCTCCTGGCCATCGACAACGGGTACCAGGCCGAGAAGACCGTCGAGGCCATCGGGTCGCTGGCGGCAAGGGAATCCGTCGTCGCGGTGACCTCTTTGTTCGGCGGCCCGATCATCGGCGCCGCCATTCCGGCGGCGACCCGCGCGGGCGTGCCGATCGTCGGCGTGCTGCACGGAAACGATGCATTCCGCCGCCCGGGGACCGAGATCGTCACCCATGTGCGAGCGACGTTCGACGCGGAGACCCGCGCGATCGCCGCGTTGTTTCCCACCATTGGCCGGAGCCGCTTCGCCGTGCTGCACGCGACCGACAACTCGGGCACGGCGTTCCGCGCGCAGTTCGAGTCGGTGCTGAAGGCGCAGGGACTGCCGCTCGTCGCCGCCGTGCCCTATGCGCGGGACGCCACCGACTACACCGAGCAGGCGCGGAGCATCGAGCGCAGCGGCGCCGACGTAGTAGTGGTCGGTGGCGTGACCGCGACCGGGATCGCCGCCATCCGCGCCAAGGTGGCGACGAAACTGTGGGCGCAGATGGTCTGCCTTTCCACGGTCGATGAGCGCTCGGTGTGGGAGCAAGTGGGCGCCGATGCGGTTGGCACGGCCTTCTCCAGCGTCGTGCCGAACCCCTATGCGACGCTGCTTCCCCTGGCGCGCGAATACCAGGCAGCGATGAAGGCCCGGAACTACGACCGGCTGTCCCTCAGTTCGTTCGAAGGCTACATCAACGCGCAGGTGCTGCTGGAAGGCCTGCGGCGCGCACCCGGGCTGACGCGCCCCGCGCTCCAGGCCACCCTGCGCGCGATGCAGGGGGTGTCCCTCGGCGGCGTCTCCTTCTCCGCGCCGACCGAGGGAAAGATCGCCAGCGGCATCGACGTGGCCGACATCCTGGTGATGACGCACAACGGACGCATGCTGCGCTGAGTACGCGGCCGGGACGGCTCGGATCCCAGCGCCGCTGCGCATTGGCGGCCGCGCCGCCGCGCGTGGAGCGACCGGCCATGTGCCCCGGCCGTACCTGCATGTGCCTCGGGGCGCGGATGGGTCTGCGGCGCACGACATCCGCCGGCGGGAGAGGAGGGCCGCAGCGGTGGATCGCTTCCGGCCGTACCCGCGGATCCCCCGCGTCGGAGGGCGGCGCGGGTGCGTCCGGGTTTGCGCGAGATCAACATTCGTCCAGGACGCCGCCCGCGGCGGTTGACGGCCGGCCGCGGCAGGCCTAGATTAATAGTTAGGCGACTAACAAAAAATCGCCTGCGCCTGCGGAGACGGCAGAACCTGCAGGGCCGCCCAGCCTGCATCCGCCGACGATGGCAGAAAGGAACGATCATGGACAAGCTTCTGGGGATTCTCGTGATTTTGACGCTTCTTGGCGGTGCGGCCACGCTGCTGTGGCTGAACCTGCAACCCGAGTGGTGGAGGCTCCGGCATCCCGGCGCGCTGGAACTGCGGAAGTTCACCGCCCGGCGTCAGGTGCAGGCGGCAAGGACCCAGGACGACCTGCCGGCGACCCGGGCGGCGGAAGTCCGGTGCACGTTCTGCGACCACGCGCCGGCATGCGCGCAGCGCCTGGCGGCCGGGCACACGACGCCGGTCAGCGAGTGTCCCAACCTGCCTCGCCGCTGAATTGCAGGACGCGCCCGGGTGCCAGCTTGGCAGTGCAGGGCAGCGCGCGGCGAGGCTAGGGTGCGCGCTTCGGCGCGTGGATGGTGCTGGCGCATGCGCCGAAGCCGATGCGTCGCGCTCCGCTGCGTTCGCACCAGGCGCGCAGGATGACGGTGTCGCCGTCCTCCAGGAAGGTTCTGTGCTCGCCCGAGGGCAGGGCGATGGCCTGCCGTCCACCGGCAGTCCGCTCGAGGAGCGAGCCGGCCTGTTCTGGATGTGGCCCGGACAGCGTGCCCGATCCGAGCAGGTCGCCAGGCGCGAGGTTGCAGCCGCCGACCGTGTGGTGGGCCACGAGCTGGGCGGGGGTCCAGTAGGCGGCCTCCACGAAGCTCGAGCGCGACAGGCGCGCTGGCAGCAGGCCCGACCGGGCCATCGCCTCGGTCTGGAGCAGCACCTCGAGCTGCACATCGACCGAGCCGCTGGCCCGGTTCCGTTCGGAATTCAGATAGGGCAATGGCTCGGGGTCGCCGGGCGCACGCGGACAAGCGGCCCGGAACGGCGCCAGCGCCTCAAATGTCACGACCCACGGGGCGAGCGTGCTGCCGAAGTTCTTGGACAGGAAGGGCCCCAGCGGCTGGTACTCCCAGGGCTGGATGTCGCGCGCCGACCAATCGTTGAACAGCGCGACCCCGAACAGGTGGCTCTCGGCGCTGCCGATGGCAATGGGCTCGCCGCGCCGGTTGCCCGGGCCCACCAGGAAACCGAGCTCCAGTTCGTAGTCCAGGCGCCTGCTCGGACCGAATTCCGGGTCGCCGGCCTCGGCCCTGCTCTGGCCGAGCGGGCGGTAGATCGGTTCGCCGCTGACGACCACGGAGGAACTGCGGCCGTGGTACCCGATGGGAACCCATTTGTAGTTCGGAAGCAGCGGTGCGTCCGGCCGGAACAACCGGCCGACGGCGGTGGCATGGTGGATGCCGATGTAGAAGTCGGTGTAGTCGCCGATGGCCGCGGGCAGGGCGTATTCGGCCGAGCGCTGGGCAAGAAGGCATCCCTCCAACCTGCCGCGCTCCGTGGCTCCCGTGCGCAGCGCGCGCGAGAGCGCCAGGCGCAGCGCCGACCACGCGGCGGGCCCCATGGCCATGAAGTCGTTGAGGCGCTTGCGCGAGGCGGCCACCGCGGCATCCCGCGCATCGCCGGCGAGTGCGCCGCTGGCGGCCGCGGCGGCCAGGTCGAGGATCTGGTCCCCGATGGCCACGCCGCCCCCAAACGGCCCGGAGGAGCCGCGCCGGCGGAAGACGCCGAAGGGCAAATTCTGGATCGGGAAATCCGTCGTGTCCTCGTTCGCGGACCCGACCCAGCTGCGCAGGTCCGGCGCGTGGGTTTCGTTCACCCGCGTCATGGCCGCGCCGGATCGAAGTGCTTCCCGAGGTTCTGCCAGCAGCGGAAATAGTCCTCCTGCAGCTGGGCGGTCTCCAGGGCGAACGTCGTCGGCCTGAAGACGTCGCACGACTCGAACATGAAGGCCATCGTCTCGGTGAGGTAGTCCGGCCGGGAGGTGTCAGCGGCACTGGCCTTGGCGAAGGTGTCGGCATCCGGTCCGTGCGCGCTCATGCAGTTGTGCAGGGACGCGCCGCCGGGCACGAAGCCCTCGGCCTTGGCGTCGTAGGCCCCGTGGATCAGCCCCATGAACTCGCTCGCGACGTTACGGTGGTACCAGGGCGGCCGGAACGTGTTCTGGGCCACGAGGATGCGCGGCGGGAACACCACGAAGTCGATGGTGTCGACGCCCGGGGTGTCGCTGACGGACTGCAGCACCAGGAAGATGGACGGATCGGGATGGTCGTAGCTGATCGAGCCGATGGTGTTGAACCGCCGCAGGTCGTACTTGTAGGGCGCGTGGTTGCCATGCCAGGCGACCACGTCGAGCGGGCTGTGGCCGATGCGCGCGCTCCACAGGTTTCCCTGGAAGCGCGCGACCAGCTCGAAGTCGCCTTCGCGGTCTTCGTAGGCCGCGACCGGCGTGCAGAAGTCCCGGGGATTCGCCAGCCCGTTGGAGCCGATGACACCGAGGTCCGGCAGCTTGAGGGCGGCGCCGAAGTTCTCGCACACGTAGCCCCGCGCCTGGGCGTCCAGCAGCCGCACCTGGAAGCGCACGCCCCGGGGGATCACGGCGATCTCCTGGGGCTCGAGCTGCAGACGGCCCATTTCCGTTGCCAGCTCGAGGCGACCAGCCTGGGGCACGAGGAGCAGCTCCGCGTCGGCGTCGTACAGGAACCGCGTCTCCATCGACCGGTTGGCGGCATAGAGGTGGACCGCGCAGGACGCGTTGCACGCCATCGTCGTCATGCCCTCGATGAAGTCCGTCGGCCGCTCGGGCATAGGAAGCGGGTCCCAGCGCAGCTGGTTGGGCGTCACGGGGCCGTCGCCGGCCCGGCTCGTCCACCGTCCCGCATCCACGAGGGCGAAAGGATGGTGCAGCGTCGAAGGCCGGATGCGGTAGAGCCAGGCGCGGCGGTTGGCGTGGCGCGGCGCGGTGAACGCCGTGCCGGAGAGCTGCTCGGCGTACAGGCCGTACGGCGCGCGCTGCGGGGAGTTGCGCCCATGGGGGAGCGCCCCGGGGAGGGCTTCGGTGGCGAACTCGTTGCACATGCCGGTCTGGTAGGCGGGTTGTGGTTCAGTCATGGCGATGGCCTGTCCTTGGTTTGATTCAACATGCGGCGGCGCTCCTGCGCCACGCAGGCGCCTGAGCGCACGACCTGGGCGTCTGCCGTGTCTGTTCAGAACGCGTGGCGCATGCCCAGTGTGAGCGTGGTGGAACGGTGGTCGCCCGCTCCCCCGAGCCCTGCGGGCTGCTGGGCCGATCCGGAACCCAGCGCGTAGCGCGAGCCGTTCTGGTTGCCGACCGCGCCCAGCGAGGCATAGGCCATCGTGCGCTTGGAGAGCGTGTATTCGCCGCCGATGGCCAGCCATGTGGCGTCCCGTTGGCCGGTGGCCGCCGCGTAGGCCGAGCGGTCGGAAATCCGCACGGCCTGCACGATGGCGGTGAAGGCACCGAAGGGCACGCGGGCCCCGAGGTTGATCAGGCGGAACTCGCTGGCCGCGGCGCCCGTGACGCCCTGGGCGCGGGCGAGCGCGCCGGTGCAGGTGCCGCAGCTGTTCTTTTCCGCGGTGTAGCCCGCGAAGATCTTGGCGGCGCCGAAGTCGTAGCTGCCCCCGGCGACGACGGCGTCGATCCGGCCGTTCGCGTTGTCCGCGCCCTGCTGTCGTGCCCAGGCCAGCACCGCGTCGACCGGACCGTTGCGGTAGGTCGCCGAGGCGCTGTAGGCGCGTCCAATGGTGGGCTGATTCTCCCCGGCCGCGGCCATGGCGCGAAACGTCAGCGGTCCCAGCCTGGGCGTCACGTAGCCCACCGCGTTGTCGAAGCGGGCGCTGACGGCCAGGGGCAGCAGCTGGCGGGTCGCGTCGGTGCTGCGCGTGATGGCCAGATGCCCGCCGCTGCCCATCCACGAGAAGGCGTCGACGCCGGACTGGGCCACGTAGTAGGGCGTCGGCAGGCGCCCGGCCGTCACGGTGCCCCAGGCGGTGCTTGCCAGGCCGACGGAGGCTTCCCGGCCGAATGCGCGGCCGCCCTGGCCCAGGGTGCCATCGTCCAGATTGATGCCTTGCTCCAGGCGAAAAACCGCGGACAGGCCGCCGCCGAGGTCCTCGACGCCGCGGAAGCCGAGCCGGCTGCCCAGCGCGCCGCCCGACACCAGCCGGCGGGACGAGCCGGCGCCGTTGTTAGCAGGCCGTTGAAAAATCCCCCGCCGACGCCCGCGTTGGCCGCTACGATCTGAAGCCATC
>NZ_MTBE01000004.1:0-249844 GCF_002916785.1 Diaphorobacter sp. LR2014-1 | reverse complement strand
GCCACCGGAGATGCTGCTCAAGGCCTTGCTGCTGCAGATCCTGTTCTCCATCCGCAGCGAGCGCCAGTTGGTCGAAGCGATCAACTACAACCTGCTGTACCGCTGGTTCGTGGGCCTGAACATCGAAGACAAGGTCTGGGACCACTCCACTTTCAGCGCCAACCGCGAACGTCTGTTCAACGAAGACCTCGCCCGCGCCTTCTTCGAGCGCGTCAAGCTCAGTGCCCAGTGGGGCAAGCTCGCCAGCGACGAGCACTTCAGCGTGGACGGCACGCTCATTGACGCCTGGGCCTCGCACAAGAGCTTCAAGCGCAAAGACGACGACAGCGGCACGCCGCCTGGGCGCAACCCCGAGGTGGACTTCAAGGGGCAGGAGCGCTGCAACGACACCCACGAGAGCACCACGGACGCCGATGCCCGGCTGTTCAAGAAGAGCCAGGGCGACAAATCCCGCCTGTGCCACATGGGGCACATCCTCATGGAGAACCGCAACGGGCTGATCGTGGATGTCGAGATCACCCACGCCAGCGGCACGGCCGAGCGCGAGGCGGCGCTGGCCATGTTGGAGCGTCGGGGCAACAGGAACAAACGGGCCACGGTCGGTGCCGACAAGGGCTACGACAGCAAGGCCTTCATCAAAGGCTGCAGAAAGCTCAAAGTCACGCCCCACGTGGCGGCCAAGGACAAACACTCGGCGGTGGATGCGCGAGTGACACGGCACGAGGGCTACAAGACCAGCCTGAAGGTGCGCAAGCGCATCGAAGAGGCCTTTGGCTGGATCAAGACCGTCGGTGGTCTGGCAAAGACCAAGCTGATCGGTCAGGCCAAGCTCACGGGCCAGGCGCTGCTGTGCTTTGCCACCTACAACCTTGTGCGAATGGGCAGCATCGGCGGCTGGTGGGACGCGCATCATGCGTGAGCCCAGGGATACGTGCGCCCGAAATGGGCGGGAGGGCCTGCAAACCGGCCAGATGGGCCGTTGCAATCGCTGCGCAGACGCGTCTGGGCAGCTCGTGTCTTCGCACTCAGCGTCCCTGATGCGTTCGAAAAGCACTTTTTCAACGGCCTGTTAGAGCAAAGCCAGCTGACGGCGGGCTGATGGAAAATACCCCGGTGTCCATCCCCCAGTCGTTCATCCAGGAGTTGCTTGCGCGCGTTGACGTCGTCGATGTGGTCGGCCGCTATGTGCAGCTCAAGAAGAGCGGCGCCAACTTCATGGGCCTGTGCCCCTTCCACGGGGAAAAATCGCCCTCATTCAGCGTCAGCCCGTCCAAGCAGTTCTTCCACTGCTTTGGCTGTGGCAAGAACGGCAATGCGATCGGGTTTCTCATGGACCACGCGGGCATGGGCTTTCGCGAGGCCGTGCAGGACCTGGCCCAGCAGATCGGTATGCAGGTGCCCGACGACGAGAACACCTCGCCCCAGGACCGCGAACGCGCCGCCGCCCAGCGCCAGAAGCAGGCCACGCTGACCGACGTGCTGGAGAAGGCCGGCGACGCCTGGCGACGCCACCTGCGCGAGTCGCCGCGCGCCGTCCAGTATTTCAAGGGCCGTGGCGTATCAGGCCAGGTGGCCAAGCGCTACGGCCTGGGCTACGCGCCGGAGGGCTGGCGGGGCCTGGCCAGCGTGTTCCCCGAGTACGACAGCCCGCTGCTGGAGGAAAGCGGCCTGGTGATCGTGAACGAGGAAGACGGCAAGCGCTACGACCGCTTCCGCGACCGCGTGATGTTCCCCATTCGCAACGTCAAGGGCGAGTGCATCGGCTTTGGCGGGCGCGTGCTGGGCGACGACAAGCCCAAGTACCTCAACTCCCCCGAAACCCCGGTGTTCCACAAGGGCCGCGAGCTCTACGGCCTGTACGAGGCGCGCAACGCCATCCGCGAACACGGCTACGCCCTGGTCACCGAAGGCTACATGGACGTGGTGGCGCTGGCGCAACTGGGCTTTCCCAATGCCGTGGCCACGCTGGGCACGGCCTGCACGCCCGACCACGTGCACAAGCTGTTCCGCTTCACCGACGTGGTGGTCTTCAGCTTCGACGGCGACGCGGCCGGCCGCCGCGCGGCGCGCAAAGCGCTCGACGGCGCCCTGCCCTACGCGAGCGACACACGCAGCATCAAGTTCCTGTTCCTGCCGCCCGAGCACGACCCCGACAGCTTCATCCGCGCCCACGGCCCCGAGGCGTTCGCGCGCCACGTGGGCGACGCCATGCCGCTGTCGCGCTTCCTGCTCGAATCCGCGCGGGAGGGCTGCGATCTCGGCACGGCCGAGGGCCGCGCCCACATGCTGGCCAACGCCCGCCCGCTCTGGAGCCAGCTGCCCGACGGCGCCCTCAAGCGCCAGATGCTGGCCGAGCTGGGCGAACTGGGCCAGTTGCCCGCGCCGGATCTGGCCCAGCTCTGGGCGCAGGAGAGCCCGCGCTCCGGCTCCGCCGCGCACCCGCCCGCGCACGACGGCGCCCCCTTCGGCGACGAGCCGCCCTGGGGGCAGGAACCGCCGGGCATGGAATACGGCAGCCCCGCCGGTGGCGAGCCCGCACGCCGCTGGCGCAAGGGCGGCGAATGGAAGGGCGGGCGCTGGCGCCGCGAAGAGCAGCGCCCCCCACAGCCGCCGCTGCCGCGCCGCCCCCTCACGGGGCGCGCCGACCATGCCGCGCGCCTGCTGCTGTCGCACATGGAATTCCTCGAAGAGCTGTCGCACGAAGATCACACGCTGCTGTGCGACCAGCCCGCGCCGCACGGCGCGCTGTTCGTCTGGCTGGAAGGGCAATTGCACGAGCACGGACCCCAGTCCTGGGCGGTGCTGCGCGAGGCCTTGGCAGGCCATGACTGCCAGGCTCTGGCCGAGCGGGTGATGACTGGCTCCCACGCCCAGACCGAGGGGGACGAGACCGAGTTGCGCGCCGAACTGCGTGGCTTGCTCAACCGCATGCTCATCGAAGCCATCAAGCTGCAGCAGAACGCCCTGATCGCCGCGGCCTCGCAGGACCCGGCGGCCATCGAGCGCTACCGGCAATTGCAGGAGCGCCGCCGCGCGCTGGAAGAGGGGCTTACAAAATGACCTCGGGGGCTTGACAAAGCCCCTTGAATTTTGCTGCGCCGGTATAATGTACGGTTTGTCGGCAAGAGCGACAGCAGCACCTCCGGACCAGGCAACCGTGACAAACGCGCACCACCGCCTTCCCCCACCGCAAGGACTGCACACCAAATGTTCGCCCAGACATCTTGCCCCTGAGGATTTGCCCCTCGAACCGCGAAGGCCCCTGCCTTCGCCGTGCCTGCCCGCGCCGGGTTCCTTGGCGCTTGTGTTTTCTTTGTGTGTCCGTTTTTGACCCTGAGGTTGTCCATGCCCGTTCAAAAGTCCGCGAAGTCGCCCAAGTCTGCCTCTGGCACCCCCGCGAAGGCCGCTTCCAAAGCCGCAACCACTGTGAAAGCCGCCGCTAAGGCGCCCGCGAAAGCCGCCCCTGTCAAGGCCGCTGCCGCCGCGCCCAAGGCTGCGCCGAAAGTCAAGACTGTGTCCACGCCGAAAACTGCTGCCGAGCTGAAAAAAGCCGCTGATGAACTGTTGAAGAAGAAGCCCGCGCGCGCCAAGGCGGCTGCTGCCGAGCCCGAAGTCGCCGAAGAGGCGCCCAAGAAGAAGCCCGGCCGCCCCGCCAAGGCCGCCGGCACCACCGCTGCTGCCAAGCGCGGCCGCAAGCCCAAGGCCAAGGAAGAAGGCCTGGAGGACGATGCCGACCTGTCCGACATCGAGTCCGACCTCGAAGGCGAGCCCGAAGCCGAGGTGGTTGAGGCCGCCGAAGCCGCCCCGGTCGAGAAGGCCAAGCCCCTGCGCATGAAGATCAGCAAGGCCAAGGAACGCGCCTTGATGAAGGAGTTCGGCCTGGACGAGACCGTGCTGTCCGAAGAGGACATGGCCAAGCGGCGCTCGCAGCTCAAGAAGCTGATCACGCTGGGCAAGACGCGCGGCTACCTCACGCAGGTGGAAATCTCCGACCACCTGCCCGACAAGCTGGTGGACGCCGAGACCATGGAAGTCGTGGTCGCCATGCTGGGCGACATGGGCGTGGCGGTGTACGAGCAGACGCCCGACGCCGAGACCCTGTTCCAGAACAACGTGGCGCCCACGGCCACCACCGTGGAAGAGGCCGAGGAAGAGGCCGAGGCGGCCCTGTCCACCGTGGACAGCGAGTTCGGCCGCACCACCGACCCCGTGCGCATGTACATGCGCGAGATGGGCACGGTGGAACTGCTCACGCGCGAGGGCGAGATCGAGATCGCCAAGCGCATCGAGGGCGGCCTGATGGACATGATGGAGGCCATCAGCGCCTCGCCCGCCACCATCGCCGAGATCCTCAACATGGGTGAGGAAATCCGCGAGGGCAAGGTCGTCATCTCCACCGTGGTGGACGGCTTCTCCAATCCCAACGAGGCCGACGACTACGTGGCCGAGGAAGATTTCGACGAGTTCGACGAGGAAGACGACGACGACGGCAAGGGCGGCTCCAAGGCGCTGACCAAGAAGCTGGAAGAGCTCAAGAACGAGGCCCTGCGCCGCTTCGACACGCTGCGCGCGCTGTTCGAGAAGATGCACAAGATCTACGACAAGGACGGCTACGGCGGTCCCGCGTACATGAAGGTGCAGCACGAGATCTCGGCAGAGCTGATGACCATCCGTTTCACGGCCAAGACCATCGAGAAGCTGTGCGACATGGTGCGCGCCCAGGTGGACGACGTGCGCAAGATGGAGCGCGAGCTGCGCCGCATCATCGTGGACAAGTGCGGTATGCCCCAGGAGACCTTCATCAAGGACTTCCCGGCCAACCTGCTGAACCTGCAGTGGGTCGAGAAGCAGGCCGCCGCCGGCAAGCCCTGGAGCGCCGTGATGCAGCGCAACATCCCGCCGATCCAGGAGCTGCAGCAAAAGCTGATCGACCTGCAGTCGCGTGTGGTGGTGCCGCTGTCCGAGCTCAAGGAGATCAACAAGCGCATGAACGCGGGTGAAGCCAGCTCGCGCGACGCCAAGAAGGAGATGATCGAGGCCAACCTGCGCCTGGTGATCTCGATCGCCAAGAAGTACACCAACCGCGGCCTGCAGTTCCTGGATCTGATCCAGGAAGGCAACATCGGCCTGATGAAGGCGGTGGACAAGTTCGAATACCGCCGCGGCTACAAGTTCTCGACCTACGCCACGTGGTGGATCCGCCAGGCGATCACACGATCCATCGCGGATCAAGCTCGAACCATCCGCATCCCGGTGCACATGATCGAGACCATCAACAAGATGAACCGCATCAGCCGCCAGCACCTGCAGGAGTTCGGCTTCGAGCCCGATGCGTCCATCCTGGCCGCGAAGATGGAGATCCCCGAGGACAAGATCCGCAAGATCATGAAGATCGCCAAGGAGCCGATCTCGATGGAAACCCCCATCGGCGACGACGACGACAGCCACCTGGGCGACTTCATCGAGGACAGCAACAACACCGCACCCGTGGACGCCGCCATGCAGGCCGGCCTGCGCGACGTGGTGAAGGACATCCTCGACGGCCTGACCCCGCGCGAAGCCAAGGTACTGCGCATGCGCTTCGGCATCGAAATGTCCACCGACCACACGCTGGAAGAAGTGGGCAAGCAGTTCGACGTGACGCGCGAACGCATCCGCCAGATCGAGGCCAAGGCGCTGCGCAAGCTCAAGCACCCGAGCCGCTCGGACAAGCTGCGCAGCTTCATCGACTCGCTGTAAGCCACGCATCTTCCGCGCACACCTCGCGCAGCCAACGCCCCCGCCGCTCGGCCGGGGCGTTTTTTATTGCGCGTCAGGGTTTCAAGCCAAATCGGCTTTTCACGCTTATACAGCAAGCGCCAGCAGCTATATTTTTGATAGCAAAACATGGAACGCCCGATCGGTGGACAATGGCCGTCCCGTCCTTCCTGAAAGCTCCCCGCCATGCCTCTGAACACCCCTTCGCACACAGGCCGCCTGCGCTTCGCCGTGATGGGCGCAGGCGCGGTGGGCTGCTACTTTGGCGCCCTGCTGGCGCGTGCGGGCCACGCGGTCACGCTCATCGGCCGCCCGGACCACGTGCAGGCGATCCAGGCCCACGGCCTGCGACTGCAAACCGCCACGCAGGACACCCATGTGCCACTGGAGGCCAGTACCGATGCCAGCGCCGTGCGTGGCGCCGACGTGGTGCTGCTGTGCGTGAAGTCCACCGACACCGAAGCAGCGGCGCGCCAGATGCAGCCCTACCTGGCACCGGGCGCGCTGGTGCTCACGCTGCAAAACGGCGTGGACAACGACGAGCGCGCCCGCGCCGTGCTGGGCGCGGCGCACCCCGTGGCGGCCGCCGTGGTGTATGTGGCCACAGCCATGGCCGGGCCTGGGCACGTGCGTCACTTCGGGCGGGGTGAGCTGGTGATCGGCCCGTCGCCCGCCAGCGCGCGCGTGGCGCGGGAGCTGTGCGACGCGGGCATCCCCGCCGAGGTGTCGGACAACGTGCGCAGCGCCCTGTGGGCCAAGCTGGTCATCAACTGCGCCTACAACGCGCTGTCGGCCATCGTGCAGCAGCCCTACGGCTGGGTGGTGCAGCAGGACGGCGCGACCGATGTGATCGCCGACGTCGTGGCCGAATGCCTGGCCGTGGCGCAGGCGGACGGAGTGCACCTTCCCGCAGACATCCACGCGGCCGTGCGCAGCATCGCGCAGAGCATGGCGGGCCAACGGTCCTCCACCGCGCAGGACCTGGCACGGGGCCGCCCCACCGAGATCGGCCACCTGAATGGCTACGTGGTGCAGCGCGGCGCCGCGCTGGGTGTCGCCACGCCGGTCAACCGCGCGCTGCTGGTGCTGGTACGCATGGCCGAGGCCAGTGGCGTGCATGGCCCCCAGGGCCATCAAAAAACATAGCTGCCAGCGCTTGATAGGCAAGCGCTGGAGGCCAAAAACACCCTAAATCGCCACAACGCAGACGCGCCGCACCGCGGGCTGGGCGCCGCCTCGGGACCGGCCTACACTGGCTGCGCGTGCACCCTTCCCCTTTTCCGCCGCCGGGCGCCCGCTGGCCCACACCCATGCACTGGCTTGAACACAAGATCCCTCCGCCGCTCGTCGCCGCCCTTGCCGGCGTGGCGATGTGGTTCACCGCGCAGGCCAGCGGCGGCGTGACGGACAGCGCGCCGCGCACCGCGGCGGCCGTCCTGCTCGCGCTGGTGGGCCTGGCGTTCGACGTGGCCGGCCTGCACGCGTTTCGGCGCGCGCGCACCACCGTCAACCCGCTGCGGCCGGGCGGTGCCTCGGCGCTGGTGGTGGGCGGCGTGTACCGCGTCACGCGCAACCCGATGTACGTGGGCCTCGCCCTCCTGCTGCTCGCATGGACGGTGTACCTGGGTGCGCCGCTGGCGCTGCTGGGCGTGGCGGCGTTCGTGGCCTACATCACACGCTTTCAGATCATTCCGGAAGAGCGGGTGCTGGCGCAGAAGTTCGGGCCGGATTTCACCGCCTATCGATCCAGGGTGCGCAGGTGGCTGTAGCGCTTAACCAGCAAGCGCTGACAGCTCCTTGAACGATAGCGAAGTCAGTCCATCTTCACGCTGGCGCTCTTCACCACCTGCCCCATGCGCGCCAGTTCGCTGCGAAAGAACGCGGCCGAAACATCGGGCGGCGTGAGCTTGATCTCATAACCCTGCGCCACCAGCGCGTCGCGCGCCTCGGGCATGGCCAGCGCGGCCTTGAAGCCGTGGTACAGCCGCGCCACGTCCGCCGGGGGCACGCCGGCAGGCGCCACGGCGGCGATCCAGCCCTCCAGTTCATAGCGCGGCAGGCCCTGTTCGGCGAGGGTGGGCACGCCGGGCAGCGAGGGGACGCGGGCGGCCGTGGTCACGCCCAGCGCGCGCAGGCTGCCGGACTTGATGTGCGCGGCCGCCGGCGCCACGGCCACCACGCCCAGCTGCACCTGCCCGCCCAGGATGTCATTCATCAGCGGGCCCATGCCGCGGTAGGGGATGTGCTTGATGTCCAGCTGCGTCTGGTCCACGAACATGGCGGCGCCCAGGTGCAGGATGGTGCCGTTGCCCGACGAGCCGTAGTTGAGCACGCCGGGCCTGGCCTTGGCGAGCGCGATGAGTTCGCGCGCGTTCCGGGCCTGCACCGAGGGATGGGCGACGAGCACGAAGGGCGTGGCGCCGATCACGGTGATGGGCGTGATGTCCTCGATGGCATCGAACGGCGCCGATGGGTACACATGCGGGTTCACCACGTGGTTGTTGGACACCACGCCGATCACCGAGCCGTCCTTGGGCGCGCGCACGAGCTGCGTGGTGCCCGTGATGCCGCCCGCGCCGGGCAGGTTCTCGATCACCACCGGCTGGCCCAGCGCCTTGGACAGGCTGGCCTGAATGGCGCGGATGGCACCGTCCGCGCCCGAGCCGGCCGACAGCGGCAGGATCACGCGCAGCGGCCGGTCGGCCGCACCGGGGCCCTGCGCATGCGCCAGCGCGGGCGCACAGAGGGCAGCACTCCAGGCCAGCGCCTGGCGGCGCGTGAGGCGGCGGGGTGCGGGGAATGCATCAAGGGGCATGGGTGTCTCCGGTGGTTTTTATAGGGGTCTCAGAAAGCGCGGACTCAGGGATTGGCCGGCCACGCATGCACAAGGCCGTGGCCCGGTTGCTCCCCCTCAGGCCACGGCCGCGCACGCGCGCAGCGCGGCCACCTGGTCGGCCGTGTAGCCCAGGCCTGCCAGCAGGTCCTGCGTGTGCTGGCCGAGCCGCGGCGGGTCCAGGCGCACGCCCATGCGCTGGCCGTCCAGGCGCAGCGGCATGAGCGTGGTGCGCGCGGTGCCGCCCGCGCGCTCGCCGTCGGGCAGGGTGATCTCGGCCAGGCCGCCCGTGGCGTTGAGGTGCGGGTCGTCAAACAATTGCTCGGGCCGCAGGATGGGTGCGAACGGCAGGCCATGGCGCTCGAAGACCGCCGCCAGTGCATCGGCCGTGTGGGCGGCCAGGCGCTGGCGCAGCTCGGGCAACAGCGTGGGCCGCGCGCGCACGCGGTCGTTGTTGGTGGCATAGCGCGGGTCGGCCTTGAGGTCGGCATAGCCCATGGCGTCGCAGAAGGTCTGCCACTGCGCGTCGCTCACCGCGGCCAGGAAGATCTGGCCGCCGTCCTTGACGCTGAACACGTCGTACACCGCCCAGGACGAGATGCGGTCGGGCATGGGCGCGGCGGGCTGGCCGGTGACGGCGTACTGCATCATGTGCTGGCCCACGAGGAACACGTTGTTCTCGAACAGCGCCGAATCCACTTCCTGGCCGCGCCCGGTCTGCTGGCGCTGCATGAGCGCCGCCATGGCGCCGATGGCGCCGAACATGCCGCCCATGATGTCGTTCACGCTGCTGCCGGCGCGCAGCGGGTCGCCCGGGCGGCCGGTCATGTAAGCCAGCCCCCCCATCATCTGCACCACCTCGTCCAGCGCCGTGCGGTGCTCGTAAGGGCCGGGCAGGAAACCCGTGTGATTCACATACACCAGGCGCTCGTTCAGGCGCGACAGGGCCGCGTAGCCCAGGCCGTACTTGGCCATTACGCCGGGCTTGAAGTTCTGCGCCACCACGTCGGCCGACGAGGCCAGGCGGATGGCCACCTCCAGCCCCGCGGGGCTGCGCAGGTCGATGGCGATGCTCTTCTTGTTGCGGTTGAACATGGGAAAGAAGCCCGCGCCCGCGCCCAGCAGGTGGCGTGTGCGGTCGCCATCCACGGGCTCGACCTTGATGACCTCGGCGCCCAGGTCGGCCAGCACCATGCCGCAGGTGGGGCCCATGACCATGTGGGTGAACTCCACCACGCGCAGGCCCTCCAGGGGCAGCCGGGGCGAAGAGGAAGCGTTGGAATCCATGGCGTTCAAAAAAGAGAAGAGGCAAAACAGGCGCGCCCGCTCAGGCAGGCTGCGCCAGGGTGGAAACAGAAGCGCCCGTGTGGCGCGGCAGACCGGCCTGCCACAGCGTGCCATGCAGTGTCTCGCCCACGAGCCAGCCCTGCACGCGCTGGCGCAGTGCGAGCAGCGCGGCCACGTCGAGCCCCGTGAACAGCCCCATGCGCTCCAGCATGAAAGCCAGGTCTTCGGTGGTCACGTTGCCGCTGGCGCCGGGCGCATGCGGGCAGCCGCCAATGCCGGCCAGGCAGGCGTCGAAGCGCGTGATGCCCGCCTGCCAGGCCGCGTAGCAGTTGGCCAGCCCCATGCCGCGCGTGTCGTGGAAATGCGCGGCGGCCAGGCGGTCGCCCACCAGCGCGCGCGCCTTCTCGAAGAGGCGCTGCACGCCGGCCGGATCGGCATAGCCCACGGTGTCGGCCAGGCTCACGCGGTCGGCGCCCGCATCCAGCAGCGCCTGCAGCAGGCGCAGCACCTCGTCCTCGGCCACGTCGCCCTGGAGCGTGCAGCCGAAGGCCGTGCCCACGCCGCCCTCGATGCGCGACGCGCTGCCCGCCGCATCGCGGGTGGCGCGGATGCGGGCCACCTCCGCCACCACCTCGTCGGGCGTCTTGCGCAGGTTGGCGAGGCTGTGCGCATGGCTGGCCGACAGCGGCACGATCATCCAGTGCGCACCCGCGTCGATGGCGCGCTCGGCCCCCTTGAGGTTGGGCACCAGCACCGAGGCCACCAACCCCGGCAGCGTGAGCGCATGCGCGAGCACCTCGGCGGTGTCGGCCAGTTGCGGCAGCAGGCGCGCGGGCACGAAGGAGCCCACCTCGATCTCGCGCTGGCCGGAGGCATAGGCGGCGTCCAGCCAGGCGATCTTGTGTGCTGTCGGCAGCGTGGTGGCGATGCTCTGCAGGCCATCGCGCAGGCCCACCTCGCGCACGGTGGCGTGGCCGGGGCGCGGGTCGCAGAGGGTGGGTAGCGAAGCCATGGAATTGCCTGGAGGGTTGATGTGCGTCAGTGCCGTTGTGGATTTTAAAAATTCCAGCACACTACGAAACCTCAATTTAGGAACCCCAAGCGTTCCCGAACGGAAATTCTCATGCGTCTGCCCGACCTGCTCTCGCTCAAGCTGTTCGTCGCGGTGTGCGAGCACCGCAACATTGCGCGGGCCGCGCAGCAGGAGGCCATCGTGGGCTCGGCCGTCAGCAAGCGGCTGGCGCAACTGGAAGACACCGTGGGCGCGCGCCTGCTGGTGCGCCGCCGGCATGGCGTGGCGCCCACCCCGGCGGGTGAGGCGCTGCTGGAGCATGCGCGCGAGATGCTGGCCAGCGTGGGGCGCATCGAGCGGGACATGGCCGCGTTCAACACCGGCATCCGCGGACAGGTGCGCATGCTGGTCACCGCCTCGGTCATGGCCGAGTCGCTGGCCGACGACGTAGCAGCGTTCCTGCAGGACCCCGCGCACCGCGCCATCCAGGTGAGCATGGAGGAGCGCGTGAGCCCCGAGGTCGTGCGCGGCATCCGCGAGGGCAGCGCCACCGTGGGCATCTGCTGGGACGCGGCGGACCTGCAGGGGCTGCAGACCCGCAGTTACCGCCACGACCATCTGGCCATCGTCGCGCACCCCGATCACCCCGTGGCCCAGTCGGCGCGCGTGCGCTTTGCCGACGTGCTGGGGCATGAGTTCGTCAGCATGCCGGCGCTGAGCGCCGTGCAGGTGCTGCTGGCGCGCGCCGCGGCCGTGGAGGGCAAGATGCTGGCACACCGCGTGCAGGTGTCCAACTTTGACGCCGCGCTGCGCGTGGTGCGCGCCAACCTGGCGATCAGCGTGATTCCGCGCGAGGTGGCCGAACCGTTTGCCGCCGCCACCGGCGTGCGGGTGATTCCGCTGGCCGACGGCTGGGCACGGCGGCGCTTTGCCATCTGCTTTCGCAGCGAGGAGGGCCTGTCACCCGCCGCCCGGCTGCTGGTGGAGCACCTCGTGCGCAGGGCCCCGGAGTGAGCCGCATGGCTACCCCATTTTTCAGGGTTTGCACATGTCAGCCGGACGCAACGAGCTACTAAACTTGTAGCAGGTACATTTCCAGGCTATATTGCTATCGTTTTTTTGCAACCACCGCCGCTCCGCCCCTGCGCGGCGCGGCGCCCCACCACCCTATGCGCAAGGAGAAGCGTTCATGAGCTCCAAGGAAAACGCCGCCGTCAACCAGCTGTTCGAGAAACTCGAATGCCGTTATGCGCTGCGCGTGCTGTGGGCCCTGCGCGACGGCCATCCGCAGACGTTCCGCCTGCTGCAAGACAGCGTCGGCGGCATCACGCCCAACACGCTCAACACCCGCATCAAGGAACTGCGCGAGTGCGGGCTGCTGGACCACGGCAGCGACGGCTACACCGTCACCCCCGTAGGCCAGGATCTGCTCAAGCGCCTGTCCGATGTGCAGGCTTTTGCCACCCGCTGGTCCGCCGCGCGCGTGAAGAAGTAAAGCGCCCCGCAAGCCCTTAGGCCCCCACCAGCCCGCCGTGTGCGGGTTTTGGTCTTTTTGGCCCCTAGCGCTTATTGGATAAGCGCTAACAGCTATCTTTTTTGAATCAAATCAAGGAACCGTTCACCATGGCATTCACCACCACCGCCTCCGGCCTGCAGTATGAAGACACCGTCGTCGGCACCGGCGCGCAGGCCACGCGCGGCCAGTCGGTGCGCGTGCACTACACCGGCTGGCTCTACAACGACGGCCAGCAAGGCGCCAAGTTCGATTCCAGCCGCGACCGCAACGACCCGTTCGAGTTTCCCCTGGGCGCGGGCATGGTCATCAAGGGCTGGGACGAGGGCGTGCAAGGCATGCAGATCGGCGGCCAGCGCACACTGATCATCCCGGCAGCCCTGGGCTACGGCGCACGCGGCGCCGGCGGCGTGATCCCGCCCAACGCCACGCTGAAGTTCGACGTGGAGCTGCTGGCCGTCGGCGTCTGACGGAACTCCGCGCCCCGCTGGCGGGGCGCCCGGAAAAAAAAGGGAACGTGGTTCGCACGTTCCCTTTTTTGTGGGCGCTGTATGGCCGCCGTTGATTACACCGGCACGCCCACCAGGTCATGCCCCTGCGTTCCCACGATGCGCGCCTTCACGAAGTCGCCCACCTTGTAGGTCTTGCTGAATTTCTCGGGCGGCAGCAGGTGCACCACGCCGTCGATCTCGGGCGCATCGGCGTAGCTGCGGCCCACGCCGCCCTTCTTGCCCAGGCCCACGGCCTGGTCCACCAGCACCTGCATGGTCTGGCCCACGCGGCGCTGCAGCTTGGCGGTGGAGACTTCCTCCGCCACCGCCATGAAGCGCGCACGGCGCTCCTCGCGCAGTTCCATGGGCAGCATGCCCGGCAGCTCGTTGGCAGCGGCGCCCTCCACGTCGCTGTAGGCAAAGCAGCCCGCACGGTCGATCTGCGCCTCGCGCACGAAGTCCAGCAGGTGCTGGAACTCTTCTTCCGTCTCGCCGGGGAAGCCCGCGATGAAGGTGCTGCGGATCACGATCTCCGGGCAGGCCTCGCGCCAGCGCAGGATGCGCTCCAGATTCTTCTCGCCGCTGGCGGGGCGCTTCATGCGCTTGAGCACGTCGGGGTGGCTGTGCTGGAAGGGCACATCCAGGTACGGCAGCACCAAGCCCTGCGCCATCAGCGGAATGATGTCGTCCACGCTCGGGTAGGGGTAGACATAGTGCAGGCGCACCCACGCGCCGTAGGTGGCGGCCATCTCGCCCAGCGTCTGCACCAGCTCCAGCGTGCGCGTCTTGACGGGCTTGCCGTCCCAGAAGCCCGTGCGGTACTTCACGTCCACGCCATAGGCCGAGGTGTCCTGGCTGATGACCAGCAGTTCCTTCACCCCGCCCTCGAACAGCGCCTTGGCTTCCTTGAGCACATCGCCCACCGGGCGGGACACCAGGTCGCCGCGCATCGAGGGGATGATGCAGAAGGTGCAGCGGTGGTTGCAGCCCTCGCTGATCTTCAGGTAGGCATAGTGGCGCGGCGTGAGCTTGATGCCCGCCTCGCCGAAGCTGCCCGGCACCAGGTCAAGGAAGGGATCGTGCGGCTTGGGGCAGTGGGTGTGCACGACCTCCATCACTTCCTGCGCCGCATGCGGCCCGGTCACGGCCAGCACGCTGGGGTGCACCTCTTTCACGAGGTTGCCGCCCGTCTCGCCGGCGCGCGCGCCCAGGCAGCCGGTAACGATCACCTTGCCGTTCTCTGCCAAGGCCTCGCCAATGGTGTCCAGGCTTTCCTTCACGGCTTCATCGATGAAGCCGCAGGTGTTGACGATGACGAGGTCTGCGCCCTCGAAGGTCTTGGAGGTTTCGTAGCCCTCGGCGCTGAGTTGCGTGAGGAGGAGTTCGGAGTCGGTGAGGTTCTTGGGGCAGCCGAGGCTGACGAACCCGATCTTGGGGGTCTTGGCGGGGGAGAGTGCTTGGCTCATCCCCGCATTTTCCCAGTTCTGCCGGGCTCAGCGCTTTTTGAGGCCAAACGCGCCCAGCATCTGCTCGGTCTGCTTCTGCATCTGGTCCTGCATCTGCAGGAACATGTTCTGCGACTGCTCCACGTAGTTGCCCATCAGCCCCTTCATCATGGGCGACTGCAGATTCATGAATTGCGTCCACATCTCGGGCGTGAGGCCTTGCGACTGCTCGGCCAGCTTGGCCTGGATCTCGGTGAACATCTGCACGTTCTTTTCCAGGTACGCACCCATGAAGCCCTGCATGGCATGGCTATAGAAGCGGATGATGTTGGCCAGCGCCGCCTCGCTGAACATCGGCGCGCCGCCTGCCTCCTCCTCCAGGATGATCTGCAGCAGGATGCTGCGCGTGAGGTCTTCGCTGGTCTTGGCGTCGCGCACCACGACGGATTCGCCCTGCATCACCAGCTGCTTGACCTCGGCCAGCGTGACATAGGTGGAGGTGGACGTGTCGTACAGCCGGCGGTTGGGGTACTTCTTGATCACGCGCTGGGCGGTTTTTGGATCGGGTGCTGGGTTCTTGTCTGGCACAGGCGGCTCCTCGGGTACATGGCCCGTCATGGCTTGTATTGCAGTGCAGCAGATTCTAGGCAGGCCGCACCCGCGCAGCGCGCAGGAATACCCTGATGGCTTGCACGACCGCCTGCTCCAGGCTGAATGCGGGGGATCCGGAAACAAAAAAGCCGCTCTGTCGAGCGGCGTTTTGTACAGAATTTCTCTCTTTGCATGCTGAAGTCTGGGTGGCTTCAGCAGAGAGAAATGGTAGGCGCGATTGGACTCGAACCAACGACCCCCACCATGTCAAGGTGGTGCTCTAACCAGCTGAGCTACGCGCCTGTGTTTGTTCGAGAAGCGGGAGTATAGCAGCAAAAAATGCCGCCTCGGCCCTGGCGGCCGTCATCGCCGGCGCGCCGACCGCACCCCCTGCACCGCGGCCACGATACCCAGCACCTTGTTGAGCCGCCCCGCATCGGACACCTCCACGGTGAAGGTCATCCATGCCGTTCCCTTGACGGACTGTGTCTGCACGCCAATGACGTTGGTCTTCTCACGGGCGAACACTTCCGAGATGTCGCGCAGCAGGCCCTGGCGGTCCGAGGCTTCCACCGCCACGTCCACGGGGTAGACGGCGGCTTCTCCGGCAGCGCGCTGCGACTTTCCCCACTCCACGTCGATCACGCGCTCCGCATTGCGCGCCGCCATCTCGCGGAAGTTGCTGCAGTCGGCGCGGTGCACGCTCACGCCCTTGCCGCGCGTGACGAAACCACGGATCTCATCGGGCGGCGCGGGCTTGCAGCACTTGGCCAACTGCGTCATGAGGGAATCCACGCCCACCACCAGCACGCCGCCCTTGGGCGCGCCGTCGGGTGTGCGCGCCTTCTTGAGCAGCACGTCAGGCTCGTCGACCGCTGGCTCGGGTGGGCGCAACAGGGTCTCGATGCTGCGCAGCGAGAATTCGTCCTTGCCCACCACTTCGAACAAGGCCTCGGCCGACTTGAAGCCCAGCTGCACCGCCAGGTCGTCAAGCTTGAGGGCCGTCTTGCCCTCGCGCTGTAGCAGCTTTTCCACCAGCTCGCGGCCGCGCGCCACCGTGGCATGGGTGGCCTGTGCGTTGAACCACGCGCGCACCTTGGCCTTCGCGCGGTTGCTGGTGAGGTAGCCCAGTTCCGGGTTGAGCCAGTCGCGCGAAGGACGCCCTTCCTTCACGGTGATGATCTCCACCGTCTGGCCGTTCTGCAGCGGCGTGTTCAGCGGAACCATGTTGCCGTCGACACGCGCACCCCGGCAGCGGTGGCCGACGCTGGTGTGCACGGCATAGGCGAAGTCCACGGGCGTGGCGCCCTGGGGCAGTTCCACCACGGCCGCGTCCGGGGTCAGCACATAAATGCGGTCTTCGAACAACCCGCTGCGGCTGGCGGAGCCCACCAGGTCGCGCTCCCACGCCAGCAGCTGGCGCAGTACGGCGATCTTGGCGTCGTACTCGCTGCTGGCCGACACGCCAGCGTAGCCCTTGGTGCCCGCCTCCTTGTAGGCCCAGTGCGCGGCCACGCCATGCTCGGCATGGTCGTGCATGGCCTGGGTGCGGATCTGGATCTCGATGGCCTTGCCCGCCTCGTCGCGCACCACGGTGTGCAGCGACTGGTAGCCGTTGGGCTTGGGGCGGGCGATGTAGTCGTCGAACTCCGCCTCGATGGGCTTGAACTGGCTGTGCACCCAACTCAAAGCCGCATAGCAGTCCTTGACGCTCGGCACCACCACACGCAGCGCACGGATGTCGAACACCTGGTCGAAGTTCAGCGACTTGCCGCGCATCTTCTTGACGATGCTGTAGATGTGCTTGGGCCGGCCCTGCACGCTGGCACTGATGCTGCGCGCGCGCAGCTCGGATTCGAGACGGCTGCGCACCTGCTCCATGTACAGCTCGCGCTCCACGCGCTTCTCGTCGAGCAGGCGGGCCACCTCCTTATAGGTCTCGGGCTCCAGGAAGCGGAAGGCCAGGTCTTCCAGCTCCCACTTCATCTGCCAGATGCCCAGGCGGTTGGCCAGCGGCGCGAACACCTGCAGCGCCTCGCGCGCGATGGCCGGCGATACCGGGCGCTTGGCTGCGGCATAAAAGCGCAGCGTCTGAAGGCGGGACGCCAGGCGCAGCATCACCACGCGCAGGTCGCGCGAGAAGGCCAGCAGCATCTTGCGCACGTTCTCGGTCTGCGTGGCCGCATCGTCCACCTGCTGGCCCGTCACCTGCGCCTCGCGCGCCTGCAGTTGCACGCGCATGAGCTTGGTGGTCTCCAGCGCCAGCGCGGCGAAATTGCTGCCGAAGGCCTTGGTGATCACTTCCTCGGGCTTGTTCAGGTGCGAGCAGGCATACACCAGATAGGCCGCCGCCTGCATGGTTTCCGAGCCGCCCAGGTGCTTGAGGATGGCGGACACCGCATCGGCATGGACGAGGGTGTTCTCTCCGGTTTCCAACGTTTCGCCGATCAAGAGCGGCTCGGCAAAGGCGCGGGCGCGTACCAGTGCGTCGGCATGCTCCGGTCCCGCCTGCGCGGTGGCTGCGATGAGCTGCGGCACCGCCTCGGGTCGGGGCCCGGCGGCCGCGCCCTGCCCCATGGGCAGATGGCCGATGGAACTGCTCTTCATGCTGTCAACTCCTCCTGCCGCTCCAGCAGGAACTGCGCGACCACGGCCACCTGGTCCGGCTGCACCAGCGTCGGCGCGTGGCCCACGCCGGCGAACTCCACCAGCCGCGCACGCGGGCCGCGCGCGGTCATCTCGCGCGCCGTGGCGCTGGACAGCAGGTCCGACTCCGCACCGCGCAGCAGCAGCACCTGGGCCGGGATCTGGTCGTATAGCTGCCATAGCTGCTGCTCACCCGCCAGCGCGGCCTCGGGCGTGAGGGCGCGAAAGGGCACGGCGATCGCCGGGTCGTAGTGCAGGGCCAAGCCCCCTTGGGGCGCCTCGCGCACCATGGCGCGAGACAGTTCCAGCCACTGCGCAGGTGTGTGCGGCCCGAAGCTGCGCGACACCGCCCACAGCGCGTCGGCCGCCTGCTGCAGCGTCGCGAAATGCGCGGGCTGCCCCAGGTACTGGCCGATGCGCGCGAGCGCCTGCCACTCCACCCGCGGCCCCACATCATTGAGCACCAGGCGCCGCACGGGTACCGGCAACACTCCCGGCTGGCCGCACAGGCCCATGCCGATGAGCCCGCCCATGCTCGTGCCCACCCAATCCAGGGTGGCGATGGGGCCTTGCGCGTGCAGTTGCGCCAGCAAGGCCAGCATGTCGGCCGCGTACACCGGCAATTGGTATTGCATCGGATCGGCCAGCCAATGGCTGCGTCCGCGCCCCACGACATCGGGGCAGACCACGCGCGCATGGCGGGCCAGCGCGCGTGCCAGGGTGTCGAAGTCCCGCCCCTGGCGTGCCAGCCCGTGGACGCAGATGATCACATGGGGATGGGCCGCGTCGCCCGTCTCGTTCCACTCCCAGTAGGCCATGCGATGGCCTTGTTCCGGGTGGCCGGCGGCCGCGGGGCCGGGGCACGGTACGTATTTCAGCGTAGGTTGAATCATGGAAACGGTACCGTCATGCAGCGCTCGATAATGCCTGCGCTGCATCCTAATTCATTCGGAGAGACTCTCATGCTGAACGGCAAAACCGCCCTCGTCACCGGCTCCACCAGCGGCATCGGACTGGGCATCGCCAAGGCGCTCGCGCGCCAGGGGGCGAACATCGTGCTCAACGGCTTTGGCGACGTGGAAGGTCCGCGCGCCGAGGTGCTGGCCGTCGGCGAGGCCGCAGGCGCCCGCGTGGCCTACCACGGCGCGGACATGAGCCGCCCCGCGGAGATCGAGGACATGCTCAAGTACGCCGCATCCCAGTTCGGCCGCGTGGACATCCTGGTCAACAACGCCGGCATCCAGCATGTGGCCAGCGTGCAGGACTTCCCCGTGGAGAAGTGGGACGCCATCATCGCCATCAACTTGACCAGCGCCTTCCACACCACGCGCCTGGCACTGCCCGGCATGCTGGCCAATGACTGGGGCCGCATCATCAACGTGGCGTCGGTACACGGCCTGGTGGGATCGGCGCAGAAGTCGGCCTACGTGGCGGCCAAGCACGGCATCGTGGGCCTGACCAAGGTGACGGCGCTGGAGACCGCCCCGACGGGCGTGACCTGCAACGCGATCTGCCCCGGCTGGGTGCTCACGCCGCTGGTGCAAAAGCAGGTGGACGCCAAGGCCGCCGCGCTGGGCATCTCCAATGAAGAAGCCAAGAAAGTGCTGCTGGGCGAGAAGGAGCCCTCCATGCAGTTCACCACACCCGAAGAGCTGGGTGAGCTGGCCGTGTTCTTCTGCTCGGCCGCCGCCAACAACGTGCGCGGCGTGGCATGGAATATGGACGGCGGCTGGGTGGCGCAGTAAGACCGCTATCAAAAAGATAGCTGGTAACGCCCGGCTGGCGGGCGCTGCAGGCCAAAATGGCTGATAGCGAACGCTGGGGTCACTTGAGCTGTACCGAGCCAGCCACCGTCACCACCACCTGGGCCTTGCCGGCCTCCACGGGCACGGGAGCGTCGGACGCATAGGATGCCGCCTTGGCCTCCATGGCCATCATGCGCGGGCGCGGGCCGGGCGACATCTCATTGCTGTTCACCGCCACCTCGCGCAGCGAGTAGCCGCCAAAACCGAAGCCCCGCGCCAGTTCGGAGGCGCGTGCCTTGAAGGCCTCGATGGCCTGCGCCTGGGCCTCGGTCTCCACCTTGGCCTGCGCCTCGCGCGACAGGTCGAATGCGATCTGGCTGATGGACATGCTCTGGATCTTGCCCGCCGTGGCCGTGATGCGCGGGAAGTCGCGCCCTTCCAGCACCAGCTCGGCGCGGCCCTGCCAGCCGGTGATCTTGCCGTCCTTGCCATAGCGCGGGTACATGCCGAAGGCCCCCGTGCGCACGTCCATCTGCTGCGGCTGGGCGGCGCGCGGCGGGCTTCGGCCAGCGCGGCGTCCAGCGCCTGTTTGAGTTGCGTTTGCACGCCTGCGGCGTCCGCGGCTTCCTTGGTGGCGGCCAGCGTCAGCACCAGCAAGTCCTGCTGCACCTGCACCGTGCCCGATGCGGAGAGCTGCAGCACGTTCTGCGGCGGCGCCGAAGGATTCTGAGCGTAAGCGGCCACAGCGCCCGCCATCAGTGCGCAAGCAGCTATTGTTTTTATAGTTCTTTGCATGGTGTTCCTTTTCTTGGGTTGACGTTGTACAGGCAGGTGCAGCATGCCCCAGGACCGACGCTAACCGCGTCAGCGCAGCGCTGGCATGAATGCCGGGTAATGTCGTTGCGAGGTGTCGCAAAACCTGTAACAGTTGGTCAGACCCCGGGGTAAAACCGGGCTTTCCGTTCGCAAGCTGGTCAGAATCGGCTCTGTTACAAATTGGACTGGGAAAGAAAGCATGGATTCAACAACCAACCGTACCGACAAAGTTCTCGTGGTGGATGACGATGCGCGCATCCGCGACCTGCTGCGCCGCTACCTCACCCAGGAAGGCTTTGAAGTTATGGTCGCGGAAGATGGCAAGGCCCTCAACCGCATCCTGCTGCGCGAGACCGTGGACTTGATAGTGCTGGACCTGATGATGCCGGGGGAAGACGGCCTGTCGATCTGCCGGCGCCTGCGCGCGGCCAATGACCGCACGCCCATCATCATGCTCACCGCAAAGGGCGAGGACGTGGACCGCATCGTGGGCCTGGAAGTGGGCGCCGACGACTACCTGGGCAAGCCCTTCAACCCGCGCGAACTGCTGGCCCGCATCCACGCCGTGCTGCGCCGCCGCCCACCGCAGGAGGCCCCGGGCGCACCGTCGGGCGACAACGAAGTGGTGACCTTCGGCCCCTTCACCTTCGACCTGGGCACGCGCGCGCTGCAAAAGAACGGCGAGGAACTGCCGCTGACCACGGGCGAATTCGCCATGCTGAAAGCCCTGGTGCGCCACCCGCGCCAGCCGCTGTCGCGCGAAAAGCTCGCGCTGCTGGCGCGCGGGCGCGAGTTCGAGCCGTTCGACCGCAGCCTGGACGTGCAGATCTCGCGCCTGCGCAAGCTGGTCGAGGTGGACGCCGCCGCGCCGCGCTACATCCAGACCGTTTGGGGTGTGGGCTACGTGTTCGTGCCGGACGGCACGAACTGACCAGGGCATCCCTGCGAAAGGAACGGCGGCCCCACTCCACCGGCACGCCGTGCCCTGCATGACCGCTTGCACGCCACCTTGACATGAACGCCACCCACGACGCGCCTTCCGATGCCACCAGCCCCGCGCCGCTGGAAACGTCCGCCAGCCGGCGGGCCCAGCGTGCACGCGTGGGGCTGAACCTCTTCTGGCGCACCTTCTTCCTGCTGGCGGTGCTGCTGATCGGCAGCATCATGGCGTGGCTGCAGACGCTGCGCGCGCTGGAGTTCGAGCCCCGCGCCCTGCAGACGGCGCAGCAGATTGCATCGCTGGTCAACCTGAGCCGCGCGGCGCTCATCCACTCCGACGCCATCGCGCGCGTGTCGCTGCTCAAGACCATGGCCGACCAGGAGGGCGTGCGCATCCTGCCGCGCGAGCCGGGTGACAAGTTCGAGTTGCTCTCGCCCTCCCCGCTCGGCTCGCGCCTGACCGAAGAACTCACCCAGCGCCTGGGGCCCGGCACCATCGTGGCCGCCAGCGTGAATGGCGAGAAGGGGCTGTGGGTGGGCTTCACCATCAATGGCGACCCCAACTGGATGCTGATGGACCGTTCGCGCCTGAGTGCCGCTGGCGGCAAGACCTGGATGATCTGGTTGATCACCGCAGGCGCGCTGTCGCTGGCGGGTGCCGCCGTCATCGCGCGGCTGATCAACCGTCCGCTCAAGCAGCTCAGCGACGCGGCCAACCGCGTGCGCGACGGCGACTTTGCCAACAGCCGCCTGGACGAAGAGGCCGTGACCAGCGAGATCCGCGAGGTCAACATCGGCTTCAACCGCATGGCGCAAAAGCTCGCCAAGCTGGAGCAGGACCGCGCGGTGATGCTGGCCGGCATCTCGCACGACCTGCGCACGCCGCTGGCGCGGCTGCGCCTGGAAACCGAGATGAGCGTCACCGACGACGTGGCGCGCGAGCACATGGTGGCCGACATCGTGCAGCTGGACGCCACCATCGACAAGTTCCTGGACTATGCGCGGCCCGACACCACGGTGGCCCTGAGCCCCGTCAACCTGCATGGCGTGGTGTCGTCCTGCGTGTACGCGGTGCAGGACCACCGCGAGTTGCAGATCTCGATGAACGTGCCCGAGGACCTGATCGTGATGGCCGACGAGGTGGAGCTGGCGCGCGTGATCTCCAACCTGCTGGAGAACGCCCGTCGCTACGGCAAGAACCGCGAAACCGGCATCACCACCGTGGACATCGCCGCCAAGGCGCGCGAGAAGTGGGTGCTGATGAAGCTGCGCGACCACGGGCCCGGCGCACCACCCGAGCAACTGGCCAACCTCACCAAACCGTTCTTTCGCGGCGACTCCGCGCGCACGGCCGCCGCTGGCGCGGGCCTGGGCCTGTCGATCGTGGACAAGACCGTGCAGCGCATGGGGGGCATCTTCGCGCTGGCCAACTCGGGCTCGGGCGGGCTGGTCGCCCACATCCAGTTGCAGCGCGCGATGAATCTACGGCAGGGCCAGGACCCCCAGCAGCGCCTGCAGCGCCCGCAGATCAAGCGCCACCTGCCACCGCGCAGCGGTGTGCCGTCATCCCAGCAAAATTGATAGCAGCCAGCGCTTGCTGCGTGGCTGATTTACAGCGTTTCCTGCCGGAAACCGGCACTCTTCCAGCGCAAGCAGCTATTTTTTGAATAGCAACACGGCGGCGCGCGCCTCGATGGACAGACCCTGCCCCACGGGGCCCAGGCGCTCGGCGGTCTTGGCCTTCACGTTCACTTGGTCCAGCACCAGGCCCAGCGCGCCGGCGATGCGCTCGCGCATGGCGGGGATGTGCGCCGCCAGGCGCGGCGCCTGCGCGACCACGGTGCTGTCGATGTTGCCGATGGCGTAGCCCGTGTCGCCAACGCGGCGCGCCGCCTCCTCCAGCAGCGCCACCGAGTCCGCGCCCTTGAAGCGCGCGTCGGTGTCGGGGAAGTGGCTGCCGATGTCGCCCAGCGCCGCAGCGCCCAGCAGCGCATCGGTGATGGCATGCAGCAGCACATCGGCATCGGAATGGCCCAGCAAGCCCATGGTGTGCGGGATCTCCACCCCGCCGATGACCAGGCGCCGCCCGGGCACCAGCGCATGCACGTCCCACCCTTCGCCGATTCTGAAATTCATGCCCATTGCGTTCGCCGCCCTCATGCCTTGGAAGAAAAGAAAGTCTTGACCGGATCGCTCGCCGCGGCGCCGCGTTCGCCGCCAAAGCGCTCCAGCGTGGCGCCGTGCATGCGCTGGGCCAGCACGGCCTCGGCCAGCGCGAAGTCCTCGGGGTAGGTCACCTTGAAGTTCTGCGCGCCGCCAGGCACCAGGCGCGGGCGCAGGCCCATGGCCTCCATGGCACTGGCCTCGTCGGTGGCGGTGGCGCCCACCCGCTCCAGCGCATGGCGCAGCGCACCGATGCGGAACATCTGCGGCGTCTGCGCCAGCCATTTGTCGCTGCGGTCCACGGTGGCGGCCACGCGCACGCCGCCGGGGCCGTCGCTCGCCACCTTGAGCGTGTCCGCCAGCTTGTGCGCCAGCAGCCCGCCCACGCTGTCGTGCTGGCAGGCGTCGATGAGCGCGTCGATCTGCTGCGCCGTCACCAGGCAGCGCGCCGCATCGTGCACCAGCGCCCAGTCCTCATCCTGCGCGCCGCGCGATTGCAGGGCCTTCAGGCCGCCCAGCACCGTGTCGGCGCGCGCGGGCCCGCCGCAGGGCACGGCAAAGAAGGCCGGGTGGGGGTGACCGTCGAAGAAGGTGTCGCCCGCGGCCACGGCCACCAGCGTGCCCGCCAGGCGCGCCACGCCCGCAAAGGCCGCCAGCGTGTGCAGCACCATCGGGTGACCCGCCACCGTGTGGTACTGCTTGGGCAGCACGGGGGGGCCGTCCTGCCCGCCCCTGCGCACGGCGCGCGTGCCGGTGCCGGCGCAGGGCACCAGCCCCCAGAAGCGCCCGGCCACAGGGCGAGCAGGGGTGGTGGGCGGCAGCAGGTCGGTCATGGGCGGGCATTCTAAAATCCCCGATCGTCGTCTTGAGCCTCGTGGCGCACACTGCTCCGTGTCCTGCGCCCTATCCCATACCATGGGGCGACGCCACCTGCATGCAGCTGCCCAAACTCTCCCCCGGAAAACGATTCACCCTGCCCCGCCCCGTGGGCAGCGCCGACGCCTTGCTGCTGGCCCGTCTGGGCGAGCGGGAAAAGGCCGCGGGCCGCACCACCGCCATCGTCACCGCCGATGCGACCGACGCCCAGCGGCTCATCGACGAGATGGCCTTCTTCGCGCCCGAGTTGCGCTGCGCGCTGTTTCCCGACTGGGAAACGCTGCCCTACGACAGCTTCTCGCCGCACCAGGACCTGATCAGCGAGCGGCTGGCCACACTCTGGCGCATCCAGCAGCGCGACAAGGACACGGGCGCCGACGTGGTGCTGGTGCCGGCCACCACGGCGCTGTACCGGCTGGCGCCGCCGTCGTTCCTGGCGGGCTACACCTTCCATTTCAAGGTCAAGCAGAAGCTCGACGAGGCCAAGCTGCGCGCCCAGCTCACGCTCGCGGGCTACCAGCATGTGTCCCAGGTGGTGGGCCATGGCGAATACGCGGTGCGCGGCGGGTTGATCGACCTGTTCCCGATGGGTTCGGCCGTGCCGTACCGGGTGGACCTGTTCGACGACGAGATCGACTCCATCCGCACGTTCGACCCCGACAGCCAGCGCAGCCTCTACCCGGTGCCCGAGGTGCGCCTGCTGCCCGGGCGCGAGTTCCCCATGGACGACGCGGCGCGCGCCAAGTTCCGCCAGCGCTGGCGCGAGCTGCTGGAGGGCGATCCCACGCGCAGCCGCATCTACAAGGACATGGGCAACGGTGTGGCCACGGCGGGCATCGAGTACTACCTGCCGCTGTTCTTCGATGAGACGGCCACCGTGTTCGATTACCTGGGCAACGAAGCCACCGTGGTGCTGCACGGCGACCTAGAGACAGCCTTCCAGCGCTTCTGGCAGGACACGCGCGACCGCTACCGCCTGATCCAGGGCGACCCGGACCACCCCACCCTGCCGCCGGAGGCGCTGTTCCTGGGCGCCGAGCAGTTCTACGCCCAGGCCAACCAGCATGCCCAGTTGTCGCTGCGCCCCGGTGTGGAAGACGTGGCGGACAACGCGCAGTTCCAGAAGCTGCCCGACCTGTCCGTGGTGCGCGGCGCCGAGGACCCGCTGGCGCGGCTGCAGGCGCACATCCGCGCCACCGGGCAGACCGGCCAGCGCGTGCTGCTGCTGGCTGAAAGCGACGGCCGGCGCGAGAGCCTGCTGGATTTCCTGCGGGCCTCGGGGTTGAACCCGCCGGCCTTCGATTCGCTGGCCGAATTCCAGGGGACGCCCGAAGAGCGCGTCGGCATCGCCACGGCGGCGCTGGCCTCGGGCTTCGCGTGGATGGAAGAAGGCCTGGACCTGGTCACCGAGACCGAGCTGTTCGCCGCTGGCTCCACCACGCGCCGGCGCAAGAAGCAGGAGCAGGCCAGCGACGTCGAAGCGCTGATCAAGGACCTGTCCGAGCTGAAGGTGGGCGACCCCGTGGTGCACAACCAGCACGGCATCGGGCGCTACCGCGGCCTCATCCACATGGATGTGGGCAACAAGAACCCCGACGGCAGCCCCGCGCTGCAGGAGTTCCTGCACCTGGAATACGCCGACAAGGCCGTGCTCTACGTGCCTGTGAGTCAGCTACAACTCATCGGCCGCTACACGGGCGTGTCTGCCGACGAGGCCCCGCTGCACAAGCTGGGCAGCGGCCAGTGGGAAAAGGCCAAGCGCAAGGCCGCAAGCCAAGTGCGCGACGCGGCGGCCGAGCTGCTCAACATCTACGCCCGCCGCGCCGCGCGGGAGGGGCATGCCTTCCGCTACTCGCCCAACGACTACGAGCAGTTCGCCAACGACTTCGGCTTCGAGGAGACCGCGGACCAGAAGGCCGCGATCCACGCCGTGGTGCAGGACATGATCAGCCCGCGCCCCATGGACCGGCTGGTCTGCGGCGACGTCGGCTTTGGCAAGACCGAGGTCGCACTGCGCGCCTGCTTCGTGGCCGTGGCCGGGGGCAAGCAGGTGGCGTTCCTGGCGCCCACCACGCTGCTGGCCGAGCAGCACTACCGCACGCTGAGCGACCGCTTCAGCAAGTGGCCCGTGAAGGTGGCCGAGGTCTCGCGCTTTCGCTCGGGCAAGGAGATCACCGCCGCCGTCAAGGGCATTGCCGACGGCACGGTGGACATCGTCGTGGGCACGCACAAGCTGCTCAGCGAATCGACCCAGTTCAAGAACCTGGGCCTGCTCATCATCGACGAAGAACACCGCTTCGGCGTGCGCCACAAGGAGGCGATGAAGCAGTTCCGCGCCGAGGTGGATGTGCTCACGCTCACCGCCACGCCGATCCCGCGCACCATGGGCATGGCGCTGGAGGGGCTGCGGGACCTGTCCGTGATCGCCACCGCGCCGCAGCGGCGCCTGGCCATCAAGACCTTTGTGCGCAACGAAGGCACGGGCGTGATCCGCGAGGCCGTGCTGCGCGAGCTCAAGCGCGGCGGCCAGTGCTACTTCCTGCACAACGAGGTCGAGACCATCGAGAACCGGCGCCAGAAGCTCGAAGAGATATTGCCCGAGGCGCGCATCGCCGTGGCCCACGGCCAGATGCCCGAGCGCGAGCTGGAGCGCGTGATGCGCGACTTCGTGGCCCAGCGCTACAACATCCTGCTGTGCTCGACCATCATCGAGACCGGCATCGACGTGCCCACGGCCAACACCATCATCATCAGCCGCGCCGACAAGTTCGGCCTGGCGCAGCTGCACCAGTTGCGCGGGCGCGTGGGGCGCAGCCACCACCAGGCCTACGCCTACCTGATGGTGCCCGACATCGACGGCCTGACCAAACAGGCGCAGCAGCGCCTGGACGCCATCCAGCAGATGGAGGAGCTGGGCTCGGGCTTTTACCTCGCCATGCACGACCTGGAGATCCGCGGCGCGGGCGAGGTGCTGGGCGAGAGCCAGAGCGGCAACATGATGGAGATCGGCTTCCAGCTCTACAACGAGATGCTGGCCGAGGCGGTGAAGCAACTCAAGGCCGGCAAGGAACCCGATCTGCTCGCCCCCATGCAGGCCGCCACCGACATCAATCTGCACGCCCCGGCCCTGCTGCCCGACGACTATTGCGGCGACGTGCACCTGCGCCTGTCGTTCTACAAGAAGCTGGCCACGGCCAAGACCGGCGACCAGATCGATGGCCTGCTCGAAGAGATCGTGGACCGCTTCGGCAAGCTGCCGCCGCAGGCGCAGACGCTGATCGACGTGCACCGCCTGCGCGTGCTGTCCGCGCCCTACGGCGTGGTGAAGGTGGATGCCGCCCCCGGCGTGATCACCATCACCTTCAAGCCGCAGCCGCCGGTGGACCCCATGGCCATCATCCACCTGATCCAGAAGAACAAGCACATCAAGCTGGCCGGCAACGAGAAGCTGCGCATCGAGCGCGAGCTGCCCGACCCCGCCGCGCGCGCCCAGATGGTGCGCGACGTGCTGCGCAGCCTGGGCCAGCCGCTGGCCGAGGCGCAGGCCGCCGTCCCCGCCTAGGCAGATCCATGGCACTGGAAGCCGCCCTCGCCCTGCTGGCACTGGCCTTCGCGCTGGCCGCGCGGCCCTGGCGGCTGCTGGGCAGCCGCAAACCGTTGGCGCACGAGGCCCATGGCGCACCTGCCACGCTGTGGACGCCGCTGCTCGCCACGCTCGTGCTGCTGCCCTGGGCCTGGGCCCTGCCTACGCTGCACCGCATGCCGCTGCAGCTGCAGTGGTCAGGCGCCTGCCTGGTGCTGCTCATGCTGGGCTGGCCGCTGGCGGTTCCGGCCCTGCTGGCCGTCGGCACGATCGCCGCGCTGATCTCGCCCAGCCTGGGCTGGGGCGACGCGCTGGGCCTGGCCGTGTGGCAGGGCATCGTCCCCGCCACGCTCGCGCTGCTCGTGGGCGTGCTGCTGCGGCGCCTGGCGGGCGCGCGTGCGCTCACCGGCGTGCGCATCTTCGTCTATGTGCTGGGCCGGGGCTTCCTGGGCACGGCGCTGTGCGTGTTCGTGGCAGGCTCGCTGTCGCAATGGGCGGGCCATGTGCTGCCGGGCGTGGGTGAACAGTTGTCGCTGGTGGCGCGCTGGCTCATGGCCTGGGGCGATGGCATGGTCACGGGCATGCTGTGCGCGGTGTTCGTGGCCTTCAAGCCCGGGTGGCTGGCCACCTGGTCCGACCAGCTGTACCTGCCCAAGCCCTGAACGACAATCCCTCTTTTTCGCATCCGCTCTACTCCGCTTCCATGTCCCAGACTCCTTTTGAATTTGCCCCCGGTCTCGTCGTGCAGGGCATCACGCCGCCGCTGCGGCTGGCCGACTACAAGCTCATCGCCTTCGACATGGACTCCACGCTCATCAGCATCGAATGCGTGGACGAGATCGCCGACGCCGCCGGCCGCAAGGCCGAGGTGGCTGCCATCACCGAGGCCGCCATGCAGGGCCTGATCGCCGACTACAAGGAAAGCCTGCGCCAGCGCGTGGCGCTGCTCAAGGGCGTGGGCACGGACCACCTGGAGCGCGTGTTCACCGAGCGCTTGCGCTTCAACCCCGGCGCGGCCGAACTCATCGCCGCCGCCAAGGCTGCGGGGCTGGCCACGCTGCTCGTTTCGGGTGGGTTCACTTTCTTCTCCGACCGCGTGAAGGCGCACCTGGGGATCGACTTCGCACGCTCCAACGTGCTGGAGATCGAGAACGGCCTGCTCACCGGCCGCATGGTGGACCAGGCCTGGGGCGACATCTGCGATGGCGCGGAAAAGCGGCGCACGCTGCTGGAGGTCGCCTCGCTCATGGGCATCGACGCGCGCCAGACCATTGCCGTGGGCGACGGGGCCAACGACCTGCCCATGATGGGCGCGGCCGGGCTGTCGGTGGCCTACCACGCCAAGCCCGCCGTGCGCGCACAGGCCCGCGTGGCCATCAACCAGGGTGGACTGGACCGGCTGCTGGAAGTGCTGCGCTGAGCACCCATACCGCAGCCCCATTCACGCTCCCATATTCATAGCTTCTAGCGCTTGTCAAATGGGCGCTAGTGCGGTTTTTTATCACAATAACAAAAGATAAAGAACCTACTTCATATATGAATATGAAAATAAAAACGACTTGCGGCTGAGTCGTCCCGCTTACACTTCACACCCTGGTCATCGCCCTCTTGCACAGGGCGGTGCTCTCAAGTCACCGCTACAAGGAAACCGTTCTCCATGCTGAAGAAAACCCTGTCTGCCATTGCCCTGGCCGCTGCCGCGCTGGGCGCGCAAGCCGCCGACGTGCTCAAGGTGGCCGCCACGGCCGTGCCGCACGCGGAGATCCTGAACTTCGTGAAGCCCCAGCTCAAGGCCCAGGGCCTGGACCTGCAGGTCAAGGAATTCAGCGATTACGTGCAGCCCAACGCCGCCGTCGAGGACAAGCAGCTGGACGCCAACTTCTTCCAGCACCAGCCCTACCTGGACAGCTACAACAAGGACCGCAAGAGCAGCCTGGTGGCCGTGCCCAACGGCAAGATCCACGTGGAGCCCTTCGGCGCCTACTCCAGCAAGATCAAGAACGTGAAGGACTTGAAGGACGGCGCCACGGTGGCCATCCCCAACGACCCGTCCAACGGCGGCCGGGCGCTGATCCTGCTGGCCAAGCAGGGCCTGATCGAACTCAAGGACCCCAAGAGCCTCACGCCCACCCCGCTGGACGTGGTGAAGAACCCCAAGAAGCTGAAGTTCAAGGAGCTCGAAGCCCCGCTGCTGCCGCGTGCGCTGGCCGATGTGGACCTGGCCCTGATCAACACCAACTACGCGATCGAAGCCAAGCTCAACCCCACCAAGGATGCGCTGTTCATCGAAGGCGCCGACTCGCCCTACACCAACATCGTGGCGGCCCGTGCCGACCGCGCCAACGACCCCAACATCGCCAAGCTGATCAAGGCGCTGCACACGCCCGAGGTGAAGAAGTTCATCCAGGACAAGTACAAGGGCGCCGTGGTCCCCGCGTTCTGACCGCCCACCGCGCAGCGGCAACGCTGTACAAAAAAAAGCGCTGCCGCGGCAGCGCTTTTTTCATGGGTGGGGGCACGACGTCAGGCACCCTGCCACACCCACCAGGCCAGCACGAACATCATCGCGCCCGTCAGCGTGTCCAGCACGCGCCAGGCGCGCGGGTTGGCAAACACGCCCTGCAGGCGCCGCCCGGCGAAAGCCAGCACCACGAACCAGGTCAGGCTGGCCGACGCCGCCCCCAGCACGAACACCCACTTGAGCCAACCATCCTGGCGCGCACCGATGGAGCCGATCAGCACCACCGTGTCCAGGTACACATGCGGGTTGAGCAGCGTGATGACGGCCAGGCCGCTGAGCACACCCAGCACCCCGCGCGCCACGCGTTCGCCACCCGAGGCGTTCAGCCCCGCATCCGGTGCAAAGAAAGCGCGATGCCAGGCAAACAAGCCGTAGGCCAACAGGAACAGCGCACCGCCCAGTTGCAGCGCATGCGCCAGCGTGGGCGAACGGCCCAGCACCTGCGCCATGCCGGCCACGCCCAGCGCCACCAGCAGCGCATCGCTGGCCACGCACCACGCCACGCAGGCGCGCACGTGTTGACCCTGCACCGCCTGACGCAGCACGTACAGGTTCTGCGCTCCGATGGAGACGATGAGCGACAGGCACACGGTGAAGCCCGTGAGCCAGGAGGAAGCGGCGGCGTGTTGAGTGAACATGCGCCCGATGGTAGGCCGCGCATTCATTTAAGTACACTTCAAACTTCTAACCGATATTAAGTAAAACTGAATGTTGGACTACGCTGGACTGGAAGCATTGGCCGCCGTGGTGCGCGAAGGCAGCTTCGAGCGGGCAGCGCGCCGCCTGCACGTAACGCCATCGGCCGTTTCGCAGCGCATCAAGCAGTTGGAGGAGCGCGTGGGACAGGTGCTGGTGCAGCGCGGCAGCCCCTGCACCGGCACCGACGCCGGCCGCCGGCTGTGCCTGCACCTGGAACAGGTGGCGCTGCTGGAAAACCAGTTGCGCCGTACCAACCCCGACCTGCTGCCCGACATGCCCGCGCCGGCACCAACGCTCAAGCTGGCCGTCAACGCGGATTCGCTGTCCACCTGGTTCATGGACGCCATGGCCGCCTTCACCGCGGGCGGCAACGAACTGCTGGACCTGCGCATCGACGACCAGGAGCACACGGGCGAGCGGCTGCGCCAGGGCGAGGTGATCGCCGCCGTCACCGCCACGGGCACGGCCATCGCCGGTTGCAACACCTGGCCGCTGGGCACCATGCGCTATGTGGCCGCCGCCAGCCCCGGGTTCATTGCGCGGCACTTTGCCGACGGTGTGACGGCGGCCACGCTGGCGCGCGCGCCGATCATGACCTTCGACCGCAAGGACCGGCTGCAAGACCAATGGATGCAGGCGCACGGCCTCACGTCGCGCACGCATGCACCCAGGCACTTCCTGCCGTCCAACTTTGGCTACGTGCGCGCCTGCGAGGTGGGCATGGGGTGGGGCATGCACCCGCTGACGCTGATCGGCCAGCAACTGGCCGAGGGCCGTCTGGTGCAGTTGCTGCCGAACACCGCCATGGACGTGCCGCTGTACTGGGCCCACCCGCGCACGGCGCAGGTGGCGCTGGAGCGCCTCACCCGGTGCGTAATGGCGGCGGCGCGCCAGTGGCTGGAGCCGCCGCTGGCGGCCTGAATCATCAAAAAGTAGAGCGGTTCGCGCTTGCAGGTAAAGCGCTGGAGCCCGTTTTTACGCCAATGTCTCGGGGCGGGTGATGGGCAACCCTGGCACCCAGCGCATGGACTGCACCAGCGCCGCCCCGCCCTGCCGCTGCGCAGCGATGGACGGGGTGACCAGATCGGCCACGGTGAGGCTGTCCAGCACCGCAAGGTAGGCCCGCGTGGCGTCGGACAGCACGGCTTGCAGACGGCAGTGGCTGCTCATGCGGCATTGGTTCAACTCGGCATTGAAACACTCGACCATGTCGAAGTCGGTCTCCGTCATGCGCACGATCTGGCCCAGGTTGATCTCGCTGGCGGGCTTCATCAGGCGCATGCCGCCACCACGCCCGCGCGTGGTGTCCAGCAGCCCCTGGGCCGCGAGTTGCTGCACGATCTTCGTGAGATGGCTGCGCGAGATGCCGTGTGCCTCGGCCACCTCGCTGATGGTCACGGGCTGCTCGCGCTCCTGGCAGGCGGCGCAGTACATGAGCACGCGCAGCGTGTAGTCGGTCCACTGGGTCAGTCGCATGGTTGCACCAAGGGTTCACACAAAGATTCACTCTATGTGGATTTTAATGAATAAAATATTCATCACAAGTGAACCTTTAAGGAAGCCCCATGAATACCGCCACCTCTCCCTCCCTCGACCCCCGTCAGGCCATCGGCCAGATTGCCGTTGAACTGCCTGGCGCGACCGCCGTGTTCCGCCGCCTGAAGCTGGACTTCTGCTGCGGCGGCCAAGTGCCGCTGGAGCAGGCGGCCGCGGACAAAGGCCTGGACCTGCAGGCCGTGGTGGATGAGCTTTCCGCCCTGCAACGCCCCAACGAGCTGCCCGACGCGGGCACACCCACGGAACTGATCGACCACATCGTCGCGCGCTACCACGAGGTGCACCGCGCCCAGTTGCCCGAGCTGGTGCGCATGGCGCGCCGCGTGGAAGCCGTGCACCGCGACAACCCCAACACCCCGCACGGCCTGGCCGACGCGCTGGAAGAGATGCAGCAGGAGCTGCTGACCCACATGCACAAGGAGGAAGCCATCCTGTTCCCCATGCTGCGCAGCGGCGGCAACGCCTTCGTGACCCAGCCCATCGGCATGATGCGCAGCGAGCACGTGGACCACGGCGAGGCACTGGAGCAGATCGCGCGCCTGACCAACGACATCACCCCGCCCATGGGCGCCTGCAACACCTGGCGCGCGCTGTATGCGGGCCTCGCGCAGCTCAGCGACGACCTGGTGAACCACATCCACCTGGAGAACAACGTGCTGTTCCCGCAGTTCGAGGCCGGCGCCTCGCAGGGCTGCGGCAGCGGCTCGGCATGTTCGTGCAGCGGCGGCTGATGCCCGTCAGCGGCGCGCGCCAACGGGCGTGAGCCGGTAGGCGCGGACGGAGCCCGCATGGCGGCGCTCCGCGCCCTTGCGTAAAAAGCGTGAAAGCGGCCCGCGACTGCCGCTCACCGCCCTGGCGCAGCGCGCAGCGGGGCCAGCAGATCGCGCAAGCCGTTATGGTCCAGCTCGTACATCAGCGCGAGAAGCTGGCCGATCTCGCCGCGCGGAAACCCCTCGCGGGCGAACCAATGCAGGTAGTTGGCGGGCAGATCGGCAATCACCGTGCCACGGTGTTTGCCAAACGGCATCTCGCGCGTCAGCAGCAACTGCAGGCGCCGCGCATCGCAGCCCTGCACCGCGGGACCCGCCCCTTCCATCACATCCCCAGTCCACCGTAGCGGAACGCGATGCCCGTGAGCACGAAGCCCACCGACAGCAGCGTGACGGCCGCCACGTGCCACGCCATCAGCGGCAGCGTGCGTGCGCTCAGCGTGGGAATGACGCGCAACCGCGCATGGGCGGCCACCAACAGCGTGGCGGCCAGCAGCGCGAGCTTGAGCGATACGGCGCGTTCCAGCGGCGCATCAGGGCTGAACCACTGCCCCCAGTCGGGCACGAGTTGCAAGGCCATCCACAGCCCGGTGGCGACCTGGATGAGCAGCGCGGGCATGCCCACGTGTTCGTAGCCCTGCTCGAAGTCCAGCAGCGCCTGGGGCGACCGCTGGCGCAGCGCGCGCGGCAGCACGGTGAATGCCAGCACCAGATGGCCGCCGGTCCAGACGGTGGCGGCCAGCAGGTGCAATGCAAAGACGTAGGGATACATGGCGCCGGTCCTCGGGCGTCAGGCGCGGCGCGCCTGCAGCGGATAGGCCGGGTCGGTGAAGCCCGGCGTCGACGGATGGCCGGGGGCCACCAGGGTGTCGACGAGCGCCTCGTCCTCGGGCGTGACCGCATAGTCGAGCGCCGGCAGGTAGTCCTGCCACTGCGCCAGCGTGCGCGGCCCGGCGATGACGGAGCTGACGCCGCGGTGCGCCAGCACCCAGGCCGTGGCGAACTGCGCAAGCGTGATGCCCCGGGCCTTGGCATGCAGCTTGAGCTGCTGGGCGATCTGGAGCGACTCCTCGCGGAACTCGGTCTCGCCCATGCGGCGGTCGCCGCGCCCGGCACGTGTGCCTTGCTGGGGTGGCTGGCCGGGCAGGTACTTGCCGGTCAACACACCGCGCGCCACAGGGCTGTAGGGCGTCACGCCCAGCCCGTAATGCTGGCAGGCCGGCAGGATCTCCACCTCGGGCATGCGGTTGAGCAGGTTGTAGTACGGCTGGCACACCACGGGGCCGGGCATGCCGATGCGGCGCGCACCGTGCACCAGCTCGGCAATGCGCCAGCCGCGGAAATTGGACACGCCCCAGTAGCGGATCTTGCCCGCGCGCAGCAGCGCATCGATGGCGAACAGCGGCTCCTCCAGGTCCATGCCCTCGTAGTCGCGGTGCAGGTAGAGGATGTCCACATGGTCCGTCTGCAGCCGCGTCAGGCTGGCTTCCACCTCGCGCAGCATCCAGGCGCGCGAGTAGCGGCCCTCGTTGGGCCGCTCGGACATCTTGTTGCCCAGCTTGGTGGCCAGCACCCAGTCGTGGCGCTGGCCCTGCAGCAGCGTGCCCAGCATGCGCTCCGACGCGCCCTTGGTGTACACGTCGGCCGTGTCCATGTAGTTCACGCCATGCGCACGCGCGTGGGCCACGATGGAAGCGGCCTCGGCCTTATCCGTCTGGTCGCCGAACATCATCGTGCCCAGGCACAGCGTGGACACCTGGAGCTGGCTCTTGCCAAGAAAGCGGTATTGCATGGGGCAGCCTTCGCTATATAAATAAGAGCTGCTAACGCTTGATGGACGAGCGCTAGCGGCCAATTTGACGTAAACCTCAGTAATGCGGCGGCAGTTCGTCGCGCAGGCTGCGCACGGTGGCGCCGCCCCCCTCGGGCACCTGCTGGCGCAACTGCGCCACGATGCGCGCCAACTCGTCGATCTGTTGCTGCTGGCGGTAGATGGTCAGGTTGAGCTGGTCCAGCAGGTCTTCGGTGAAGGCGGCCTTGACCTCCAGCGCTTCCACCCGCTCCTGCGTGCGTGCGTCCACCATCGCCTTCAACCCTTGAGCGCCTGCCCGAGGCGCGCCACGCCTTCGCGGATCTTGGCCACATCGGCCGTGGCGAACGACAGGCGCAGCGTGGCCGCATCGGGGTTCTGGCTGAAGAACGGCGTGCCGGGCACGAAGGCCACGCCCTTGTCGATCGCGCGTTTGGCCAATGCGCCGGCATCACGCTCCAGCCCGCGCGCCCCTGTCAGGCGCACCCACAGGAACAGGCCGCCGCGCGGCTGCACGAACTCCACCGCGTCGCCCAGTTCCGCACGCAGCGCATCGCCCATGGCCTGCGCGCGCTCGGCATACACGGCGCGCACATGGGCCAGCGTCGCGGGCATGGCGCCGCTCTTGAGGTACTGCGCGGCCGTGGCCTGGGCAAAGGTGCTGGTATGTGCATCGCTGAACTGCTTGCACATCACGGCGCGCGCCAACAGCTCGGGCGGTGCGATCAGCCAGCCCACGCGCAGGCCGGGGGACAGCACCTTGCTCAGGCTGCCGCAGTGCGCCAGCCACTCCCGACTGCCCGGCACCTGGGCCGAGAGCGCCAGCAGGCTGGCCGGCGGCGCCTCGCCGAAGTACAGGTCGCCATAGGGGTCGTCCTCCACCACCAGCACCTGGTGCCGCGCGGCCAGTTCCAGCACGCGCTTGCGGCGCTCCAGGCTCAAGGTGGCGCCGCTGGGGTTGCCAAAGGTAGGAATCAGGTAGACCAGCTTGGGACGGTGCTCGACGATCAGCCGCTCCAGCGCATCGGGCTGCACGCCCTCGCCGTCCACGGGCGCGCTGATCACCTCGGCGCCATAGAGGCGAAAGCACTGGATGGTCGCGAGGAAGGTGGGGCCCTCGACGATCACCTTGTCACCGGGGTCGATCATGGTCTTGCCGAGCAGGTCCAGCGCCTGCTGGCTGCCCGTGGTGACGATGAGCTGCTCGGGCGCCAGCCCCGCCACGCCCTTGCCTTGCATGAAGGTGGCCAGTTGCTCGCGCAGCGGCTGGTATCCCTCGGTGGCGCCGTACTGCAGCGCGGCGCCGGGCTCCTCGGCCAGCACGCGCTCGCTGGCGGCGCGGATGCCGGCCACGTCGAACATGGCGCTGTCCGGGAAGCCGCCCGCAAAACTGATGATGCCGGGCTTGCCCAGCAGCTTGAACAGTTCGCGGATGGCGGAGGTTTCAACGTTATTCAGGCGGTCGGCAAAGGCAAGCGGCATGGACGGCAATCGGGTGGATGGGTGAAAGACGGTAGCCCCCATTGTCGCCAATTGCCGCGCAGCTTTCCTGCGGCGCGCCCCTCAGCCGGCGACAATCGCCGCCCATGAAGCCCCAGGACATCGAGCCCTTCTTCGCGGCGCTGCAGGCCGCCAACCCGCAGCCCAACACCGAGCTGGAATACACCAACGTATTCGAGCTGCTGGCCGCCGTGCTGCTGTCGGCGCAGGCCACCGACGTGGGTGTGAACAAGGCCACGCGCCGGCTGTTTCCCGTCGCCAATACGCCGCAGGCCGTTCTGGAGCTGGGCCTGGACGGCCTGGAGGGTTACATCAAGACCATCGGCCTGTACCGCACGAAGGCGAAGAACCTGATGCAGACCTGCCGCATCCTGGTGGAGCAGCACGGCGGCCAGGTGCCGCGCACGCGCGAGGCGCTGCAAGCCCTGCCCGGCGTGGGCCGCAAGACCGCCAACGTGGTGCTGAACGTGGCGTTCGGCCAGCCCACCATGGCGGTGGACACGCACATCTTCCGCGTGGGCAACCGCACCGGCCTGGCGCCCGGCAAGAACCCGTTGGCCGTGGAGATGCAGCTGCTGCAGCGCGTGCCACCGCAGTATCTGGTGGACGCCCACCACTGGTTGATTCTGCTGGGCCGCTACGTGTGCCAGGCACGCAAACCGCGCTGCTGGGAATGCGTGGTCGCACCCTGGTGCGACTACGAGCCGAAGACGCCGGCGCCGTTCAACGCGGGTTGATCAACCTTGCGGGGTGCTGCCGCGGCAGCCGCCGGCATCAGCGCACGCCCTGCGCCACCAGCTCAGCCACCAGCGGCTCTCCCAGGTAGTGCGGGCCGTCGAAGGCCAGCACCTCCCACCCCTTGTAGGCATCGATCTGCGGCAGGAACTCCGCCGCCGTGGCGCTGCGGAACCCGCCTTCTGGCGCGGGGCGAAAAGCTTCGGCAATCATCTGCACGCGCGCCTGACCCAGGCGGTAGGTCAGCACCTGCAAGTACTTCAGCGCAACCTCCGGACTGCGCGCATGCACGCCCACGCCGTCCTGGAAGAACACCCCTACGTCGCCCGGCAGCCAGCGCTCGATCCAGTCCGCCAGCGCGTGCGGGCCGAGGTTGGCACTGTCATAGGCGCTGATCCACAGCGGGCGTGGCAACTGCGCCAGGCCCTGGGACCACTCTGGCCCCGGCAGCCAGGTGGGATCCACCTCCAGGGGGAAATACCAGCCACCCAGCTTCAGCGGGAGCCGCTGCACGATGGGCACCAGGGCGTGCGCCTGCTCCACCAGCAGCGCCACCGAGGCACGTGCCTGCGCCTCGCCATGCATGGCCGCCAGGCCCACGATCACCTCCTGGGCCCAGGGCTCGGCGGCGATGCGCTCCCAGTCGGGTAGCTCAGCCGCGATCGGAGGCAGGCCGGTGCCCGGCACAAAAGCCTGTGAATCCACCGCCGTCCATTGCACCAACAGGCGGCGAATGCCCAGTTGCGCCCAGTTGCCCTGGGGGCGCAGCGTGCGCAGGCTGGGCTGCCACACCATGCCGCCGAGGTGGCGCAATGGCGCGCCGGACGACGGCGGCAAAGACACCGCGCACGGCAGCATGGCCGCCATGGCCGCGCGCCGTGTCAGGGTCAGCGCTTGCGCTGGCGGCTGGGTGAGGTCCACGTGTAGCCCATGGCCGTCAGGCCATCCACGATTTCCTTCAGGTGCGTATAACCGCGCCCGTCATACTTCTGCGCCTGGGACTCAACCGCCAGGAAGGGGTGGAAGAAGAACGAGGCAAAGCCGTCACGCACGACCTTCTGGTAGCGCGCGTTTTCCAGCACCTCCTTGGATGTCAGTTCCTCGTCCGCCCCGAACTCGAAATACTGCAGGTTGCCCAGGTTCTCCGGCAGCACGCGCAGGCCGTAGCGGTCGCGCTCGATGACGAAGGGGAAGAACTGGTCCACCATGTAGTCCCCGGCCTTGAGGTCGGGCTGGTCGGACGTGTAGTACCAGGGTTTCAATAGGTCACTTGGTAGAGAAGATTCTTACTACTTTTTCATCAATTGGCAAATTCGATCGATAGTATTTAACTATTTATCCAGTGTGTGATAGGACGGCTTCTGGTTGCACAGCCCCGTCGAATTCCTCATGCGCCCATCCTGAAGATGGCAAGTGCCGGCAAGACACTTAGCGCATCGCTCCGTCCACCCCGGCCGCTTGAAAACTCGCCATCTCGCGCAGCACGCGGCATGCCGACTCCAGCAACGGCCAAGCCAGAGCGGCACCTGAGCCTTCTCCCAGGCGCAGCCCCAGGTCCAGCAGCGGCTGCGCCTGCAAAGCCTGCAGCATGTGGCCATGGCCCCGTTCGCCGGAGCGATGGGCAAACACACAGCGCTGCAGCACGGCAGGCGCCAGGCGCGCGGCCACCAGCACAGCCGCGCAGGTGATGAAGCCGTCGACCACGATCACACGACGCTCGGCGGCGGCCTGCAGCACGGCGCCGGTGAGCGTGGCGACTTCAAAACCACCCAGGGCGGCCAGGGCCTCCAAGGGCTGCGTAGCACCGGCGTTGGCCGCCAGCGCCTGCTCCAGCACGGCCTGCTTGCGCGCGATGCCTGCCGCATCCAGTCCCGTACCGGCACCCGTGCACTCGGCCAGCGGCACGCCTGCCAGACGCGCCAACAACAGCGACGCCACGGACGTGTTGCCGATGCCCATCTCGCCCAGCAGCAGCGCGTTGCCGGGCATGGCGCGCACGATATCCATGCCGTTGCGCAGCGCCTGGGCGCACTGCGCCTCGGTCATCGCAGGGCCGACGCTCGCGTCCTGCGTGCCCGCCGCCACACGGCAGTGCACCAGACGGGGCGCACCGGGGACGGCGTCGCGTGCGGGTACTTCGCGCGCCACGCCACAGTCGGCCACGGTGAGCTGAAGGCCGTGCTGGCGCGCCAGCACGCTCACGGCTGCGCCGCCTGCCAGAAAGTTCTCGACCATCTGCCAGGTCACGTCGCTCGGATAGGCCGATACGCCCTTGGCCGCCAGGCCATGGTCGCCCGCGCACACCAGCATCTGCGGCGCCTGCAGCATGGGTGATTCGGTACCTTGGATCTGGCCCAGACGGAGGGCGAGTTGCTCCAGGCGCCCCAACGCACCCAGTGGCTTGGTCTTGTTGTCCAGCTTGTGTTGCAGGGCCTGCGTCAGTGGCAGATCGGTGAGGTCAGCAACGAAAGGCAGGTCGATGATCATGGCGTGTTTCGATTGTCAAAAAAAGGTCCAGCGCAACCCCGACTCACGGGGCGCGCATCAAGAGGTGGCCGTATTGCGCGGCGGGCCCCATGCGTTGTGGCTGGCTTATGCCGGTGCGGTCTGGCGACTGCACTGCGCCGCAGCCTGGTCGCACCGCAGATGCGCGATGAGGGGCTGCTGGTCGTCGCGCTGCCCCCATTGCTCGAAGTACACCAGGTCTTCCACGGGCAGGCGTGGCAGCCAGCCAGCGGTTTCCAGTTCGGGCTTGGCGTGGAAGTGGCTGACGTAGCCGACACACAGGTAGGCGATGGGGGTGATGCTCTTGGGAATACCCAGCGCCTGCTGCAGGTCAGCCTGGTGAAAGATGCTCACCCACCCCACCCCAAGCCCCTCGGCGCGCGCGGCGAGCCACAGGTTTTGCACGGCACAGACGCTGCTGTACAGGTCCATGGTTTTCATGTGGGTACGCCCTACCACCACCGGACCGGTGCGCTCGCGGTCGCACGTGATGCAGAGGCCGATGGGCGACTCCAGAATGCCCTCGAGCTTGAGACGCTGGTACACCGCGCGCTTGTCGCCCTCGAACATACCGGCCGCTTCGGCATGGGCCTTGGCGAAGGCATCATGCACCCGGCGCTTGGTGTCCTGCGATCGCACCACCAGGAAGTTCCATGGCTGCATGAAGCCTACGGAAGGCGCATAGTGCGCCGCGGTCAGGATGCGGCTGAGCACCTCGTCCGGTACCGGGGTGGGCAGAAACTGCCCGCGCACATCACGGCGTGAAAAGATGGTGCGGTAAATGGCGTCGCGGGCCTCTTGCGTAAAGGCGTGAACGCTTTGCGTGGCTTGCGCCTGCGCGGTATTCATGGCAGTCCCCTGTGCGTGAATAGGTCGCACGCTGCCTGGCCTTGCAGCGCGATGAACGTTCAGGCCGGTCTTCTGGCTTGGATTCATCTGACCCGCCGCGCCTTCCCGGCCTTGGCGGCCAGTGGCATTGAGCGGGGGGTCATCTTCCTTACAGCGTTGGGCACGCGGCGGACTCCAACCGCCTTCCCGATTCTCCCTTTGCCTTGCGGCAGCGGGCACCTGAGGACGGGGATGATAACAACCGCAGTTATCGTCCTTTACTGCGCAGCGAGGGCATCCAACGCCCTGGGCTCGAAGTGCCGTGCGATGCCGGCGGCCAGCCCCTCAAACACCGCATCCAGTGTCGGAGCGTCGGCACCGAACAGTGCCCGCAGCACGGCTGCGTCCTCGAACAGGCCGTGCAGGTACAGGCCCAGCACATTGCCCCCGGGGTTCTGCCACGCCAACCCGGGAATGAGTTCGCGCGCCACATCGCCGCTGGCTGCCATGGCCGGGTGCTGAGCAGTCTGGCCATGGTGGATTTCGTAGCCTTGCACAGCCACGCCGGCGAGATGCCGCCAGGCGCCTTGTACGGCGCCGAAGCACTGGCGCGTGGGCCGCACGGTTTTGGTGGCCTCGAAGCTCGTCACCAACGGCAGCAGGCCCAGGCCGGGGCCATTGCCGTCCACCCCCACGGTGTCGATCAACGCCTCGCCGAGCATCTGTAGCCCACCGCAGACTCCCAGCACACGGCCACCGCGTGCCGCATGCGCAGCAATCGCCGCGTCCAACCCCTGTGCGCGCAGCCAGGCCAGGTCAGCCGCCGTGGCCTTGCTGCCGGGCAGGACGATCCAGTCGGCGCCCTCCACATCCGCGGGGCTGCGCGCCCAGGACAAACGCACACCCGGCACATTTTTGAGCGGCTGGAATTCGTCCAGATTGCTGATGCGCGGATACGCCACCACGGCGATGCGCGTATGCACGGCACCGACGGCGGTGGAGCGCATGTCGAACACGCCGTCCTCCTCGGGCAGGCCGTGGTTCCACTGCATCGGAATAGTGGCGACGACGGGCACGCCGGTCTTGTCCTGCAGCATTTGCGGCGCGGGCGCCAGCAGTGCCTCGTCGCCACGGAACTTGTTGAGCACGAAGCCAGCGATGAGCGCGCGTTCTTCCTCGGGCAGCAACGCCCATGTGCCAAACAGGTGGGCAAAGGCGCCGCCGCGGTCGATATCCGTCACCAGCAGGCAACGCGCCTCAGCATGGCGCGCCACGCGCATGTTGACCACGTCGCTGGCGTGCAGATTGATCTCTGCCGGCGAGCCCGCGCCTTCGATGACCACCACGTCGTTCTCGGCCCGCAGTGCGTCCAGCGCCGCCGCGATCTGCGGCCACACACGCTGGCTGCGGCCGCGCCATGGCAGTTGCGAAAGCTCATCGCTCACCTGACCCAGCAGCACCACCTGGCTCTTCGTGTCCGCTTCGGGCTTGAGCAGCAGCGGGTTCATGCGCACGTCGGGCACGGCCCGCGCTGCCAGCGCCTGGAAATACTGGGCGCTGCCAATCTCGCCGAACTGCTCGCCCGGTGCAGCCACCACGCGCGCGTTGTTGCTCATGTTCTGCGCCTTGAAAGGCGCCACCTTCAGGCCCTGGTTGCTGTAGTAGCGGCACAGCGCGGTGGCCAGCCAGCTCTTGCCCGCGCCGCTGGTGGTGCCCAGCACCATGACGCAGCGCGCCGGCCCGGGTCGGGTCTTGTTCATTGCGATTCCTTGTAGAGGCGCCACGATACCTCCAGCGCCCGCTGCGACTGCGGTGGCAGCACGCCCAGGCGCACATGCCCGGGCAGGCCAAACGAGGTGCAGTCGCGCAGCTTGACGCCACGCGCGCGCAGCCATTGCAGGAAGGTCCCCACATCCTGCACCGGCGGACATGCCGTGAAGAAGTTGGCGAGACTGCCCGGCGCAACGGCCCAGCCCAGGGCCGCGCACAGCGCCAGTTGCGCGGCCTTCCATTCGCGCAGGGTCGCCAGCGATTGCGCGAGCCATGCCTGCGTATCCGGCCGGACCCAGGCCGCCAACAGGGCAACACCGTCGGTACCGACTGGCCAGGAGGCCGCCAGCGCCTGCACAGCGGCGACATTGCCATCGGCGACCGCGGCACTCGGCGCAATGGCATAGGCCGCGCGCACGCCGGTCAGGCCCAGCGCCTTGTTGGGCGTCCACATCTGCCAGGCGGCATCAGGCGCTACGGTGGCGGCTCCCTCCAGGCGCAGGGGTGCATAGGCGCAGTCCAGTATGCGCAACACGCCGACAGGGGCCGGGGCGCACCACGCCGTCAGTGCAGCATCGGTCGTTCCCAACGGGCTGGCGGGTTCGCACGCCCAGTGCAGCGCCGGCTCAGAAGAAGGTGTGTGGCGGCAGTCCAGCTCCCACACCTGGGCCGCGCAGGTGTAGTCGCCGTAGCCATGCGCGGGCACAACGACCTGGCGCACGCCGCTGCGTGCCGCGTGCGCGGTGATGCGATGAATGAACTCGCTGGCGCTGGCGGCGAGCACCACGCGCTGCACCGCCACGCCGTGGAACGTGGCGATCTGCGCGCGCAGCGCGGTGTAGGCCGGGTCGGGGTAGTGGGTGAAGTCACTCTGCCGGAGTGCCGCGATGGCCTGCGGACAAGGACCGCAGGCGTTGGCGTTGGTGGAGAAGTCATGCAGCGGCACGCCCAGCGCATCCGGGCCGCCGTGCTGTGGCGCATGGTCAGACATGGGTGTGCACTATAGCTATCAATAACAGAGCTGCTACCGCAAGCACCACAAGCGCTAGCAGTGTTTTTGATGCCAAACGCACCGCACGCTGCGTGTCCGCGGCCTGGGGCGCACGCCCGGGGGCGTTCAACACGTACACACCTGGTTTGGACAGGCGCACCCCCAACGCCAGCGCCATCGCCCCCATGGGCCACCCGCCGTTGGGCGACGGCGTGAGACGCGACTGCGCGCGCAGATCAGTCAAGCGGGCGCCGTTGCCACGCGACACACCCCACAACAGCACCGCCGTGATGCGCGCGGGCAGCCAGGACAGCACATCGTCCGCACGCGCCGCCCACTTGCCCGCCCATTTCCAGTAGCGCCCACCGCGCATGCCGGGGTATCCCCACATCGCGTCGGCCGTGTTGGCGAAGCGGTACAGCGCCGCGCCCGGCAGGCCCAGCAGCACGAACCAGAACAGGGGTGCGACCACCGAGTCGCTGAGGTTCTCGGCCAGCGACTCGATGGCGCTCTCGCGCACGGCCGTCGCGTCGAGCCGTTGCACGTCGCGGCTCACCAGCCAGGACAGGCGCTCGCGCCCGGCCTGCAGCGACTCGCCCAGCGCCGCCTCCACCGCCAGCACCTCGGCGCGCAGCATGCGCCAGGCCAGCAGCGGCTTGAGCAGCAGCCCCAGCGCCAGCGCCGCGCCCCAGGCCGGCAGATGAGCCAGGGCGGCCCATTGCAGCGCGCAGGATGCTACCAAAACAATAGCTGCCAGCGAGCACCAGGCAAGGGCCGCAAGCCAAAAAGACCATAGATCGCGCCCCGTGGCCCGCTCCGGCGCCACGCGCGCGCCGCACGCGCCCAGCGCCCGCCCCATCCACACCACGGGGTGCAGGGCGGCGGGCGGCTCGCCCCACCAGCGGTCGATGGCCAGGGCCAGCAGCAGGGCAGCGGCCGTGGCGGCCGAATCGGCGCTATCGAATGACCAGACGGGCATGTACGAAGCCTAGGGCGATGCGAGGCACATATCCCCCAGGCCACCGTTCATCCGCCAGGCCCAACCACTCGGTAACCAATAGTCACACATATTTCTACTACCCCCTATCCTGCAATCCATGAAAAAAGCAGGCAATGCAGGTTTCACGCTCATCGAGATCATGGTGGTCATTGCCATCACCGCCATCCTGTTGCTCATAGGTATCCCGTCGATGAGAGCCATGGCCGAACGCAACGCGGTCGCCGGCCATGTCAACGCGCTCGTCGGCAGCATCACCCTGGCGCGCGCCGAGGCCATCAAACGCAACACGCCCGTCGTCATATGCCGCAGCACCAACGCCGAAACCGCCGATCCTCCCACATGCGCCAGCAGCGGCACCGGCTGGCAAAGCGGCTGGATCGTCTTCATGGAGCGCAGTGGCACCGGCACACAGTACCAGCCCAGCCAAGGCGACGTGCTGCTGCGGGTGCAGGGCGCGCTGACGGACAGCGGCGGCATCGAGCAGAACAAATTTATCAAGCTCCAGTTCCGCAGCACAGGCTTGCTGAGTACGGGCAACTCTCAATTCACGTTCAATTCCGCCTCCCTGACCTCCAACCAGCAGCGGCGCGTATGCGTCGCGATGACCGGCCGTGCCCGCTTGATCGACAACGACACCGACCTGTGCCAGTAATGAGCCATTTGATGAACCACCAACGTTCCACGCCCCTGCGCAGCCAGCACGGTTCGTCCTTGCTGGAAGTGCTGGTCACGATTCTCATCATGTCCTTCGGTCTGCTGGGCGTCGCGGGCCTGACGGCCGCTTCGCTGCAGGCGGTCAAGATGTCGCAGTTCCAGAGCACAGCCCTGCAACTGGTCAACGAATACGCCGACCGCATGCGTGGCAACGTGTCCGGCGTCGCCAGCAAGGCCTACGACATGACCGACGCCTACAGCGGCGCCAGCGCCAGCGTCACCGTACCTTCCTGCGCGGCGCCGCAGGCCTGCACACCTGCGGAACTGGCCAGCATAGATCGTGCCGAATGGACCAACAGCCTGCGCCGCCGCCTGCCTGGCGGCGGCTCCTACGTAGCGCTCGATGCCAATGGCCTGTCCGTGGACATCTGGATCATGTGGCAAGAACCCGGCCTGGACTTCGACAACGCCTCCACCCTCTCCGTCGCCGCCACCGGAGGAAGCCCATGCCCCGACGCGGCCCTGGCAGGCTACGCCGGCGACGCACCCATCTGCATTTACTACCGGGTCAGCATATGAGCCACGCCTGCCGTTCAACGCCCCGTGGTCAGCACGGCCGAACCCTGGTGGAACTATTGATTTCCATCACCATAGGGCTGGTCATCCTGCTCGCGCTGGCCACCGTATACCAGGGCACCACCCGCACCGGACGCCAGACCTCTGCCATTTCGCGCATGAGCGAAGATGCCGCCATCACCTTCGGCCTGCTGGGCGGCAACCTGCGCATGGCTGGCTACAGCACGCCACGGGCCTTGACGCTGCCGGGCGGGGCCATTTATGGCGGTATCCGGGCGACGGCACCAGACCGCGATTTCACGGGCGCCGGCATCCGCGGTTGCGACCATGGCTTTATGGACGAGAAACAGCCCTTCGACGCACTCGCATGTCAGACTGCCGACACCAGCCTTCCAGCCGCTTTCGCCATCCGCTTTGACGGCGATGCATCCAATACGGTACCCATCGGCGCGGACAACGATCCATCCGACTGCTTGCAAAGCGCCGTCACCACCGGCACTCCGTCGGCTATCGACCCCAGCCGCAACTACCGGCTCATTGAGTCGCGCTTCACGGCCAAGGTGGGGGGCAGTGGAACTCCAGAGCTGTTCTGCAGCGGTAATGGCAACAGTTTCACCCCGCAGCCACTCATTCAGTGGGTCGAAGACGTACAACTACGCTATGGCGTCGCCCTCGACAGCACCACCCGCGAAGTGACGCACTACGCCACGGCCGCGCAGGTCGATGCCCTCGCCGGCTCGGTGGACGAGCGCTGGTCCCGCGTGGTCAATGTCCGGCTGTGCACCGTGATGCTCAGCCAGGGCAAGGACCAGGCCGGAGCAGGCAACTACATCGACTGCGATGGCAATTCCGTGGCCTCTGCCAACGGTTTTGCCCGCCGCGCCTTCACCTCGTTTTACGCACTGCGCAATCGCAGCGGCTTTCTGACGCCGCCCGTGCCCACCCCTCCTGCCCCCTGACGCCTCCCTGAGCACCATGCGCCACCACCGCCCCATCCGTCCATCCCGGCACCAGCAAGGCGCCGTCTTGGCGATTTCACTGATCTTTCTGGCCATCCTGTCGCTGGTCGGGCTGTACGCCATGCGCTCCAGCATCCTCGGGGAACAGGTTTCCAAGAATATTCGATCCAACGAAATTGCCGCCCAGGCAGCCGAAACGGCTCTGCGCTATTGCGAAGACCAGGTCAGGACCAACCAAGCCATCACCATCCTGCCCGAATCCCTCGACCAAAGCGGCATGCCCACAGCCTGGCAGACACGCGCCAACTGGTTCAACAACAGCATCTCGGTAGAGGTCCCGGCCAGCCAACTGGCGGCCACAGGGATGCGCCCATTGCCCGTGCTGCCCCGCTGCATCATCGAACGCATGTCTTTGCCACCCGCCCCCGGCGAAGACCCGCGCGCCGTCAGCTTCATGCGCCCCCACTTGGTAACCGCCGTCGGCTTCAGCGCCGACTACGAGCGCGACAGCAGCAACCGAGCCATCTCAGGTGGCGAAGTGTGGTTGCAATCCTTTTTGATCCGATAAGAGGCCACGAGTCATGACCACCGCCCTGCCCCCTCATCTCCGTCAAGCGTTCATGGCCGCCATCGGCATGGCCGTAAGCCTGCTGCTGGCACCGAACGCCTCGGCGCAAATGCTCACCCAGCCCTTGCAAGTCGGCGGGGGCGGCGTACCGCCGAACATGGTGTTCACCCTGGACGATTCCGGCTCCATGTGGTGGGAATGCCTACCTGACAGCCTCTGCACAAACGGCTCCAATGCGCTGGAAGCCATACCGAAGCGCGACGCAGTCAGCACGGCCAACCGACAAGGCACCGCCGTGTATGACGATGTCAACGTCGTCGCGAGTAAGAAAACATCGTGGACGGCCAGTGCCAACTTGCTGTCGCGCCAGATGCGCTCCAGCGCCTATAACCCGCTCTATTACAACCCAACCATCCAGTACAAGCCCTGGCTGAAGGGTGACGGAACACGCTATCCGAACGCCCCAACCAATGCCGCGCCCGTGCTAGCCGGCGCAGCCCCGACACAGAACCTGGAAGGGGTACAGACCGTCACCTCTAACTGGTGCATCAGCCTCACCACTTGCTATAACGGCGACCAGACTGCACACCTCGCCCGCTACTACACCATGACGGGCACGGGCAGCAAGACGACCGACTTCACGCTGGTGAAAATCGAGAGCGGCAACAACGCTTACCCCAAGGCGGAAGGCCGTACGGACTGCACGGGACCCAACTGCACGTATATGGAGGAGATTCAGAACTTCGCCAACTGGTACACCTACTACCGCACCCGTGCCCTGACCGCCATCGGCGGTACCGCTGAGGCCTTTGCCGCTGTACCCAAGAATTACCGGGTCGGTTACGGTCGTATCAACACTTCCAGTGCCTCGTTGATCGACGGCGTCAGCACCACCACTCTGGAAAGCGGGGTGCGCGGTTTCTCCGACGCGAACAAGACCGCTTTCTACGACTGGCTCGCCAAGCGCACCCAACCCTCGGGCGGCACGCCCCTGCGCCAAGCCATGGACGATGTGGGCAAGTATTTCTCCCGCGCCGACAACAGAGGCCCCTGGGGCGCCGACCCTGGAACGGACGACAAAACCGCACATGCCAGTTGCCGCCGCTCGATCCACCTGCTGATGACCGACGGCATGTGGAACGGCGCCGCTGCATCCACTTCTGGCGCCACCCAAAACGTGGACGGCACGAAAGGACCCACGATCAACGGTCCGGCAGGATCAGGCCAGACCTATACCTATAGCCCCATGCCCCCCTACAAGGACAGTTCGTCAAATACTCTGGCCGACGTGGCCATGTATTACTGGAACCGTGATCTGCGCACCGATCTTGAAAACACCGTCAAGCCGATCACGGTAGCGGGCCGTGAAAACCCTGCCTTCTGGCAGCACATGGTCAACTTCACGATTGCCTTCGGCGTAAACGGGACCCTCAATAACCCTGGCGATCTGGATGCGTTGAGTAGCGGCAGCAAATCCTGGCCCAGCCCCGGCACCTCTGGTGGTACCTCAGCCGCCGTGGACGACCTATGGCACGCAGCCATCAACAGCCGCGGGCGTGCCCTGAGCGCCCGCAATTCGCAAGAGTACGCCGCTGCAATTAAATCTATTTTGGACGATATTGCCGCGATGAGCGGCAGCGAGGCTGGCGTGGGCCTATCCACCACCGAACTGCCCGCAACAGGCAGCAGCACAAAGATGTACGTCCCGTTCTTCTCCACACCCGGATGGAGTGGCGATATCAAGGCAATCAGTATTGATCAAAACGGCAAGGAAACAGGCATCGCATGGACCGCATCCAGCGTCTTGCCATCGTATGGCAACCGCAATATCTATACCTACGACCCAGAAGCCGCAGCCACCAAGGGCGTTCCGTTCAGGTGGATCTCATTGAGCAGCAACATGAAAACTGCACTCTGGGGCTCCACCACGGGTGGAGAGGCATTGGTGGATTACCTACGTGGCAGCAGCAGCGGCGAGGGCAGCGTCTACCGTCAACGCAAGACGCCATTGGGAGATATTGTCAACTCCACACCTGCCCTGGTGCATGATCTCGTCAATTCTTATTACGACTATCTCCCTCCAATATCGGGCGGAACTGATTACGGCGCCGAAACCTACCGCCGCTTCATAAAAACCAAACAACTGCGCAGCGGCCAGTTGGTGGTCGGCGCCAATGATGGCATGCTCCACATGTTCAACGAAACCAGTGGCGTAGAGTCTTTTGCGTTCATGCCGCGTTCGCTGCTGGGCGTCGTGAAACAGCTCGCCAATACCGACTATACCCACCGCTATTATGTGGATGGCCCCGCCTACGAATCCGATGTGTACGACCGATCCGCCGCGCGCTGGCGCAATCTGGTACAAGGCTTTGGCGGCGCAGGGGGCAAATACCTCTATACCATTCGCATGCCCACAGCGGACTGGATCAGCGGCGACACCCCGCCCGCAACCTTATCCGATACAGCTTCAGCCCCTGGCGCTGGCGACATCCTTTGGGAAGTTAACGATCAGACCACCGGCTTCAGCGAAATGGGCTATGTACTCAGTAAGCCTGAAACCGGCGTGACACGCGATGGCACCTGGGTCACCATTTTTGGCAACGGCTACGAAAGCGCGAGCGGCAAGGCTCAGCTGTTCATCGTCAATGCTCTGACCGGCGCTCTGATCAAGGTCATCGACACAGGGGCAGGCTCCACCACGGCGCCCAACGGCCTTGGGGGCGTAGGCGTGGTGCGCGACGGGCAGCAACGCATCGTGGCCGCCTATGCGGGCGACCTACAAGGCAATCTCTGGAAATTCGATCTGTCCTCCACCAATCCCACAGGTGATTGGAAAGTTGCATTTGCAGGCAAACCCCTTTTCAAGGCAACCAACGCGGATGGCAAGCCAGAACCCATTACTGCTAAGCCAGGTTTCCGTGCCTTTCCCAAAGGCGGGGTCATGGTGCTTTTTGGAACGGGAAAGCTGTTCGACCAAAAGGACCAGACCGACAACGACAAACGAACCATGTACGGAATATGGGACAAGGTCACCATCGGCAGTGGCCCTGGAACTGCAGCCGATGCGCTGGCCGATTCTGCACTACTCGTTACACAGAACGTAGAAACCACACCCATGCCAGGTTCGAACGTTTACGTCTACCGGAAAATCAACATCACTAGCGTTGATTACAAGGAAAAGCGCGGTTGGAGACTGCCCCTGATCATTGGTAGCGGCGAGCGTGTGGTAGACGATCCTCAAATACTTTATGACCGCATCCTCATGCAAACGGTGACGCTCTCGAATATCAGTGACTCCTGCCAGGCCGCCTTGATGGTTCGCCGAGGATACATGCTCGACCCATTTATGTCCAGTTCAACACCGCCGCCCTTCGATGCAAATATCGACGGCACCATGGACAGTCATATTGTTGACCTCGAAGGTACGGGCGCCAACAAGGTAGTCATGCAGACGCCGGTGGACAAGCAAAGGACGGCCGTTATTATTGGCGCAGAGGCCACCGGCGGCATCAAGGTGAATCTTGGTGCCGATGCCATCCGCCGCCAATGGCGGAGCCTTGTTTCCCCACCCAAGTGACCCTACACATCATCGATCAAAATGAAAATCACGATAATATATTCACGAAAAAACATCCACGGCTTCACTTTAATAGAAATCATGATCGTGGTGGCTATCGTGGCCATTCTCTCAGCAATTGCACTTCCAAGCTATCAAGAGTCGATCCGAAAATCCAAACGTGCAGAAGCACGTGCTCAACTAATGGAGGTATCGCAGTATATGCAGCGGTTTTATTCACAAAACGACCGTTACGACAAAGCAAATGACGCTGCTGGCACAGCCATCACCCTCCCCGCAGCATTGACCACCGTACCCAAGGGCACCGCCTCCGGCCAGGAGGACTACACGATCCGTTTTCAAGCCGACACCTTGCAAGCCCGCAGCTTCACCTTGGAAGCCGTTCCGCGTGCCGGAGGTGCCATGGCAGGTGACAAATGCGGCACCTTGCGCATCAGCAACGTGGGGCGACGCACCATTGGCGGCGGCGCAGCCGGCATGACTGCAGCCACCTGCTGGCGCTGAGGCTACGTGGGCGCACCGGCGCGCTACCATCGCCAGCGCCATGACAGACGCCTCCCCCTTCATCACCCAGGCGCTTGGGCTCGCCGCCCAGGCGCTTTTTCTTTCCAACCCCAATCCGCGCGTGGGCTGCGTCATCGCCGACGATGGTGGCGCCGTGCTGGGCCAGGGCTTCACCCAGCAGGCCGGCGGCCCGCATGCCGAGGTGATGGCGCTGCGCGACGCGCAAGCACGCGGCCATGACGTGCGCGGCGCGACGGCCTACGTGACGCTGGAGCCCTGCGCGCACCAGGGGCGCACGGGGCCGTGCTGCGACGCGCTGGTCCAGGCCGGCATAGGGCGCGTGGTGGCGTCCATCGCGGACCCCAACCCGCTGGTGGCGGGCCAGGGCTTCGCGCGGCTGCGGGCCGCGGGCGTCGACGTGCAGGTGGGGCCGGGCGCGCAGCAGTCGCGCGAGCTCAACATCGGCTTCTTCAGCCGCATGGTGCGCGGCACGCCCTGGGTGCGCATGAAGGCCGCGGCCTCGCTGGACGGGGTGACGGCGCTGGCCAATGGCGCCAGCCAGTGGATCACCGGGCCCGCCGCGCGCGCCGACGGCCATGCCTGGCGCGCGCGCGCCTGCGCGGTGCTGACCGGCATCGGCACGGTGCTGGAGGACGACCCGCTGCTGAACGTGCGCGAGGTGGCCACGCCGCGCCAGCCGCACCTGGTGGTCGTGGACAGCCGGCTGCAGACGCCGCCCGGCGCGCGCCTGTTCGACGTGCCCGGGCGGCGCGTGCTCGTCTACACCGCCGACGGCTTCCCCGACAGGGCGCAGGCGCTGCGCTCGCGCGGCGCCACGGTCACCGTGCTGCCCAACGCGCACGGCAAGGTGGACCTGCCCGCCATGCTGCGCGACCTGGGCGCGGGCGGCGTGAACGAGCTGCACCTGGAGGCTGGCCACAAGCTCAACGGCTCCTTCCTGCGCGAGGGTCTGGTCGACGAACTACTGCTGTACCAGGCCCCCCTGCTGCTGGGCAGCGGCGCGCACGGGCTGGCGAGCTGGGGGCCGCTGCAGGCCCTCGCGGACGGCCTGCGCATGGAGTTCCACGGCGTGCAGCAGATGGGGCCGGACCTGCGGCTGGTCGCCCGCGTGGCCGGGCGGGCCGATTTCTGACGCAGCCGCCCCATGCACGCCGCCGCCATGCCTCGCAGCCCCGCCGCAGGCGCCCTGCGGCGCTGGTGCGCCATCGCGTGGCTGGCGTTGCTCTGCGCGGGCTGCGCCGGCCTGCCCCAGGAGGTGGACAGGCCCGTCTCCACCGCCCTCGACACCACGGCGCAGCCCACGGCATTGGCGCAATGGGTCCAGGAGCTGCGCCAGGCGGCAAACGCCCGCGCGCCCTCGGGCTTCATGCTGCTCGGCAGCCCGCAGGAGGCCTACGGCAGCCGGCTGGCCCTGGTGCACGCGGCGCAGAAGACGCTGGACCTGCAGTACTACGCGATCCATGCCGACGAGAGCTCCGCGCACCTGCTGCGCGCCGTGGCGGCGGCCGCGCGGCGAGGGGTGCGGGTGCGCATCCTGCTGGACGACTTCCACAGCACCGGGCGCAACGCCCTGGTCATGGGCATGGCGTTCGTGCCGAACGTCGAGATGCGCATGTTCAACCCGGTGGCGGGGCCGCGCGCCTCCGCCCTGGGGCGGCTGTGGGGGTCGGTCGCCGACTTCTCGCGCGTGCAGCAGCGCATGCACAACAAGCTGTTCGTCGCCGACAACATGATGGGCGTGACGGGCGGACGCAACCTGGGCGACGCCTACTTCGGCAGGTCGCGGGCCGAGAACTTCGTGGACCTCGACGTGCTGGCCGCCGGCCCCATCGTGGCCGACATGTCGCGCAGCTTCGACAGCTACTGGAACAACCCGCGCGCCTACCCCGTGCAGTCGCTCATCACCCGCGAGGAACTCGAGCGCCTGCGCGCGCAGGTGCTGCCCGAAGAAGACGACGCGCCCGAGCGGCCGGCCCATGCGTGGGACTCACGGCCCATGGACCTGCGCGCCGCGCGGTTCACCTGGGCGCCGGCGGCGATGCTGGCGGACAAGCCCGCCAAGATACCGCTGGACGGCGACGAGGCGCAGGGGGCCGGCGACACAGTGATCGACGGCCTGCTCGGCCTCATGGCGGGCACGCGGCGCGAGCTGCTCGTCATCTCGCCCTACTTCGTGCCGGGCGGCGACATGCTGCGCGCCTTCGCGGCGGCACGCGCGCGCGGCGTGCGCGTGCGCGTGCTGACCAACTCGCTGGCCTCCAACGACGCGCCTATCGCCCATGTGGGCTACGCGCGCCACCGCGAGGCGCTGCTGGCCATGGGCGTGGAGCTCTACGAGCTGCGCAGCGAGCAGGCCGGCCTGCGCTCGGCCTTTGGCAGTTCGGGCGCCAGCGCGGCGGGGGCTTCGCGCTCCATGCTGCATTCGAAGGTCATGGTCGTGGACGGCCGCATGGTGGTGGTCGGCTCCATGAACCTGGATCTGCGCTCCCAGTTGCACAACACCGAGATCGCCCTGCTGATTCGCAGCCGCGCCCTGGCCGCCGAAGCTGCGCAGCAAATCGACACCGCCATGCGCGAGGGGGCGTGGCACCTGCAACGCAGCGCCGACGGTGACCTGGTCTGGCGCGCGCCGCAGGGCAGCGGCCTGGAGGATGCGCACACCGACCCCGACAGCAGCCTGGCCTTGCGGCTGTTGCTCAAGCTGCTGGGGCCGCTGGCGCCCGACCACCTGCTGTGACAGATGCCCCAGCGCAGACGCGCGCCACCCACGCGGTAATGGCCTGCTGGTCGGTCATCACGCGCACCTCGTCGAACGCGGCCTGCGCCTGCGGGTAACGGCGGCGCAGCAGGTTCAGCCACTGCTTGAGCCGGCCGGCGCGCTGGCGCGGCTCCAGGTCTTCGCACACCAGATGCCAGAAGCGCGCCATGTGCGGCAGCAGGTCTTCCCAGGGCAGGCCCAGTGCAGGCGCACCGCGGTCGTGAGCGCGGATAGACAGTGCCAGGCCCGGGTCTGCCACGATGCCGCGGCCCAGCATGAGAGCGTCGCAGCCCGACACGCTGCGGCACCGCAGTGCGTCCTGCACGGTCCAGATCTCGCCGTTGGCCACCACCGGAATGCCCACCGCCTCGCGAATCGCGGGGATCTGCTCCCAGTACGCGGGCGGGCGGTAGCCGTCGGCCTTCGTGCGCGCATGCACCACCAGCTCGCAGGCGCCGCCGCGTGCCATGGCCTGCGCGCATTCACGCGCCAGGGCTGCATCGTCGTAGCCCAGGCGCATCTTGGCGGACACCGGTACATGCGCGGGCACGGCGCGGCGCACCGCCTCCACCACCGCCGCGATGCGCTCGGGCTCGCGCAACAGGGCCGCGCCACCCCCATGGCGGTTCACCGTCTTGGCGGGGCAACCGAAATTCAGGTCAATGCCTTCCGGACCCAGCTCTGCCAGCCGGGCCGCGTTCTCGGCCATGCTGACCGGGTCCGATCCCAGCAGCTGCGCCCGCACGGGCACCCCTGCCAGCGTGCGGCCGCCGTGGTTCAGCTCGGGTATGTAACGCAGGAACACCTTGTCCGGCAGCAGGCTGCCGGTGACGCGGATGAACTCGGACACACAGCGGTCCACCCCGCCCACCCGTGTGAGCACGTCGCGCAGCACGAAGTCGAGCAGCCCTTCCATGGGGGCGAGCAGCAGTGGTGCGGGCGTGCTCATCAGCAGTTTATGGGTCAAACAAGCCTCTAGCGCTTACTATTCAAGCGCTGTAAGCTATAAAAACAGGAGCATCATATCGCCCGAGCGCATGCGATTCAGGACTGTTGCGTCGGGCTTGCCAAACCCAGGCGCCACAGCGACGTGACCTCGGCCGCGCGCGCGTCGGCCAGTGCATCGCCACCGGCGGTGGCCTTGGCGTGGCGCGGGCGGATGTCGTGGCGGCCCAGCACCCGCAACCCCGCGGCGCCAATCCAGCCCAGCAGTGCGTCGCGGGTGCGCAGGCGCAAATGCTCCGCCAGATCCGACAGGATGAGCCATCCCTCGCCGTGCGGCGCCAGGTGCGCAGGCAGCCCCGTCAGAAAACCACGCAGCATGCGACTGTCTTCGTCATACACCGCGCGCTCGATGGGCGCGCTGGCCTTGGCCGGCAGCCAGGGCGGGTTGCAGACGATGAGTGGCGCCCGCCCGAAGGTGGTCGCGGGCGGGAACAGATCGGTCTGCAGCAGCTGCACGCGGTCCTCCAGGCCCAGCCGCGTCAGGTTGTCCCGCGCGCAGGCCAGGGCACGCGGGTCCAACTCGGTCGCCACCACGCGGGCCACGCCACGCCGTGCCAGCACCGCGGCCAGCACGCCGGTGCCGGTGCCAATCTCGAAAGCGAGCGCATCCGCGCCCGGCGGCAGCGGGGCCTGGGCGACCAGGTCCACATACTCGCCCCGCACGGGCGAAAACACGCCGTAATGCGGGTAAATGCGTGCACCCAGAGCGGGCACATCCACGCCCTTGCGGCGCCATTCGTGCGCCCCCACGGCGCCCAGCAACTCGCGCAGCGAGACAACGGTGGGCTCATGCAGCGCCGGGCCCCAGGCCTCGGCGCAGGCCGCGCGCCAGTCGGGCGCGCGGCGCAGGGCGATGCCCCAGTCGGGCTGCAGCTCGATCAGCAGCAGCCCCAGCAGGCGGGCGCGCTGTGCCTGCGCCTGGCGATGTAGATGAAAGGCGTGCGGGAACTCCGCCGCGGGCACGGCGCTGTTCCGACCGCCTTTGCCGCTCTTGCGCGGACGTTCGATACGGCGCTTGAGCGCGTCCAGCAGATGGCGCGCGTTCTGAAAGTCGCCGCGCCACAGCAGGCCCGTGCCTTCGCATACCAGGCGATAGGCCGCATCGGCAGCCAGCGTGTCGTCAGCCAACACCACCCGGCGCGGCGCGCTGGCGCCGCTTTCGGAGCGCCACGGCGCGCTGCGGTCCTCGCCGTGTTCGCTCCAGTGGATCATGGCGGGGCTCAGTTGATCGGGCGCTTGAGGCGCACTTCCTCGATCTTCACGCCGCCGACCACAGCGGTCTTGGCGGTCGTCATCTCGCGCTTGAAGCCGGCAAGTTCATGAAAGCGCAGGGCACGCTCATTGCGCAGCGGCACCCAGGCCGTCACGGTGGTGCAGCCCTCTTCGTGCAGGCCCTCGCGCGCGGCGTCCCACAGGGCCACGCCCACACCCTTGTTCCAATGCGAGGGGGCCGCGTAGATGGCCCAGATTTCACCGGTGGTGTTGCGCGTCTTTTCATCACGCGAGCGGTCGAAGCCGACGAAACCAACGATCTTGTCGCCGTCCACGGCCACCTGGACCTGGGGCTCGCAATACTCGATCGCCTCGCGCCAGTAGGCTTGGCGCTTCTCGACGGACGACATGGACTTCAACTGATCGTCAGGCAGCAGCCCTCGGTAAGCTTCCAACGCGGCGGAGGTATGAACCTGGGCAATGGCTTTGGCATCGCGAAGGGTGGCGGGACGAACCTGGATACTGGACATGGGAAAACGAAAGCAGGTGAAAAGCGAAAAACCCAGCATTTTCGCGCAAATGCCGCTTCGCCTCTCATGCCCCGCAGTTTCCACCTTGCCAACCCCACCATTGCACGCAAACGCGGCCATCTGTGGCATAGCGCACATGCCACGGCCACGCCGCGCTACATCAGGCGGCGCAGCAGCGCCATCACCTGGTCGAAACGCGCGCCATAGGGCGGGTATAGCAGATGTCCCAGCGACCAGCGCGACTGCGCCAGCACCGACTTCTGGTGGCAAAAGCGCAGAAAGCCCGCCTCGCCATGGTAGGCGCCCCAGCCGCTGTCACCCACGCCGCCAAAAGGCAGCGCGTCGTGCGCGATGTGCATCAGCGTGTCGTTCACCGAGACGCCGCCGCTCACGGTGCGCCGCAGCACATCGTCGCGCACCGCCTCGCTGCGCCCGAACCAATACAGCGCCAACGGACGCGGGTGCGCGTTGATGTGGGCAATGGCATCGTCCAGGCGCTCGTAGCTGAGCACGGGCAGCACGGGCCCGAAGATCTCTTCCTGCATGAGCTGCATGTTCGGGCTGGCACCGAACACCAGCGTTGGCGCCATCTGCCGCCCTACCCCGTCGCCGATACCCGGAGGCGGTGGCGGGGGTGCGCCCGGCACGGGTTGCAGCACGTGTACCTCCGCCCCTTGCGTCTGGGCCTGCTGCAGCATGGTGCGCAGCCGCGCGAGGTGGCGCGTGCTGATGATGGAGGCGTAATCCGGGTTGCCCTCGAAGTACGGAAACAGCCGCGCCACCGCCACGCGGAACGCCTCGGCAAAGGCCGCCTCGTTGCCACGCGGCAGCAGCACGTAGTCGGGTGCGATGCAGGTCTGGCCCGCGTTGAGCAGCTTGCCATGGGCGATCTTGAGCGCTGCCTCCTGCATGTCGCAGTCCGCATCGATGATGCACGGCGACTTGCCGCCCAGCTCCAGCGTGGTCGGCGTGAGATTGGCGGCCGCAGCCTGCGCAACCTTGCGGCCCACGGCGGTGGAGCCGGTGAACACCAGATGGTCGAACGGCAGCGATGCCACGAGCGCGGCCTTGGCCGCGTCGCCCTGCACCACGCAGAACTCTTCGGGCGCGAAGAACTGTGCCACCAGCGCGGCCAGTTGGGCCGACGTGTGGGGCGTGAGCTCACTCGGCTTGAGCATCACCCGGTTGCCCGCGGCCAGCGCACCAATGGCCGGCCCCAGCGCCAGCTGCACCGGGTAGTTCCACGGCGAGATGATGCCCACCACGCCCAGCGGCTGACGCTCTATCCAGCCACGCGCTGGCTGCAGGAACAGCGGCGTGCGCACCTTGGTGCGCCGACTCCAACGCGCCAGATGCCTGAGCGTGTGCCCCAGTTCCGCGCGCAGCACGAAAAGGTCGGCCACCTCCGTCAGGCGCTGTGAGCGCATGCCAAAGTCCGCTTGCACCGCCGCTGCCAGCACCGGCCCATGTTCGTCCAGCATCTTGGACAGCCGCAGCAAGCGCTCTCGACGCACCATCAAGGGCACATCGGGGTGGGCGCGGCTGGCTTGGCGCTGGAGGTCGAACAGGTGGCGGATGTCATCAGGGCTCATGCCGTGCATGATAGGGCTCGCCACCCCACCGCCAGACCGAGCCGCGCGTGACATTGTGTTGCCGCCCTGCCCCCGTAAGATGCGCCCCTGCCCTTCCGCTTGAAAGGAACACGAGATGAACGGTCATTGTCTTTGCGGCGCAGTCCACTTCACGTCCCCCGTGGCCAAGGAAATCGGCGCCTGCCATTGCGGCTTCTGCCGCCGCTGGGGTGGCGGGCCGCTGCTGGCCGTGCATTGCGGGCCGGAGGTGGAGTTCACGGGTGAGGAGCATATCGGCGTGTATGCGTCCTCTGATTGGGCACAGCGGGCCTTCTGCACGCGCTGCGGAACGCACCTGTACTACAAGCTGCTGGCGACGGGCGAGTATTTCATTCCCGCCGGGGCCTTCGAGACGCAGGACTTCGAACTGGCCAGCCAGATCTACATCGACAAGAAGCCCGCGTACTACGCCTTCGCGAACCAGACGCCGACGCTCACCGAGCAACAGGTGATCGCGCAATACGGGCCGCCCAACGGCTGAATGCACGGGGTGGAGAGTGTTATAGCCTTTTAAGCCTCCAGCGCTCATCCAGCAAGCGCAAGCAGCTCATGTTTCAATAGCAACTAATGCACTTCGCGCGGCACGACGTCGGTGACGTCCGTGCTGCGCTGCGGGGCATGCGCCGTCGGGCCGGGCGCCGTCCAGCGCGCCGTGCTGCGGTACACGGTGCTCCACCCCTCGCGCGGGTTCATGCGCATCGCCCAGGGCATGACCGGGCGGCCCGTGAGGCGCGCCCACACGGCGCGTGCGCCCCACACGAGTGCCAGAACGGCGGCCGCGGCCAGCAGACTCAGGAAAAAAAGCGCACCCATGGCGACGACCACGAGCCGCAACGTCCACCGGATCGCGCCGGCCACAATTTCGTTCAAACCATGCCCCTTTCTGGCAGATGAGAGCGCGGGAAAGGCCCGCGCCCTCGTTCAATGGTAGACCTCACCCCGCGGGGCGGGCCTCGCCGAAGTGGAATACCCCTGGGTCTGTCACAGGATCGACATCCACCGGAATCACGCTCTTGGGCGGGTAGCGGCCCTCCAGCAGCAGCTTGGACAGCGGGTTCCCGATGCGCTGCTGGATGGCCCGCTTGAGCGGACGCGCCCCGAACACCGGGTCGAACCCCACCTTGGCCAGTTCGCCCATCGCGGCCGGCGACACCTGCAGGGTCAGGTCCATTTTGGCCAGCCGCGCCTCCAGCAGACGCAACTGAATGCGTGCAATCGCTTCGATGTGCTTGGCATCCAGCCCGTGGAACACCACCGTCTCGTCGATGCGGTTGAGGAATTCGGGACGGAAATGGCCCTTGAGTTCCCCCCACACGGCTTCCTTGATGTCCTCGGCATCCTGGCCCACCATGGCCTGGATCAGGTGCGAGCCAATGTTGCTGGTCATCACGATCACCGTGTTCTTGAAATCCACGGTGCGCCCCTGGCCATCGGTCAGGCGGCCGTCGTCAAGCACCTGCAGCAGCACGTTGAACACGTCGGGGTGGGCCTTTTCCACCTCATCCAGCAGCAGCACGCTGTAGGGCTTGCGGCGCACGGCCTCGGTCAGGTAGCCGCCCTCTTCATAGCCCACATAGCCGGGAGGCGCGCCAATCAAGCGCGCGACGCTATGCTTTTCCATGAACTCGCTCATGTCGATGCGCACCAGATGCTCTTCACTGTCGAAGAGGAACCCGGCCAGCGCCTTGCACAGCTCGGTCTTGCCCACGCCCGTGGGCCCGAGGAACAGGAAGCTGCCCAGCGGCCGGTTGGGGTCCGACAGGCCCGAGCGCGAGCGGCGGATGGCATTGGCCACGGCGGAGATCGCCTCGTCCTGGCCCACCACGCGCTCGTGCAGCTTTTCCTCCATGTGCAGCAGCTTGTCCTTCTCGCCCTGCATCATCTTGGCCACGGGAATGCCGGTGGCGCGGCTGACCACCTCGGCGATTTCCTCGGCACCCACCTGGGTGCGCAGCAGCTTGTGCTTGGTGCCGGTCCCGCCGGCCTCGCTGTCCTGCGCTTCCTTCAGGCGCTTTTCCAGTTCTGGCAGCGTGCCGTACTGCAGCTCGGCGACCTTGTTGAAATCGCCCTTGCGCTTCAGGTCGTCGATCTGCGTGCGGATGGCATCGATGTCCTTGCGGATCTGTTCGGAGCCCTGCGCGCTGGCCTTCTCGGCTTTCCAGACCTCTTCCAGGTCGGCGTACTCGCGCTCCACATTGCCCAACTCTTCCTCGATGAGCTGCAGGCGTTTTTGCGAGGCCTCATCGGTCTCTTTCTTCATCGCCTCGCGCTCGATCTTGAGCTGGATCATGCGCCGCTCGAGCTTGTCCATCGACTCGGGCTTGGAGTCGATCTCGATCTTGATCTTGGCCGCGGCCTCGTCGATCAGGTCGATGGCCTTGTCAGGCAAAAAACGGTCGGTGATGTAGCGGTGCGACAGCTCGGCCGCGGCCACGATGGCCGGGTCGGTGATGTCCACGCCGTGGTGCGCCTCGTAGCGCACCTGCAGGCCGCGCAGGATGGCGATGGTGTCTTCCACGCTGGGCTCGTCCACCAGCACCTTCTGAAAGCGCCGCTCCAGCGCCGCATCCTTCTCGATGTACTTGCGGTATTCATCCAGCGTGGTCGCGCCGATGCAGTGCAGCTCGCCGCGCGCCAGTGCGGGTTTCAGCATGTTGCCCGCGTCCATGGCGCCTTCGGCCTTGCCGGCGCCGACCATGGTGTGGATCTCGTCGATGAAAAGGATGATGCGGCCTTCCTCGTGCGCCACTTCCTTCAGCACGGACTTCAGACGCTCCTCGAACTCGCCGCGGTACTTGGCACCCGCCAGCAGGCCGGCCATGTCCAGCACCAGCACGCGCTTGTTCTTCAGCGTCTCGGGCACCTCGCCCTCGACGATGCGCTGGGCCAGCCCCTCGACGATGGCGGTCTTGCCCACGCCGGGCTCGCCGATCAGCACGGGGTTGTTCTTGCTGCGCCGCTGCAGCACCTGGATGACGCGGCGGATCTCGTCGTCGCGGCCGATCACCGGGTCCAGCTTGCCCTGGCGGGCGCGCTCGGTCAGGTCCAGCGTGTATTTCTTCAGCGCCTCGCGCTGGCCCTCGGCTTCGGCGCTGTCCACCTTCTGGCCGCCACGCACGGCGTCGATGGCCGCCTCCAGGCTCTTGCGGGTCACGCCGTTGTCCTTGGCCAGCTGCGCGGCCTCGCCCTTGCTGTCGACCAGCGCCAGCAAAAACAATTCGCTGGCGATGAACTGGTCGCCGCGCTTGATGGCCTCCTTCTCGGTGGCCTGCAGCACACGGCCCAGCTCGGGGCTGCCCTGCACCTGGTCCTGGCCCTGCACCTGGGGCAGGCGCTTGACGGCGGCCTCGGCCGCGGCCAGCAGGCCCGGCACATTGGCGCCGGCACGCTGCAGCAGCGCGCGCGGGCCTTCATCCTGGCGCAGCATGGCCACCAGCATGTGCACGGGCTCTATGTAGGCGTTGTCATGTCCCAGGGCCAGCGACTGTGCATCAGACAGCGCTTCTTGGAACTTCGTGGTGAATTTATCGAGACGCATGTGAAACCTCCAACTTGTCACTAGCTAGGGCTCCGGGGCCTCGATTTCAAGCCGCCGGACGATAAAAGTCAGCCCACCTGGGGCGGCGCGGCGATGCCCCAGCGCGCCAGCGCCGCATCGTCGCTCACGCGCGCATCCACCCAGCGCGCACCATCTGGCGTCTGCTCCTTCTTCCAGAACGGCGCCTGGGTCTTGAGGTAGTCCATGACGAACTCGCAGGCCTGAAAGCTCTCGCCGCGGTGCGCCGAGGTCACGGCCACCATCACGATCTGGTCCATGGGCGCGAGCAGCCCCACGCGGTGGATCACGCGCACGCCATAGAGGTTAAAACGTGCAAACGCCGCATCCACCATGGCCTCGATGGATTTCTCGGTCATGCCCGGGTAGTGCTCCAGCTCCATGGAGGCCACGCTGTCCCCTTCGTTGCGGTCGCGCACCGTGCCCACGAAGCAGCACACCGCCCCCACGCGCGCGTCCCGCGCACGCAGCGCCGCCAGCTCGGTGGAAACGTCGAAGTCATGGGTCTGGATGGAAACGCGGTGCATGGCAGTGGTCAGCGGCAGAATTGCGGAATTGACGGCACTTTAACGCCCACCCCACACTTGCACACCATGGCCCTGCAGACCATCACCACCGACGACTACCTGCTCTACCCCTCGCCGCGCAATGCGCACCGTGTGGTGTTTGAGTTCCAGACTTTCGTGCCCCACCCCTATGCCTTGATCGATCTGCCCAGCTTCGACCTGGCGGGCCGCTACAGCCTGTTCTCCGCCCACCGCAAGGCTGACGCGAAGATGGGCCAGCTCGTGACCTTCGAGCTGGAAGGCGACCAGCAGCGCTTTGAGCGCCTGTTCGTGCCTGATTGAAGGTACTTGACGACAATAGTGGGGTATACCCGGATTTTTGACTTGTCTCAAAGGGGCTCCCGCCGGGCTGCGCTGCAATGGCTCCATCACATAACGACGGAGGAAAAATGCCATGCAACTGCTCAAGCAACTCTTCACCACCGAGGTGGGTCTGTTCAGCGCCATAGGCATCGGTTTCATGCTGTGCATGGGGGGCTTTTTCATCTGGCTGTTCACGCGCAACGATGCGCCCCCGGCACAGCAAAAGCGCTGATCCGCTCCAGACCCGCGCGGGCGCCGTCTCCGGCAAGAGCGGCGCCTGTGTTTTTTCGCCGTGCCAGACAATAGGCGGATGCACGACGACAACCAGATCCTGGTCCCGCCCTCCTTCATCGCGCTGTACAGCGACACACGCGCACGCCTGCAGGCGCCTGCCGCCGAGGTGCGGGCGCGCTACGAGTGGTGCGAGGACCTGGCCTGCCACTTGGTGGAACAGGCGCAGCAGCTGTACCACGGCGGTGCGCGGTCGGAAGAAGGGGTGCTGCTGGGCATCCACGCCGGCCTGGCCGGTCCGGACGCGGGCGTGACCCCGGCCGAGGCGCGCTGGATCACACTGCGCCTGGCCGAGTTGCTGGGGTGGCGCAGCCCCGAGCTGCCCGCCCTGGCGGTGGAGCAGCCTTGAACGCCGTCAGCCGCCCGTGACGGGCGGAAAGAACGCCGCCTCGGCGCCTGCCGCCAGCGGCGTGGCGTCATGCGCCATGGTCTGGTCGAGGGCCACGCGCACGGCGCGCCCGCGCGAGAGGCAGGTGGCCCAGGGCTCGCCACGGGCGATGAGTTCATCGCGCAAGGCGCCCAGCGTGGTGGCGCCGGTCTGCACCGTCTCCTGCCCCGTGCCCACGGCCTCGCGGATGGAGGCGAAGTAGCGCACCGTGATCGTGAAGGGCGTGGTCATGACAGCAACTCCGCAAATGGCAGGAAGCGCACGGTGTCGCCGCGCGCAATGGTCTGGCCGGCGGGGTTGTCTACCACGCCGTCCGCCCAGGCGGCCGAGGTAAGCACGCCCGAGCTTTGGTTGGGAAACAGCTCCAGCGTGCCGTCGGTACCCTGGCGCACGCGCAGGAATTCACGGCGTTTATCGGCCCGGGGCCAGTCGAATCCAGCCGTAGCAGCTATCGCTTTAGGAGCAATATCACGCACGCCCTGCAGGCGCAACAGGAAGGGGCGCACCAGCAGGCCGAAGGTGACGAAGCTGGACACGGGGTTACCCGGCAGGCCCATGAAGTGTGCACTGCCGCCCGCGTGGGGAATCTGGCCGTAGGCGAAGGGCTTGCCCGGCTTCATGGCGATCTGCCAGAGCTGCAGCGTGCCCAAGCGCTCCACCGCCGGCTTGATGTGGTCTTCCTCGCCCACACTCACGCCGCCGCTGGTCAGGATCAGGTCATGTCCCTGGGCAGCCTCGCGCAGCGCGGCCACGGTGGCCTCGCGCCGGTCGGGCACGATGCCTAAGTCGCTCACCTCGCAGCCCAGGCGCAGCAGCATGGCGCGCAGGAAGAAACGGTTGCTGTTGTAGATGGCGCCGGGCTTCATCTGCGCGGGCGGCACATCACCCGGCATGACGAGTTCGTCGCCCGTGGAAAAAAGCGCCACGCGGGGCCGGCGCGCCACCTGCAGGGTGCCCAAGCCGATACTGGCAGCCAGGCCCAGCTCTGCGGGGGTGAGGCGCGTGCCAGCGGCCAGCACCTCAGCACCCCGGGTGATGTCCTCGCCCGCGCGCCGAATCCACTGACCCTGGGCCGGTACGGCATTCACGCGCACGCGATCCCCGTCGAGCGCCTCGCAGTCTTCCTGCATCACGATGGCATCGGCCCCCTCGGGCACCGGCGCGCCCGTGAAGATGCGCGCCGCCGTACCCGCCGCCAGCGGCACGCCGAAGGCGCCCGCGGGAATACGCTGCGCCACCGGCAACTCCACCCCCGCTGCCGGCACGTCGGCGCAGCGCACGGCGTAGCCGTCCATCGAGCTGTTGTCGTTGGGCGGCACCTGCAGCGGCGAGGTGGCGGCCTGCGCGAGCACGCGACCGTCGGCGTCGAAGGTGTTGACGGTGTCGGTGCCTGCCAGCGGGGCGGCCTGCGCCAGCAGTTCGGCCAGGGCTTCGTCCAGTGGCTTGAGGGGTGCACGCGCTTGGGGTTTCATTCGCAGGCCTCCGCCCGGTCGGGCACATAGTCAAAACGCGCGCCCTGTGCCAGCAGCCATTGCACCACGGCGTGAGGGTCGTCCAGGTTGAGCACCGGCAGCGCGGTGGCCACCGGCGGCAGCGGCGCGTCGGTGGCCACGGCGACGATGCAGGGATCGTGCGGATAGAGTGCGGGCCGTTCGCGGTAATCGGGTGATGCGGCGCGCCAGATCTCGATCTTGGGCAGGTCGCTTTCCTTGAAGCCTTCCACCAGCACCCAGTCCACGCGCGGATCCAGCTCGGCCAGCAGTTCGTGCACGCTGGGCGTGTGCTCCTGCTCGAATTCGCGCATCAGCGCCATGCGCCGGTCGGAGGCCACGGCCACTTCGTAGGCGCCGGCCTCGCGGTGGCGCCAGGTGTCCTTGCCCACATGGTCGATGTCGAACTTGTGGTGCGCATGCTTGACCACCGACACGCGCAGGCCATGCAGGCGCAGTTCGGGAATCAGCTGCTCCACCAGCGTGGTCTTGCCGCTGCCTGAATAGCCGGCAAAGCCAACCACCTTCATCCCGACACTCCTTCAGTTTCACTCATCTATTAATAGCTACCAGCGCTTGATGGATAAGCGCCAGAGGCCGATTTGATCCCTAATCGCAATGGGCTGCGATATAGGCCTTGACCTGCTCGGCATCGGCCGCCAGCACCTGCAGGCGCTTGGGCAATTGCTCGATGCCCTCGAACCTGGCCGGGCGCTCGGGCGCGCGGCCCAGGGCTTCCTGGATGGTCTCGGCGAACTTGATGGGCAGGGCCGTCTCCAGCACGATCATGGGCACGGCGGGATCGCCACGGTGCTCGCGCGCCACCTTCACGCCGTCGGCGGTGTGGGTGTCGATGATCTGGCCGAATCGCTCGTACGTGTCGCGGATGGTGGCCAGGCGGTCGGCGTGCGTGCTCTTGCCGCTCTCGAAACCGTACTTGGCGCGTGCGTCTCGAAACACGGGGTCGCTCCCCAGGTCGAAGAAGCCCTGTTTGGCCACGCCCTCGGCGAACAGCTCGCGCGTGCGCTCCGCATTGCGCCCCAGCAGGTCGAACACGAAACGCTCGAAGTTGCTGGCCTTGCTGATGTCCATGCTGGGGCTGCTGGTCTCGTGCGTGTCGGCCGCGCCGCGCACGCGGTAGGCGCCTGTGCGGAAGAACTCGTCGAGCACGTCGTTTTCGTTGGTGGCAACGATCAGGCGGTCGATCGGCAGGCCCATCTGGCGCGCCACGTGGCCGGCGCAGATGTTGCCGAAGTTGCCGCTGGGCACGGTGAAGCTGACCTTTTGGCCGTTCGTCTCCGTCGCCTGGATGTAGCCCGCGAAGTAGTACACCACCTGCGCCAGCAGGCGCGCCCAGTTGATCGAGTTGACGGTGCCGATCTTGTATTGGGCCTTGAACGCGTGGTCGTTGCTCACCGCCTTGACGATGTCCTGGCAGTCGTCGAATACGCCTTCGATGGCCAGGTTGTGGATGTTCGCGTCCTGCAGGCTGAACATCTGCGCCTGCTGGAACGGGCTCATGCGACCGTGCGGGCTGGTCATGAACACGCGCACGCCCTGCTTGCCGCGCATGGCGTACTCGGCCGCGCTGCCGGTGTCGCCGCTGGTGGCGCCCAGGATGTTGAGCTGCTCGCCACGGCGGGCCAGTTCGTACTCGAACAGGTTGCCCAGCAGTTGCATGGCCATGTCCTTGAAGGCCAGCGTGGGGCCGTTGGACAGGGCCTCGATCCACAGGCCGTCTTCCAGGTGGCGCAGCGGCACGATCTCACCCGTGCCGAACACTTCGGCGGTGTACGTCTTCTCGCACAGGCGCTTCAGGTCCGCGGGCGGGATGTCGTCGATGTACAGCGACAGGATGCGGAAGGCCAGCTCGGCATAGCCTTGCGTGTGATAGGCGGTGCGCAGCGCGGTCAGCTCGGCGTCGCTGATCTGCGGGTAGCGCTCGGGCAGGTACAGGCCGCCGTCGGGCGCCAGGCCTTCGAGCAGGATGTCGCAGAAATGCTTGCGGTCCGCGTGGCCGCGGGTGGACAGGTACAGCATGGCGTGCAGCCCCTCTTAGTTGTTGAGCTCTTCCTTGCGGATGCGCGTGATGCTGGCCAGCACCGTGGGCAGGCCCTGGATTCGGGCGAGCGCAGCGTCCATGTCGCCCTCGCGCGTGTCGTGCGTGAGGATGATCAGGTCGGTCTGCGTGCTGCCTTCGCCGCCCACTTCGTCGGCCTCGCGCTGCAGCACGGCGTCGATGCTGATGCCCGCGCCGGCCAGGATGCCGGTGATCTTGGCCAGCACGCCGGCCTCGTCGGCCACGCGGATGCGCAGGTAGTAGCTTGTGACCACGTCGGCCATGGGCAGCACGGGCAGCTCCTGCCCCGCCTCGCGCAGCGTGTGGCTTTGGAAGGCCAGCGGCGGCACGCGGTGCGCGGGGTCGGCCTCGATCAGGCGGGTGATGTCCACCAGGTCGGCGATCACGGCGCTGGCGGTGGGCTCGCTACCCGCGCCTTTGCCGTAGTACAGCGTGGTGCCCACGGCGTCCCCGTGCACCACCACGGCGTTCATCGCGCCTTCGACATTGGCGATCAGGCGCTTGGCCGGCACCAGCGCGGGGTGCACGCGCAGCTCCACGCCATCGGGCGTGCGCTTGGTCGCGTCGCCCTGGCGGCGCTTGGCGATCCCCAGCAGCTTGATGCGGTAGCCCAGTTGCTCGGCATAGCGGATGTCGACGGCAGACAACTTGGTGATGCCCTCCACGTAGGCCTTGTCGAACTGCACCGGAATGCCGAAGGCGATGGCGCTCATGATGGTGGCCTTGTGCGCGGCGTCCACGCCCTCGATGTCGAAGGTGGGGTCGGCCTCGGCGTAGCCCAACGCTTGCGCTTCCTTGAGCACCACGTCGAAGTCCAGGCCCTTGTCGCGCATCTCGGACAGGATGAAGTTGGTGGTGCCGTTGATGATGCCGGCCACCCACTGGATCTGGTTGGCCGCCAGGCCTTCGCGCAGCGCCTTGATGATCGGAATGCCGCCGGCCACCGCCGCCTCGTAGGCGACCACCACACCCTTCTCGGCCGCGGCCTTGAAGATCTCCGTGCCATGCACGGCCAGCAGGGCCTTGTTGGCCGTCACGACATGCTTGCCGGCGGCGATCGCCTCCAGCACCAGCTGCTTGGCGATGCCGTAGCCGCCGATCAGCTCGACCACGATGTCGATCTCAGGGTTGGCGATCACTTCGCGCGCGTCGCCCACCACGCGGGCGTTCTCGCCCACGATGGCGCGGGCGCGGGCGGTGTCCAGGTCGGCCACACAAGCAATCTCGATGCCGCGGCCGGCGCGGCGGCGGATTTCTTCCTGGTTGCGCGACAGGACGTTGAACACGCCGCTGCCCACGGTGCCAATGCCCAGCAGGCCCACTTGGATCGGTTTCATATCAGGGTTACCCGTCAAAAAAGGCCCCAGCGCCCTATTGACGGGCGCCAGCAGCTATCAAAAATGAAGTTCACGCCGCCTTGGCGTGGCGCTGCCGGTAGGCGGCCAGGAAGCCCGCCAGCCGGCCGATGGCCTCGCGCAGGTCGTCTTCGTGCGGCAAGAACACGATGCGAAAGTGCTGGTTGTCGGGGTAATTGAAGCCCGAGCCCTGCACCAGCATGACCCGCGTGGCGCGCAGCACTTCCATAAAGAACTGGCGGTCGTCCGCGATGGGGTACATCTCGGGGTCCAGGCGGGGGAACATGTACAGCGCCGCCTGCGGCTTGACGCAGGTGACGCCGGGGATGGCGGTGATCAGCTCGTAGGCCAGGTCGCGCTGGCGGCACAGGCGCCCGCCGGGTTTGACCAGGTCGTTGATGCTCTGGTAGCCGCCCAGCGCGGTCTGGATGGCCCACTGGCCCGGCACGTTGGAGCCGAGCTTGATGTTGGCCAGCATGTTGATGCCCTCGATGTAGTCGCGCGCGGCCGTCTTGTCGCCCGAGATCACCATCCACCCGGCGCGGTAGCCGCAGGAGCGGTAGGCCTTGGAGAGCGAGTTGAACGTGAGCGTGACCACGTCGGTCGACAGGCTGGCCATGGCCGTGTGCTTGACGCCGTCGTACAGCACCTTGTCGTACACCTCGTCGGCAAACAGCACCAGGTTGTGCTCGCGCGCGATCTGCACGATGCCCTTGAGCAGCTCGTCCGAGTACAGCGCGCCCGTGGGGTTGTTGGGGTTGATGACCACGATGCCGCGCGTGCGCGGGGTGATCTTGGCGCGGATGTCCGTCAGGCTCGGCATCCAGCCGTTGTCTTCATCGCACAGGTAGTGCACAGGCCGACCGCCCGACAGGCTGGCCGCCGCCGTCCACAGCGGATAGTCGGGTGCGGGCACCAGCAGCTCGTCGCCGTCGTCCAGCAGCGCGTTGGTGGCCATGGTGATCAGGTCGCTCGCGCCGTTGCCCAGGTAAATATCGTCCAGCGTCACGCCGGCCACGCCCTGCTGCTGGCTGTAGTGCATCACGGCCTTGCGTGCCGCAAAGATGCCCTTGCTGTCCGAGTAGCCCGCCGAGTTGGGCAGGTTGCGGATCATGTCCTGCTGGATCTCCTCGGGCGCGTCAAAGCCGAACGGCGCCAGGTTGCCGATGTTCAGCTTGATGATCTTCTGGCCCTCGTCCTCCATCTGCTTGGCCGCGTCCACGATGGGGCCCCGGACATCGTAGAGAACATTGTTGAGTTTGGCGGATTTGCGGATGGGCTTCATGTGCGGGCAGGCGTGAGGAGAGGGGCGCAAGTGGGGCTGCGGCCCCGCCGGGCGCAGGGCGCCTCGGTCAAACCTATAATTTGACCACAGTTCCACCCAAGGCCCCGGCCACCGCACAACCGCGCAGGGTGCGGGCAGCCTCCGCAACGCCCATGAAATTCCAGCCCGAACGCCCCGATACCCAGTCCATCACCGCCTACGGGCCGGACTGGATCGGCGTGGACGCCGATCGGGTGACCGAGAGCGTCATCATCGGTGCGCGCGGCCAGCGCATCGCCTGGAACTGCCGCCGCTTCGAGGACCTGACTGCCGCGCACTTCGCGCAACTCGCTGAACTGGACGCCGAGGTGGTGATCTTCGGCAGCGGCCTGCGCAACCGCTTTCCACCGCCCGCCTGGTTGCAGCCACTAATGGCGCGGCGCATCGGCCTGGAAACCATGGACACCCAGGCCGCCTGCCGGACCTACAACGTCCTGGCAGGCGAAGGGCGCAACGTGGTCGCAGCCCTGCTGTTGGAAACCGAGTAACGGCAGATTTCCCCTGTCGCTGTATCCGGGTGCCAGTGCGGCCGGTTCTCCTGGAGGGGGTTTCGGGGTAAAATAGCCTGTTGCGGTCGGGGGCACCACCCAAAAAAGAGTACACCCCCACTCCCCCGGCTTTTCTTCGACTAATTCGTGAGAGATAGAAGTGCCATGGCGATCGTTGTCAACAAACCCCTTCCTGAATTTGAAGCCAACGCGACTGGCGGAATCAAGGTTTCCAACGTCTCGCACCAGGGCCAGATTCTGATTCTGTATTTCTACCCGAAGGACAACACCCCGGGCTGCACCACTGAGGCCATGCAGTTCCGCGACAAGTTCAAGGATTTCGAGAAGGCCGGTGCCGTGGTCTTCGGCGTGTCGCGCGACAACATGAAGTCGCATGACGACTTCAAGGAAAAGCTGGAGCTGCCCTTCGAGCTGATCGCCGACACCGAAGAGAAGATGTGCCACATGTTCGGCGTAGTGAAGAACAAGATCATGTACGGCAAGAAGGTCAAGGGCATCGAGCGCAGCACCTTCCTCGTCAATCCCGAAGGCATTCTGGTGCAGGAATGGCGCGGCCTGAAGGTACCCGGCCATGTGGACGAGGTATTGAAGGCCGTGAAGGCGATCAAAGCCCCTGTCAAGAAAGCCGCCTGAACACCTGACGGCTCTACCGTGGGCCGCCACGGGGAGCATGCATAATGGGTCAATGCTGCTGAGAAACGCAACACGCTCCCCGCAATCCAAAGCCGCCTCGGTCTCCTAGGCGGCTTTGTGCTTTTTGAACGTTACTTTCCTCAAGGCTCCCTGCAATGCCCCTGCCCCCCGCCCCGACCCAGCGCGCCGCCCTGCTCAAACCAGACGCCTATCGCATGACGGTTTTCGAGGATGACGAGGCCGCGGAGGCTTCCGCGGCCCCGCCCGCTACAGCGGCCGCTCCCACTCGCAAGCGCGCGGCCACCAAGACCAGCGCCGCCAAGAAAGCCGCCGCACCTGATACCGCCATCCCATCCGGTGCAGGCCGCTCGACCAAAGCAGGGGTATCTGCTGCATCCGCCCATTCGCGCGCACGCCCTGCGGATGAGGGCGCAGTGCGCATGAGACCCCCTGTCACCGCAGTGCCCCCGGCTGCCCCGCCGCGCGCCGCACCGGACGCTGCACCTCGCAAGAAGCGTGCTGCCGGGCCGAAGAAGATGTTCGTGCTCGACACCAACGTGCTGCTGCACGATCCCACGAGCCTGTTCCGCTTCGAAGAACACGACATCTTCCTGCCAATGATCGTGCTGGAGGAACTCGACGGCCACAAGAAGGGCATGACCGAGGTGGCCCGCAACGGCCGCCAGGCCAGCCGTACGCTGGATGCGCTGGCGGCAGCCCATGGCAGCGCCGACATGGCCTTGGGCCTGCGCCTGGATTCCACGGGCCAGCGCGCCGCCGGCGGTTGCCTGTACTTCCAGACCGCCCCCCTGAACTACCAGTTGCCCTCCAGCCTGCCCCAGGGCAAGGCCGACAACCAGATCCTGGGCGTGGTGGAAGCGCTGCGCAAGCTGCATGCGCCGCGCGAGGTGGTGCTGGTGTCCAAGGACATCAACATGCGCGTGAAGGCGCGCGCCCTGGGCCTGGTCGCGGAGGATTACCAGAACGACAAGACGCTGGAAGACGGCGACCTGCTCTATTCGGGCAGCCTTGCGCTGCCAACGGACTTCTGGACCAAGGCCGGCAAGAACGTCGAAAGCTGGCAGAGCGGCGTGCACATGTACTACCGCATCAGCGGCCCCGTGGTGGCGCAGCTGATGATCAACCAGTTTGTGTATTTCGAGGCGCCGGGCGAACCCAGCCTGTATGCGCGCGTGACCGAGATCCGGGACAAGACGGCGGTGCTGGAGACGCTCAAGGACTATGGCTCGTCCAAGAATACGGTCTGGGGTGTGAACACCCGCAACCGCGAGCAGAACTTCGCCATGAACCTGCTCATGGACCCCGACGTGGACTTCGTGACGCTGACCGGCACGGCCGGCACCGGCAAAACGCTGATGGCGCTGGCCGCGGGCCTGACCCAGGTGCTGGACGAGCGCCGCTATACCGAGATCATCATGACCCGCGCCACGGTGAGCGTGGGCGAGGACATCGGCTTCCTGCCCGGTACGGAGGAAGAAAAGATGGGCCCCTGGATGGGCGCGCTGGACGACAACCTGGAATTTCTTGCCAAGGGCGACGGGGGCAATGCTGGCGAGTGGGGCCGCGCGGCCACCAATGAGCTGATCCGCAGCCGCATCAAGATCAAGAGCATGAACTTCATGCGCGGGCGTACCTTTCTGAACAAGTACGTCATCATCGACGAGGCGCAGAATCTGACGCCCAAGCAGATGAAGACGCTGGTCACCCGCGCGGGCCCCGGCACCAAAATCATCTGCATGGGCAACCTGGCACAGATCGACACGCCCTATCTCACGGAAGGCTCCTCCGGCCTGACCTATGCGGTGGACCGGTTCAAGGGCTGGCCGCACAGCGGGCATATCCTGCTCGCGCGCGGCGAGCGCTCGCGCCTGGCCGACTTCGCCAGCGAGGTGCTCTGATGGCCGTGGGCTGGATGTCCGCGCTGAAGCTTGTGCCCTGGGGCGACGTGATCGAGGCCACGCCCCAGATCATGCAGGCCGCGCGCAAACTCATCAGCAACACGCGCAAGGCGCCGCCGCCCGAGGCGCCCGCGCAGCGGATCGACAGCACGCCCGATCAACTGGCAGTACTGCAAGCGCGGATGGCCCAGCTGGAGGAAGACCAGCGCGCGTCCGCCGCGCTGATCAAATCGCTGGCCGAGCAGAACGCCCAACTGGTGCGCGCCGTCGATGGGTTGCGCCGGCGCAGCCTGCACCTGCTGCTCGCCGTCTGCGGGCTCGGCGTATGCACGCTGGCGCTGCTCGCCTGGGCACTGTCGCGTTGAGACCGCTCAATCACTATTAAATAAATAGCTGCTAGCGCTTACCCAGTAAGCGCCAGAGCCATTTTTGACTCTTAATAGTAATCATCACCTGCGCCCACCGCCAGGTTCTCAAAGCGCGTCTGGTTCTTCTGGAAGAACAGCTTCACCGTGCCCGTGGGGCCGTTACGCTGCTTGCCGATGATGACTTCGGCAATGTTCGGCTCCTTGGACTCCTTGTTGTAGTAGTCGTCGCGGTAGATGAACATGATGATGTCCGCGTCCTGTTCGATGGCGCCCGATTCGCGCAGGTCACTCATCATGGGACGCTTGTCGGTGCGCTGCTCCACCGAACGGTTGAGCTGCGACAGCGCGATCACCGGGCACTGCAGCTCCTTGGCCAGCATCTTCAGGCCCCGCGAGATCTCGCCCAGCTCAGTGGCGCGGTTGTCGGAGCTGTTGCTGCCCGAGCCGCTCATGAGCTGCAGATAGTCCACCACGATCAGGCCGAGCTTGCCGCACTGGCGCGCCAGGCGGCGCGCGTTGGCGCGCAGCTCGGATGGGGTCAGGCCCGGCGTCTCGTCGATGTGCAGGCTCACGGTGCGCAGCCGCTCGATGGCTTCGGTCAGGCGCGGCCACTCCTCGTCGCTGAGCTTGCCGGTGCGCAGGTTGCCCTGGTTCACGCGCCCGATCGAGCCCACGATACGCACCGCCAGCTGGGCGGCGCCCATTTCCATCGAGAAGATGGCCACCGGCAGGCCCTCGTTGAGCGCCACATGCTCGGCAATGTTCACCGCGAACGAGGTCTTGCCCATGGAAGGGCGCGCCGCGAGCACCACCAGGTCGCCTGCCTGCAGACCGCTGGTCATGCGGTCCAGGTCGGCGAAGCCCGTGGGCACGCCGGTCACGTCCATGGGGTTGTCGGCCATCTCCTGTACGCGGTCCAGCAGGTCGATCACGAGCGAGTCAAGCGACTGGAAGCCCTGCTTCATCCGCGAGCCCTCTTCGCCGATGGCGAAGATCTTCTGCTCAGCCTCGTCCAGGATGCGCTCCACCGGCCGGCCCTGGGGATTGAAGGCGTTGGTGGCGATGTCGTCGCTGGCGGTCACCAGCTTGCGCAGGATGGCGCGCTCGCGCACGATCTCTGCGTAGCGGCGGATGTTGCTGGCGCTGGGCACGTACTGCGCCAGGCTGTTCAGATAGGCCAGCCCGCCGATCTCCTCGGCCTTGCCCATGCCCTGCAGATGCTCGTAGACCGTGATTACGTCCGCGGGCTTGCTGGCGTTGATCAGCGCGCCGATGGCGGCGTAGATCTGCTGGTGCTCGTGGCGGTAGAAATCGCCATCCACCAGCAGGTCACCCACGCGGTCCCACGCCATGTTGTCCAGCAACAGGCCGCCCAGCACGCTGGACTCTGCCTCGATGGAATGGGGCGGAACACGCAACTGGGCCACCTCGCGATCCAGCGATGGGACGGTATAACCGTCAGGAAGGGTGGGCACAACGGCAGACATGGGACTCAGGGGCTTTCAGGAGGGCAAGCAGACGATGCTAGCGGGCGGTGCCACGCCCGTCATTGCACAACTCTGTGGATAAGGCGTGCAAAGACAGTGGGCAGCAGGTGCACAGGTGCGGGTGAAAAAACAAAAGCCGCCCAAGGGCGGCTTTGTATGGCAGAGCCAGGGGTGCGAACCGATCAGGCCGTTTCGCCGTAGACGGACACGGTGACTTCAACGGCCACGTCGGTGTGCAGGGCCACCGTGACGGTGTTGTCGCCCACGACCTTGATCGGGCCGTTGGGCAGGCGGACTTGCGACTTCACCACGTTGTAGCCTTGCTTGTTCAGCTCTTCGGCGATGTCATGGTTGGTCACGGAGCCGAACAGACGGCCGTCCACGCCAGCCTTCTGCGTCAGCTTGACGGTGGTGCCGGCCAGCTTTTCGCCTTGTGCCTGGGCGGCAGCCAGCTTCTCGGCGGCGGCCTTTTCAAGTTCGGCGCGCTTGGCCTCGAACTCGGCCTTGGCGGCTTCGGTGGCGCGGCGGGCGCGGCCCGTAGGGATCAGGAAGTTGCGGGCGTAACCGTCCTTGACCTTGACGATCTCGCCGAGGTTACCGAGGTTCACGACCTTGTCGAGCAGGATGATTTGCATGGTAATCGTGCTCCTTAGATCTTGTGCTGGTCGCTGTAGGGCAACAGGGCCAGGAAGCGGGCGCGCTTGATGGCGGTGTTGAGCTGGCGCTGGTAGATCGCGCGCGTGCCGGTCAGGCGCGCGGGGATGATCTTGCCGTTCTCGGCGATGAAGTCACGCAGGGTGTCGACATCCTTGTAGTCGATTTCTTCGACGCCTGCGACCGTGAAGCGGCAGAAGCGCTTGCGCTTGAACAGCAGCGACTGGGTGTTGCGCTTCGGGCGCTTGTCCTTGTTGAATTTCTTGAACGTGGCCATTTTCGGACCTCTTGAAAATTAATCTTGTTGAATATCCTGGATGTGGAACACCAATCCCTTGCCGCTGCGCCCCGTGGCCAAGAAGCCCTGGAACCTCCAGACGCTTCCCAGTGCTTGCCGGGCCAGGCGCTCCGCAAGAGCGCCAAATGCGAGGGCTTTCACGCTGGCCTTGACCTGCCGATCCGCCCCGGCTTCCCGCTGGAGCGACTCGTGCTCGAGTCGTATATCCAGCGCCGGCAGGCCGGCGGGCGTGTAGCGCAGAGGCTGGACCTCGGCGATACAGGCTGTCAGGACCCAATGGTTGTTCACACCTCCTGGCTGACAGGCTGGTCGATCAGCGCTCGTTCGAAGCGGCAAACTCGGCCTGGCTGGCCTTGCGTGCTTCTTCGCGCTCGACGGTCTTCATCATGGAGGACGCGCCCGTTTCGGCCTTCTTCTTCTGCACCGTCAGGTGACGCAGCACGGCGTCGTTGAACTTGAAGGCGTGCTCGAGTTCGGCCATCACAGCCTGGTCGGCTTCGATGTTCAGGCACAGGTAGTGGGCCTTGGCCAGCTTGTTGATCAGGTAAGCCAGTTGACGGCGACCCCAATCTTCCACACGGTGCACCTGGCCGCCGCCGGCGACGATCATGCCCTTGTAGCGCTCCAGCATGGCCGGAACCTGTTCGCTCTGATCCGGATGGATCAACAAAATGATTTCGTAGTGACGCATGCAAACTCCTTTTGGATGACACCACCCGCCGCGTCGTGTAGCGGTGTGGCAAGGCAAAGCGCGAGATTATAGCAACGCGCGCTCACTTTGTACACTGCGCACCGTCCACACTCCCGCACGCGGCACGCCAACGCCCCCGCGTTGCACGCAAAGAACGCCATTTGCACCATTCGCGCTTGAAAACCGCGGATGCGCCCCTAACTGGCGCGCACAAGCATTCCAATTCAACCCGAGTCGACATGTCCGAGAACCAGAATCCCCCTCCCTCTCCTGAAGAGATTGAAGCGGCGATGTCCGCCAATGCCGCCGACGAACTGAACCGCCTGCAGGGCGAACTGGCCGAGCTCAAAGCCAAGAGCGCCGACTTGGCCGATCAATTTTTGCGCGCCAAGGCCGAGGCCGAGAATGCCCGCCGGCGTGCGGAGGATGAGGTAGCCAAGGCCCGCAAGTTCGGCATTGAGAGCTTCGCCGAAAGCCTGCTGCCTGTCTGCGACAGCCTGGACGCCGCCCTGGCCATCGAGAACGCCACGGCCGAGCAACTGCGCGAGGGTTCGGACGCCACCCTGCGCCAACTGATGTCGGCGCTGGAGCGCAACAAGGTGGTCATCGTGAACCCCGAGGCCGGCACCAAGTTCGACCCGCACCAGCACCAGGCCATCAGCATGGTGCCCGCCGACCAGGAAGCCAACACCGTCGTGAGCGTGCTGCAAAAGGGCTATCTGATCTTTGACCGCGTCCTGCGCCCTGCGCTGGTCACGGTGGCCGCGCCCAAGTAAATAAATCTCAGCACCGCCGCTTGAAGACGGGCAAGTTATCCACAAGTTACTGGCTATCCAGCCATTTCAGACATCACGGAGAAAAACATGGGAAAAATCATCGGTATTGACCTGGGCACCACCAACAGCTGCGTGGCCATCATGGAAGGCAACAACACGCGCGTGATCGAGAACAGCGAAGGCGCGCGCACCACGCCGTCCATCGTCGCGTACCAGGAAGACGGCGAGATTCTGGTCGGCGCCTCGGCCAAGCGCCAGGCCGTGACCAACCCCAAGAACACGATCTACGCCGCCAAGCGCCTGATCGGCCGCAAGTTCGAGGAAAAGGAAGTGCAGAAGGACATCGACCTGATGCCCTTCACCATCACCCGCGCCGACAACGGCGATGCCTGGGTGGAAGTGCGCGGCCAGAAGCTGGCCCCCCCGCAGATCTCCGCGGAAGTGCTGCGCAAGATGAAGAAGACCGCCGAGGACTTCCTGGGCGAGCCGGTGACCGAGGCCGTGATCACGGTTCCCGCATACTTCAACGACGCTCAGCGTCAGGCCACCAAGGACGCCGGCCGTATCGCGGGCCTGGATGTGAAGCGCATCATCAATGAGCCTACCGCCGCCGCGCTGGCTTTCGGCCTGGACAAGCAGGACAAGGGCGACCGCAAGATCGCCGTGTATGACCTGGGTGGTGGCACGTTCGACGTGTCCATCATCGAGATCGCCGACGTCGATGGCGAAAAGCAGTTCGAAGTGCTGTCCACCAACGGCGACACTTTCCTGGGCGGCGAGGACTTCGACCAGCGCATCATCGATTACATCATCGGCGAGTTCAAAAAGGAACAGGGCGTGGACCTGTCCAAGGACGTGCTGGCCTTGCAGCGCCTGAAGGAAGCCGCCGAGAAGGCCAAGATCGAGCTGTCGAACTCCTCGCAGACCGACATCAACCTGCCCTACATCACGGCCGATGCCTCGGGTCCCAAGCACCTGAACATCAAGCTGACCCGCGCCAAGCTGGAATCGCTGGTAGAAGACCTGATTGAGCGCACCATCGCGCCCTGCCGCACGGCCATCAAGGACGCCGGCATCTCCGTGTCCGACATCGACGACGTGATCCTGGTCGGCGGCATGACCCGCATGCCCAAGGTGCAGGAAAAGGTCAAGGAATTCTTCGGCAAGGAACCCCGCAAGGACGTGAACCCCGACGAAGCCGTGGCCGTGGGCGCAGCCATCCAGGGCCAGGTGCTGTCGGGCGACCGCAAGGACGTGCTGCTGCTGGACGTGACGCCGCTGTCGCTGGGCATCGAGACCCTGGGCGGCGTGATGACCAAGATGATCACGAAGAACACCACGATCCCGACAAAGTTCGCGCAGACCTTCTCGACGGCCGAGGACAACCAGCCCGCCGTGACGATCAAGGTGTTCCAGGGCGAGCGCGAGATTGCCAGCGCCAACAAGCTGCTGGGCGAGTTCAACCTGGAAGGCATTCCCCCGGCGTCGCGCGGCACGCCCCAGATCGAAGTGACCTTTGACATCGACGCCAACGGCATCCTGCACGTGGGCGCCAAGGACAAGGGCACGGGCAAGGAGAACAAGATCACCATCAAGGCCAACTCCGGCCTGTCCGAGGACGAGATCCAGAAGATGGTGAAGGACGCCGAGCTCAACGCCGCCGACGACAAGAAGAAGCTGGAGCTGGTGCAGGCCCGCAACCAGGGTGAGGCCGCCGTGCACACGGTGAACAAGAGCCTGTCCGAGCACGGCGACAAGCTGGACGCCGGTGAGAAGGAAAAGATCGAGGCCGCCGTGAAGGACCTGGAAGCTGCCCTCAAGACCGAGGACAAGGCCGCCATCGACGAGAAGACCACCGCACTGATGGCTGCCAGCCAGAAGCTCGGCGAGAAGATGTACGGCGATGCGCAGGCCGCTCAAGGGGCCGAGGCTGCCGGTGCGCAAGCTGCCGCCAGTGGCTCCGCCGGCGCCGCCGCGCAGGACGACAACGTGGTGGATGCCGAGGTCAAGGAAGTCAAGAAGGGCTGATCGCGCCAGCGCATCCCGTGCCTAGCCGCCGCGTCGGGCCCCGCCAGCCGGGGTTCGCGCGGCGTTCGTGCTCCCAACCGGCCTGAAGATTGCCCATGTCCAAGAGAGATTTTTACGAGGTCCTTGGCGTTCCCAAGAACGCCTCGGACGACGAGCTCAAGAAAGCCTATCGCAAGCTCGCCATGAAGTACCACCCTGACCGCAACCAGGGTGACGCTGCCAAGCCCGCCGAGGAGAAGTTCAAGGAGGCCAAGGAGGCCTACGAGATCCTGTCCGACGCACAGAAACGCGCCGCCTACGACCAGTACGGCCACGCGGGCGTAGACCCCAACATGCGTGGCGGCATGGGTGGCGCCGAGGGCTTTGGTGGCTTTGCCGAAGCCTTCGGAGACATCTTCGGCGACATGTTCGGCGGCGCGCGCGGGCGCGGCGGCCGGCAGGTGTACCGCGGCAACGACCTGTCCTACGCCATGGACGTCACGCTCGAAGAGGCTGCCAAGGGCAAGGAGGCGCAGATCCGCATTCCCAGTTGGGAAAGCTGCGAGACCTGCCACGGCAGCGGCGCCAAACCCGGCACCAGCGCCAAGACCTGCGGCACCTGCCAGGGCTCTGGCACGGTGCAGATGCGCCAGGGTTTCTTCAGCGTGCAGCAGACCTGCCCCCACTGCCGCGGCACGGGCAAGATCATTCCCGAGCCCTGCACGGCCTGCCACGGCCAGGGCCGGGTCAAGAAACAAAAGACGCTGGAGGTGAAGATCCCCGCCGGCATCGACGACGGCATGCGCATCCGCTCCACCGGCAACGGGGAACCGGGCACCAATGGCGGACCGCCGGGCGACCTGTACATCGAGATCCGCATCAGGAAGCACGACATCTTCGAGCGCGACGGCGACGATCTGCACTGCCAGGTTCCGGTGAGCTTCATCACCGCGGCGCTGGGTGGAGAGATCGAGGTGCCCACGCTGCAGGGCAAGGCGGCCATCGATATCCCCGAAGGCACACAGGCCGGCAAACAGTTTCGCCTGCGGGGCAAGGGCATCAAGGGGGTGCGCGCCAGCTACCCCGGCGATCTGTACTGCCACATCATCGTGGAAACCCCGGTCAAGCTCACCGAGCACCAGCGCAAGCTGCTCAAGGAACTGGACGAGTCGCTCAAGAAGGGCGGCGCCAAGCATTCGCCGTCCACCGAGAGCTGGACCGACCGGCTCAAGAGCTTCTTCAGCTGACCCCCTGGACAAGGCCCGCGGACAGCGGGCCTTTTTTTGCCTGGGCTTTGGTCAATCCCGATCTGTTTATTCAGGAACGACCGGCCCATCGTTGACAAAAATCAGGTTATGGGTATTCACCGCGACCTAAGGTACGCAGCCTGCGCAGGATCAGACGATCCGCGCACAAGCCAGCCGAAAGAGCGCCCCCGTGACCGACCCAGCCCGCCAACCGACTTCCCCCGACATCCCTTCCGCACCCGAACTGGTCTGCCCCGCCGGCAGCCTGCCTGCACTCAAGGCGGCCGTTGACGGCGGAGCCGACTGCGTCTACCTCGGACTGCGCGACGCGACGAATGCACGCAATTTCGCGGGTCTGAACTTTGACGAGGCGGCCATCCAGAACGGCATTGCCTACGCCCATGCGCGCGGGCGCAAGGTGCTGCTGGCACTCAACACCTACCCGCAGGCCGCCAACCCCGCCCCCTGGCGCGCCGCCCTGGACCGCGCGGCCGCCTGGGGGATCGACGCCGTGATCATGGCCGATCCCGGCCTCATGCAATACGCCATGCGCCACCATCCGCAGCTGCGGTTGCACCTGTCGGTGCAGGGCTCGGCCACCAACCACGACGCCATCAACTTCTACCACCAGCAGTTCGGCATCCAGCGCGCCGTGCTGCCGCGCGTGCTCTCGCTGGAGCAGGTGCGCCAGGTGATTGACCGCACGCCGGTGGAGATCGAGGTGTTCGCCTTCGGCAGCCTGTGCGTGATGGTCGAAGGGCGCTGCGCGCTGTCGTCCTATGCCACCGGTGAGTCGCCCAACACGCACGGCGTGTGCTCACCCGCGAAGTTCGTGCGCTGGCAGGAAACGCCCAAGGGCCTGGAGTCGCGCCTGAATGGCGTGCTCATCGACCGCTACGGCAACGGCGAGAACGCCGGCTACCCCACGCTGTGCAAGGGCCGCTTCGACGTGGGCGACGAGAGCAACTACTACGCGCTGGAGGAACCCACCAGCCTCAACACGCTGGAACTGCTGCCCAAGCTTGTGAAGATGGGCGTGCGTGCCTTCAAGATCGAGGGCCGTCAGCGCAGCCCCGCGTACGTGGCCCAGGTGACCAAGGTCTGGCGCGAGGCCATCGACCACTGCATGGCGCAAGGCCACCTGTACAGCCCCAAGACCGCCTGGATGGCCAGCCTGGACCAGGTGGCCGAGGGCCAGCAGCACACGCTGGGCGCCTACCACCGCCCCTGGAAATGAAGTGCGAAGAACACCCCTGTGCCGTTGCCTGGCAGCCTGGGCCTGGGTCACGCCGATTTATGCGGCGGGGACTGCGCTTGGCCCCCTGAAGAACTGAGAGCATCAAGATGAAACTAGCCCTGGGCCCGCTGCAGTACTACTGGCCGCGCGATACCGTTTTTGATTTTTACCAGGCCATGGCCGAGACGCCGGTGGACGTCGTCTACCTTGGCGAAGCCGTGTGCTCGCGCCGCCGCGAGCTGCGCCAGAGCGACTGGATCGACATCGCACGCATGCTGCGCGACGCCGGCAAGCAGGCGGTGCTCTCCACCATGGTGCTGCTGGAGTCCACCTCCGACGTATCTGCCATGCACAAGATCGCCCAGGACGAGGAATTCCTCATCGAGGCGAACGACATGGGCGCCGTGCACCAGCTCGCAGGCAAGCGCGCCTTCGTCGCCGGCCCCCAGCTCAACCTGTTCAATGCCGATTCGCTGAACTGGATGGTCGGCCTGGGCGCCAGCCGCTGGGTCATGCCATTGGAGATGCGCCAGGCCGACCTGGCCGTGCTGCAGCAGCACAAGCCCGCGGGGCTGGAGACCGAAGTCTTCGCCTACGGCCGCATGCCCTTGGCGTTCTCGGCGCGCTGCTTCACGGCACGCCACCACAACCTGCCCAAGGACGACTGCGGTTTTCGCTGCATCGAGCACCCGGACGGCCAGCTGCTGGCCACCCGCGAAGGCGAGGGCTTCCTGGTGCTCAACGGCATCCAGACCCAGTCGGCGCGCGTGCACAACCTCATCCAGGACGTACCTGCGCTGCGCGCGCTGGGCGTGGAACTGCTGCGCCTGTCCCCCCAATCGCAGCACATGGCAGAGGTCATCGCCGCCTTCGACGCGGCCCGCAAGGCGCCCCAACCCGATGCAGGTGCCCTTGACCGCATGCGCCCCCTGATGCCCGAGGCCCCCTGCAACGGTTACTGGCACGGCAAGCCCGGGCTGGATCTGGTGCAGCCCGCCGTGACATCCTGAGCCACCGCACTTACTCCTTCAAGCCATGACCGCTACCCCACCCGCACCGTTCACCCTGCCGCGCCCCGTGGGCGCCGTGCTCTCGCGTCTGCCCGCCTATCCGGGCTCGGTCCTGCTGGTTACGGCCATCAACCTGGCCCTGTCGCGCCACCTGCCGCAGGACGTGAAGGACCTGCTCAAGGACAAGCGCCTGTCCATCCGCGTGCGCGACGCGCGCGTGGCCTTCGACTTCACCTGGAACGGCCAGCGCTTTGCGCCCAGCGCGCCGCAGGCCAACCCGGACCTCGCGATCAGCGCCAATGCGCAGGACTTCGTGCTGCTGGCGCAACGCCGCCAGGACCCGGACACGCTGTTCTTCAACCGCCGCCTGGTGATGGAGGGCGACACCGAGCTGGGCCTGGTGGTCAAGAACGCGCTGGACGCCATCGACCTGCCCGTGCTCGACCCGCGCCACTGGGCGCCGCGCGCCGTGCTCTCGCGCTGGGCCCCGCAGCTTGCGCAACAATTGCCGCCTCTTGCGCCCTTCTTTGGAGGTCGTTCGTGACGGAACCTGCCCCTTGCGATGTCCACCCGCTGGTCTATTCCTGCTCCGGCTGCTCCAGCGCCGCGCAGCTGGCCAACCATGTCGCCGTGCGGCTGGACCGTGAGGGCGTGGCGGAGATGTCGTGCATCGCTGGCGTGGGGGGCGACGTGCCCAAGCTGGTCAAGCTGGCGCGCTCGGGCCGTCCCATCATCGCGCTCGACGGCTGCCCCCTGGTGTGCGTGAAAAGCAGCCTGGCGCGCCACGGCATTACGCCGGCACGCCACTTCCAGTTGCATGAGTACGGCGTGAAGAAGCGCAACCACCAGGACTTCGACCCGGCCGAGGCCGCCCAGGTGCTGGCGCGCATCCAGGCCGACCTGCACGACCACCCCCTGCGCTCCAAGGCCGCCGCATGAGCCAGCCGCCCCGCCGCGTGATCGTGGGCATCTCGGGCGCCAGCGGCGCCGTGTATGGCGCACGCCTGCTGCAGGCGCTGCAGGACATGCCCAACGTGGAATCGCACCTGGTCGTCTCCGACGCCGGCTGGCGCAACCTGCGCCACGAGCTGGACATGGACCGCGCCAGCGTCGAGGCGCTGGCGGACGTGGTGCACGACCTCGCCAACGTGGGCGCGAGCATTGCCAGCGGCTCGTTCGCCGCGCACGGCATGGTGGTGGCGCCCTGCTCCATGCGCACGCTGGCGGCCGTGGCCCACGGCCTGGCGGACAATCTGCTCACGCGCGCGGCCGACGTGGTGCTCAAGGAGCGGCGCCGCCTGGTGCTGATGGTGCGCGAATCCCCTCTGCACCTGGTGCACCTGCGCAACATGGCGACGGTGACCGAGATGGGCGGCATCGTGTGCCCGCCCATGCCCGCGTTCTACCAGCGCCCCACCAGCGTGGGCGAGATCGTGGACCACAGCGTGGCCCGCGTGCTGGACCTGCTGGGGCTGGAGCACGCCCTGGCGCCGCAATGGCAGGGTCTGCCGTTGGACTCCTGAAACAATAGCTGCTAGCGCTTGTTGGATAAGCGCTGGAGCCTGATTTCATTCAAAGAATGCATTACCGCGACCTGCGCGACTTCATGGCCCAGCTGGAGGCCGCGGGCGAATTGCGCCGCATTGCCGAGCCCGTATCCCCTCACCTGGAAATGACCGCGCTGGCCGATCGCGTACTGCGCGCGGGCGGCCCCGCATTGCTGTTCGAGCACCCCACGGGCCATGCCATGCCGGTGCTCGCCAACCTGTTCGGCACGCCCGGGCGCGTGGCCCGCGCACTGGGCGTGGCGGGGCTGCCGGAGATCCGCGCCTTCGGCGAGGTGCTGGCACAGCTCAAGGAGCCCGAGCCGCCGCGCGGCATGAAGGACCTGTGGGGCAAGCGCGACCTGCTCAAGACGCTGTGGAGCATGGCCCCGGCCACCGTGCGCCGCCCGCCCTGCCAGGAGGTGGTGTGGGAGGGCAGCGACGTCGACCTGACCCGCCTGCCCATCCAGCACTGCTGGCCTGGCGACGTGGCGCCATTGGTCACCTGGGGCCTCACCATCACGCGCGGGCCGCGCAAGGCACGCCAGAACTTAGGGATATACCGCCAGCAGCTGCTGGGCAAAAACCAGCTCATCATGCGCTGGCTGTCGCACCGCGGCGGTGCGCTGGACTTTGCCGACCACTGCCGGCTCAACCCCGGCCAGCCCTACCCGGTGGCCGTGGCCATCGGGGCCGACCCGGCCACCATCCTGGGCGCCGTCACGCCCGTGCCCGACACGCTGTCGGAATACCAGTTCGCCGGCCTGCTGCGCGGCGCGCGCACCGAGGTGGCGCCCGCTTTGGGCGTGCCGCTGTCGGTACCGGCCAGCGCCGAGATCGTGCTGGAAGGCCACATCCATCCCGATGCCAACCACAAGAGCGGCTGGCAGCACGCGCTGGAAGGCCCCTACGGCGACCACACCGGCTACTACAACGAGTGCGCCGAGTTCCCCGTGTTCACCGTCGAGCGCATCACGCAGCGCCAGGACGCCCTGTACCACAGCACCTACACCGGCAAGCCGCCCGACGAGCCGGCCATGCTGGGCCTGGCGCTGAACGAGCTGTTCGTGCCGCTGCTGCAGCGCGCCTTCCCGGAGATCATCGACTTCTACCTGCCGCCCGAGGCCTGCAGCTATCGCATGGCGGTAGTGCGCATCCGCAAGGCCTATGCGGGCCATGCACGGCGCGTGATGATGGGCGTGTGGAGCCACCTGCGCCAGTTCCTCTACACCAAGTTCATCGTGGTGGTGGACGAGGACGTGGACGCGCGCGACTGGAAGGAAGTCATCTGGGCCCTGACCACACGCATGGACCCGGCGCGCGACACCCTGTTGATCGAGCACACGCCCATCGACTACCTGGACTTCGCCTCGCCCGTGGCAGGCCTGGGCAGCAAGATGGGACTGGACGCCACCAACAAATGGCCCGGGGAGACCCAGCGCGAATGGGGCCGCCCCATGGCCATGGATGTCGGCGTGAGCCAGCGCATGAACGCGCTGGCCGACGCGCTGGGACTGTAGAACCCGACTGCGATCGCCTCGCCGGGTGGGCGAAGCCGCAGGAAGCCTTCCAAGGAGACTGCCATGACCACGACACCGCCCCGCTGGGACCCGCAAGCCCCCGAAGTCCTGCGCGACCAGCGCGCCGCCTACGACCAGCTGCGCGAGCGCTGCCCGCTGGCGCACAGCGACGCGCAGCACTGGTCCGTGCTGCGCCACGCCGAGGTCATGCAGGTGCTCGGCGACCATGCCACCTTCAGCAGTGCGGTGTCGGCCCACCCGGCCGTGCCCAACGGCTACGACCAGCCCCTGCACACGCAGTACCGCCTCGCGCTCGACCCGTTCTTCGCCCCCGAGCGCATGGCGCACTTCGAGCCCGTGTGCCGCGCGCTGTCGGCCGCCACGGTGCAGGAGGCCCTGGCCCTGGGCGGCGAGCTGGAGATCACCCACGAGTTCGCCCTGCCCTTCGCGGTGCGCGTGCAGTCCGCGTTCCTCGGCTGGCCCACGCTGCTGCAAGACGAGCTGCTCGGCTGGCTGCGCCGCAGCCAGGCCGCCACCCGCTCGGGCGACCGCACGCAGACCTCGGCCGTTGCGCAGGAGTTCGAAGACCTGGTCGGGCGCGTGCGCCAGGCCCGCCTGGAGGCGCCGCCCACGCAGGACATCACCAGCGAACTGATGCACACCCGTGTGGAGGGCCGCCTGCTGGACCTGCGCGAGCTTGCCAGCGTGCTGCGCAACTGGACGGTGGGCGAGGTCGGCACGATTGCCGCCTCCATCGGCATCCTGCTGCACTGGCTGGCGAGCCACCCCGACTGGCAGCAACGCCTGCGCACGCAGCCCGGCCTCTTGCCCACGGCCATCGACGAGGTGCTGCGCATCGACGGCCCGCTCGTGGCCAACCGCCGCATCACCACCCGCGACGTGACGCTGGGCGGCTGCCCCGTGCCGATGGGCGAGCGCCTGTCCATCCACTGGATCGCCGCCAACCGCGACCCGCGCGTGTTCGGCGACCCGGATGAGTTCCGCATGGACCGCGATCCCGCGCTCAACCTGCTGTATGGCGCAGGCATCCACGTCTGCCCCGGCGCGCCGTTGGCGCGGCTGGAACTGCGGGTGCTGATGGAGGAGTTGCTGGCGCGCACCAGCGCCATCGCACTGCCCGCAGGCCATGCGCCTACGCGGGCCACAGCCCCGGACGCCGGCTACGCCACGTTGCGGGTGCGTTTGCATCAAACACCCGCGTAGCGCCGTCTGCTACGCTGACGGTCGTCACTTCACAAAGCCATTCCATGTCCGTCAGCATCACTTTCCTCGGCGGGGCCGGCACCGTCACCGGCTCCAAATACCTCGTACGCCACGGCGGCCAGGCGCTGCTCGTGGACTGCGGCCTGTTCCAGGGCTACAAGCCGCTGCGCCTGCGCAACTGGAACCCGCTGCCGGTGGCACCGCAGGACATTGACGCCGTGCTGCTCACCCATGCCCACCTGGACCACTCGGGCTACCTGCCGCTGCTGGCCAAGGACGGCTTTGGCGGGCCGGTGTTCTGCACGGCCGGCACGCGCGATCTATGCGCCATCCTGCTGCCCGACAGCGGCCATCTGCAGGAAGAAGACGCGGCTTTCCTCAACCGGCACAAGCTCAGCAAGCACGAACCCGCCCTGCCGCTGTACACGCGCCTGGACGCGCAGCACTGCCTGTCGCTGCTGCAAGTGCAGCCCACGCACCAGACCTTCGAGCCCATCCGCGGCTGGCGCGCCACCTTCCAGAACGCAGGCCACATCCTGGGTGCGGCCAGCGTGCTGCTGGAGGTGGGAGGGAGGCGCATCCTGTTCTCTGGCGACCTGGGCCGCCCGGACGACCTGCTGATGCATGCGCCCGACGCGCCGCCCGCGGCTGACACCGTGCTCATCGAGTCCACCTACGGCGACCGCAGCCACCCGCCCGGCACGGTGCTGGACGAGCTGGGGCCCGCGCTGGCACGCTTGGCCGCGCGTGGCGGCGTGGCGGTGGTGCCGGTATTCGCCGTGGGGCGCGCGCAGACGGTGATGTACGCCATCGCCCAGTTGAAGGCCCGCGGCGAAGTGCCTTCCGGACTGCGCGTGTACCTGGACAGCCCCATGGCCGTGAGCGCCACGGAGCTGTTCCAGAACCACCTGAGCGAGACCCGGATCAACCGATCCGAACTGCACGCCATGGCGCGCGGCACGACGCTGGTGCACAGCGTTGACGAATCCAAGGCGCTGGCCCGCCTGCACGGGCCGCGCGTGATCCTGTCGGCCAGCGGCATGGCCACCGGCGGGCGCGTGCTGCACCATTTGGCGCTGCACGCGGGCGACCATCGCAACATGATCATCCTCACCGGGCACCAGGCGGGCGGCACGCGCGGCGCCCGCATCGCCGCGGGCGAAAAAACCATCCGCATCCACGGGCGCGACGTGGCCATCCGCGCCGAGGTGGTGCAATTGGCAACGGCCTCGGCCCACGCCGATGGCGACCAATTGGTGGCCTGGCTGCGCTCCATGCCCTCCACACCCCGGCAGGTGTATGTGGTGCACGGGGAGATGGCTGCGGCCGACATGCTGCGCCAGCGCATCGACCACGCGTTGGGCTGCCCCGTGGAGGTTCCCGAGCATGGCGACAGCGTGACGCTCTAAACAAGAGCCAAAACAGCCTCCAGCGCTTATCTGATGAGCGCTGGAGGCTATATTTTTCATAGCAAATCCGCCGCTACACCCCATCCAGCGGCATGTGAGCCATCGCGTATCGCGATGACAACCGGCAGATATACAGGGGAAAATAGGGGACTCACCTCGTCAAACGAGAAGTCGCTCCACCCCCCCCGATGAAAAGCTCAGAGCGCAGCTTTGCGCGCCGCATTGACCTCACCTCGCTGCAACTGTTCGTGGCCGTCTGCGAACTGGGCAGCATCGGCCGCGCGGCCGAGCGGGAGTTCATCGCCGCCTCGGCGGTGAGCAAGCGCCTGTCCGACCTGGAGGCTGCGGTCGACACGGCCCTGCTGTACCGCCACAGCCGCGGCGTGACGCTGACCCCCGCCGGCGAAAGCCTGCTGCACCACGCGCGCAACGTGCTGTTCGGGCTGGAGCGCATGCAGGGTGAGCTTTCCGAGTACGCCGACGGCGTGCGCGGCCATGTGCGCATGCACGCCAACATCTCGGCCATCGTGCAGTTCCTGCCCGAGGACCTGGGCGCGTTTGCCCAGGCACACAGCCAGATCAAGATCGATCTGCAGGAGCACCTCTCGCCCGACGTGCTGCAGGCCGTGCACGAAGGCGCGGCGGATCTGGGGATCTGCAACGTGCCCGCCACGGCCGCCCACGAAGGCCTGCAAAGCCGCCCCTACCGCAGCGACCGGCTGGTGCTGGTCGTGCCCCAGACGCACGCCCTGTCGACCCACGCATCGATCCGCTTTGAGGAAGTGCTGGACTGGGACATCGTCGGGCTGCACGCGGGCAGCAGCATCAGCCTGGCCATGCGCCAGGCCGCCGCGCAGGCCGCGCGCCCGCTGCGCCAGCGCATCCAGGTCACCAGCCTGGACGCGATGTGCCGCATGATCGACAACGGCCTGGGCGTGGGCCTGCTGCCCGACCGGGCGTTTTCGCTGATGCGCGGCGTGGGGCAACTGGCGGCCGTGCCGCTGGACGAACCCTGGGCCCGGCGCGCGCTGCGCCTGGTGGCGCGCGACTTCGAGGCCCTGCCCGTCACGGCACGGCTGCTGGTCGAACACCTGGCGCCCGCGCCTGCCGCGACGCCCGCCGAGGACGGCGACACCCCCACCTAGAATTCTCACCACCCCACTGAACCCAAGAAACGAGACTGCCATGGGACGCACCCTGTACGACAAGATCTTCGACGAGCACGTCGTCCACACGGAAGAGGACGGCACCGCCGTGCTCTACATCGACCGCCACCTGGTGCATGAGGTGACCAGCCCGCAGGCCTTCGAGGGTCTGCGCGAGGCGGGCCGCAAGGTCTGGCGCGTGAGCTCCATCGTGGCCACGGCCGACCACAACACCCCCACCACCGGTTGGGAGCGCGGCTACGACGGCATTGCCGACCCGATCAGCAAGGAGCAGATCGTCACGCTGGACAAGAACATCCAGGAGTCCGGTGCGGCGGCGTTCTTCCCGTTCCTGTCCAAGCGCCAGGGCATCGTGCACGTGATCGGCCCCGAGAACGGCGCCACCCTCCCGGGCATGACCGTGGTCTGCGGCGACAGCCACACCAGCACCCACGGCGCGTTCGGCGCGCTGGCCCACGGCATCGGCACCAGCGAGGTGGAGCACGTGATGGCCACGCAGACCCTGCTGGCCAAGAAGGCCAAGAACATGCTGGTCCAAGTGAATGGCAAGGTCGCCCCTGGCATCACGGCCAAGGACATCGTGCTGGCCATCATCGGCAGGATCGGCACCGCCGGCGGCACGGGTTACACGATTGAATTTGCCGGTGAAGCCATCCGCGACCTGAGCATGGAAGGCCGCATGACCGTGTGCAACATGGCCATCGAAGCCGGCGCGCGCGCGGGCCTGGTGGCGGTGGACGACAAGACGATCAACTACGTGAAGGGCCGCCCGCTCGCACCCACGGGCGTGGAGTGGGACCAGGCCGTGGCGTACTGGAAGACGCTGCACTCGGACGCGGACGCCAAGTTCGACGCGGTGGTGGAGTTGAACGCCGCCGAGATCGTGCCGCAGGTCACCTGGGGCACCAGCCCCGAGATGGTGCTGGGCATCGACGCCGTGGTGCCCGACCCGGACAATGAGAAGGACCCGTCCAAGCGCGGCGCCATCGAACGTGCGCTGACCTACATGGGTCTGCAGCCCGGCAAGCCGATGGATGACATCTTCGTGGACAAGGTGTTCATCGGCTCGTGCACCAACAGCCGCATCGAGGATATGCGCGAAGCCGCCGCCGTGGTGAAGAAGCTCGGCCAGAAGGTCGCCAAGAACATCAAGCTGGCCATGGTGGTACCTGGCTCGGGCCTGGTGAAGGAACAGGCCGAACGCGAGGGGCTGGATGCGATTTTCAAGGCCGCGGGCTTTGAATGGCGCGAGCCCGGTTGCTCCATGTGCCTGGCCATGAATGCCGACCGCCTGGAGCCCGGCGAGCGCTGCGCTTCCACGTCCAACCGCAACTTCGAAGGCCGCCAGGGCGCGGGCGGGCGCACGCACCTCGTGAGCCCCGCCATGGCCGCGGCCGCCGCCATCCATGGCCACTTCGTGGACATCCGCCAGTTCGCTTAAGGAGCCTCCCACCATGAACAAGTCTCTCGCCGCCCTGCTCGCGCTGGCCTTCGTGCTGGCCGGCTGCAACACCGTCAAGGGCATGGGCCAGGACGTGCAGCGCGCCGGCAGCGCCATCGAACGCGCCGCCAAGTAGGCCCCTCCACACCGCCATCCCAGGAGCTCCGCATGAAGAAAGCCCTCGCCTGCCTCGCCACCACGCTGCTGCTGGCCAGCCCCGCCCTGTCGTGGGCCGCCAACCGCGCCTGCGTCATCGAAGGCAGCATCACCTTCAGTGGCAAGACCACGCAGGTCAAGGACTGCATGGAATTCGCCGCCGGCGTGCCCGACGACCAGATCAAGGGCAGCTGCGGCGGCCTGGCGCAGATGTCCGCCCAACTGGGCGGCAAGCCCGGCAAGGTGAGCTACCTGCCGCAGTGCCCGCGCCCGGCCAGCGGCGCCTGCAAGGGGCTGATGGGTCAGCCCGTGGATGCCTACTACTACAACCTGACCGCCGATGCGCTGCAGGACAAGCGCAAGGCCTGCGAAACCTCCAGCGCACAGATCAAGGCCGGCACCTGGACCAACGGCCAGTAAGCCCGCGGGCCCCAACGCCACTTCTTTCCGGACACACCACCATGCAGAAATTCACCCTCCACAAGGGCCTCGTCGCCCCCATGGACCGCGAGAACGTCGATACCGACGCCATCATCCCCAAGCAGTTCCTCAAGTCGATCAAGAAGACGGGCTTCGGCCCCAACCTGTTCGACGAGTGGCGCTACCTCGACAAGGGAGAGCCGGGCGTGCCCGAATCCCAGCGCAAGCCCAACCCCGACTTCGTGCTGAACCAGCCGCGCTACCAGGGCGCGAGCATCCTGCTGGCGCGCAAGAACTTCGGCTGCGGCTCCAGCCGCGAGCACGCGCCCTGGGCGCTGGACCAATACGGTTTTCGCGCCATCATCGCGCCGAGCTTTGCCGACATCTTCTTCAACAACTGCTTCAAGAACGGCCTGCTGCCCATCGTGCTGCCCGAAGCCACGGTGGACCAGCTGTTCAACGAAGCGGCCGCCTTCCCCGGCTACCAACTCACCGTGGACCTGGAGCGCCAGGTGGTGGTGCGTCCCCAGGGCGAGGAGATCCCCTTCGACGTGGTGCCGTTTCGCAAGTACTGCTTGCTCAACGGGTTTGACGACATCGGCCTGACGCTGCGCCATGCCGACAAGATCCGCGCGTTCGAAGCCGCACGCCTGGCCAGCAAGCCGTGGCTGAGCCACACCATGGCCGCGTGACCCACCACCGGCCCTGACCGATTGATTACAAGCAAAAACAGCCTCTGGCGCTTATCCATCAAGCGCTGACAGCTATCAAAACAGAAGTGAATGACCATGAAAATCGCAGTTCTGCCGGGTGACGGCATTGGCCCCGAGATCGTCGCCGAGGCCGTCAAGGTGCTCGAAGCCCTGGACCTGAAGCTGGAGATGGAGACGGCACCCGTGGGCGGCGCCGCTTACGAGGCCGCGGGCCACCCGCTGCCGGAGTCCACGTTGAATCTCGCCAAGAGTGCCGACGCCATCCTGTTCGGCGCCGTGGGCGACTGGAAGTACGACACGTTGGCGCGCCCGCTGCGCCCCGAGCAGGCCATCCTGGGCCTGCGCAAGCACCTGGGCCTGTTCGCCAACTTCCGTCCCGCGATCTGCTACGAGCAGCTCACGCATGCGTCCAGCCTCAAGCCCGAGCTGGTGGCCGGCCTGGACATCCTCATCATCCGCGAGCTGACCGGCGACATCTACTTCGGCCAGCCGCGCGGGCGTCGCACCGCCGCCGACGGCCACTTCCCCGGCGCCGAGGAAGCATTCGACACCATGCGCTACAGCAAGCCCGAGATCGAGCGCATCGCCCGCGTCGCGTTCGAGGCCGCGCGCAAGCGCAACAAGAAGGTGACCAGCGTGGACAAGGCCAACGTGCTGGAAACCTTCCAGTTCTGGAAGGACGTCGTGACCGAGGTGCACAAGGACTATCCCGACGTGGAGCTGCAGCACATGTACGTGGACAACGCGGCCATGCAGCTGGTGAAAGCGCCCAAGGCGTTCGACGTGATCGTCACCGGCAACATGTTCGGCGACATCCTCTCCGACGAAGCCTCCATGCTCACCGGCTCCATCGGCATGCTGCCCTCGGCCAGCCTGAACGACAAGAAGCAAGGCCTGTACGAGCCCAGCCACGGCAGCGCCCCCGATATCGCCGGCAAGGGCGTGGCCAACCCCCTGGCCACCATCCTCAGCGCTGCCATGATGCTGCGCTTCAGCCTGAACCAGGAAGAAGCCGCGCGCCGCATCGAAGCCGCGGTGCAGCAGGTGCTGGCCCAAGGCCTGCGCACGCCTGACATCTACAGCGACGGCACCACCAAGGTGGGCACGGCACAGATGGGCGATGCCGTGGTGAAGGCCCTCGCTGCCTGACGAGCGGCCTCCCGCACAACGCGACAGCGGCCCTTCGGGGCCGCTTTTTCGTGGCGCGCAAGCAGCACCAGCGGCACAAGCGGCATCGCAAGTCCGGATCCGGCCAGACGCATCGCCCACGGGCCGGGAGACTCTTCCTTCACCCAACCCGAAGGAGCGTCCCATGTCCCAACCGTCCCTCTCCCATCGCGTCGCCATCGTCACCGGCGCCAGTTCCGGCATCGGCCGCGCAGCGGCCCTGCTTTTCGCGGAGGTCGGCGCGGCCGTCGTCGTGGGCGCACGGCGCCAAGCGGAGCTTGACCAACTCGTCGCTGCCATCACTCAGCAGGGAGGGTCGGCTGCGGCAGTGGCCGGCGACGTGCGCGACGAGGCCTACGCACAAGCGCTCGTCGCCACTGCCGTGGAGCGTTTTGGCGGCCTCGATATCGCCTTCAACAATGCGGGCACCATGGGGCCGCTGCAACCCACGCCGGACGTGCAGTCGAGCGATTGGCGCGACACCCTGGAGACCAACCTCACCAGTGCCTTCCTGGGCGCCAAGCACCAGATTCCCGCAATGCTGGCGCGCGGAGGTGGCTCGATCATCCTCACCTCCACCTTCGTGGGGTATACCGCCGCATTTGCGGGCACGGCCGCGTATGCCGCGAGCAAGGCCGGCCTGATCGGCCTGACCCAGGCACTGGCCACGGAGTTCGGAGCGAAGGCCATCCGTGTGAATGCCTTGCTGCCCGGCGGTACCCTCACCCCCATGGCGCGCGCGATGAACGGAACACCCGAGGCGCTGGCCCTGGTCGCCCAACTGCATGCACTCAAGCGCCTGGCGCAGCCCCGGGAAATTGCCCAGGCCGCGTTGTACCTGGCGTCCGACGCGGCATCGTTCGTCACCGGGACAGCCATGCTGGTGGATGGCGGGGTGTCCATCCAGCGGGGCTGACCGCAGCGCAGCGGCGATGGCGGCGGCATGTCCAGCCATGGCCCGCATGGGTTCCGCTACAATGCCCAGCTATGTTTGCCGCCCGCCCGTTCGCCCTGAACACCGCCTCTGCCGCCAAGGCACGCAAGGCTGCGCGCGCAATCACCAAAACCACGACCATTACGGGCTGATCCAGCTCCGGCATCGTCGTGCGCCCTCCCTGGCCTAGACGAGCCGGGGGCGGAAGAAAGCAGCCACCGGTCGCGTGCGTACTGTTTTTTACTTTGAAAGGGCGATGAAATGAGCAAGTTGGTAGGTTTGGTCGGCTGGCGCGGCATGGTCGGCTCGGTCCTGATGGACCGCATGGCGCAGGAAAAGGACTTCGATCTGATCGAGCCCCTGTTCTTCTCCACCTCGAACGCAGGCGGCAAGGCGCCCGCCCAGGCCAAGAACGAGACCACGCTGCAGGACGCGTTCGACATCGAACAGCTCAAGCGCTGCGACATCATCCTCACCGCACAGGGCGGCGACTACACCAACGAGGTGTACCCCAAGCTGCGCGCGGCCGGCTGGAACGGCCACTGGATCGACGCCGCCTCTGCCCTGCGCATGGAAAAGAACGCGGTCATCGTGCTCGACCCGGTGAACATGCCCGTCATCAAGAACGCACTGGCGAACGGCGGCAAGGATTGGATTGGCGGCAACTGCACCGTGTCCTGCATGCTGATGGGCGTGGGTGCGCTGTACAAGGCCGGGCTCGTCGAGTGGATGAGCACCCAGACCTACCAGGCGGCCAGCGGCGGCGGCGCGCAGCACATGCGCGAACTGCTGACGCAGTACGGCACGCTGAATGCCGAGGTGAAGGCCCTGCTCGACGATCCCAAGAGCGCCATTCTGGAAATCGACCGCAAGGTCATCGCCAAGCAGCGCAGCCTGTCGGGCGCGGAGACGGCCAATTTCGGCGTGCCGCTGGGCGGCTCACTCATCCCGTGGATCGACAAGGACCTGGGCAACGGCATGTCCAAGGAAGAGTGGAAGGGCATGGCCGAGACCAACAAGATCCTGGGCCAGGGGGAAGGCTTCAACACCGCCGCAGTGCCGGTGGACGGTTTCTGCGTGCGCGTAGGCGCCATGCGCTGCCACAGCCAAGCACTGACCTTCAAGCTCAAGAAGGATGTGCCCGTAGCCGACATCGAAGCCATGATCGCTGCCGACAACGAGTGGGTGAAGGTGGTTCCCAATACGCGTGAGGCGACGCTGAAGGACCTGACTCCCGTGGCCGTCACCGGCACCATGACCATTCCCGTCGGCCGCATCCGCAAGCTGGCCATGGGTCCGGAGTATGTGGGCGCGTTCACCATCGGCGACCAGTTGCTGTGGGGCGCCGCCGAGCCGCTGCGCCGCATGCTGCGCATCCTGCTAGACGCCTGACGCAGATTCAACGCCACCTTCGGGTGGCGTTTTTTCGAGGTCATAGATTGATACGGCCCGTTACCGATCGTTGTCCATTACCAACAGGAATAAGGCCGTCCCGGCCTCTTCCCGCACCGTATAAAACGTGGCGCGACACCTCAGCTTGTCAGTGCAAAACATTGATGCTATGGTGCTTTTTACATATTTTCACGCGCCTGGGCGGCTCGATCACGACCAGAAAAATACCGCCCCCTCGGCACCATCCATCTCTTCATTCGTCGCACACATGCATCGCTGGAAATTTTCTGTCCTGGCCACCGCGGCCATCCTCTCGGCTGGTCTTTACACCACCGATGCAAGTGCTCTCGCCCTGGGCCGCGTGAATGTCCAGTCGGCGCTTGGCGAGCCCCTGCGTGCGGAAGTCGAACTGCCCCAGATCACTGCTGCCGAGGCCGAATCGCTGCGCGTGAGTACCGCCAGTCCTGAAGTTTTCCGCAGCCAGGGCATGGAATATTCCCCCGCTGCGCACAGCGTGCAAGTGCAACTGCACCGCCGCACGAATGGCTCCATGGTGCTGCGCTTGAGCAGTACCCGCCCGGTCAACGATCCCTTCGTGGATTTGGTTATCGATGCGACCTGGAGTTCCGGTCATATCGTGCGTAGCTACACGATGCTGTTCGACCCACCGGCGAGCCGCCCGCAGGCGGCGGTGACCGCCGCACCTCAGGTAACGTCACCCCGTGCCGCGGCAACTGCGCCGCGCACCCCCGCCACCACCGCGGCGCCCGCGCCTGTCGCACGCCCAGCAGCCCCTCCCGCACCCGCCGTTGCCGGCCGTCCCACCCCCGCAGAGCCACCCGCGTCCGCTGGCGTTGACGAGATTCGCGTGCGCCCCGGGGATACGGCCGGCCGCATCGCGGAAGCCCATCGCCCCGCTGGCGTCTCGCTGGACCAGATGCTGGTAGCAATGATGCGCGCCAATCCGGACGCGTTCGTCAACAGCAATGTGAATCGTCTGCGTTCCGGCGCAGTGCTGCAGATGCCTAGCGAAACGGAGGCGCAAGCCACGGACGCCACCGAAGCTCGCAAGATCGTCGCCGCGCAAAGCCGCGATTTCAATGAATTCCGCCGCCGCATGGCTGCGACAGCTCCCAAGGCCGAGGTTGCGGCCGCAGAGCGCTCCGCGCGCGGCACTGTGCAGACCCAGGTGGACGAGAGCAAGCCCGCCGCTGCCGGCCCCGATAAGCTCACTCTCTCCAAAGGCAGCGTTCAGGCCCAGAAGACCGAGGAGCAGATGGCCCGCGACAAGCAGGCCGAACAGAACAGCGCCCGCATGGCGGAGCTGTCCAAGAACATCTCGGACCTGAACCAGCTCAGCGGCGCCTCCGCGCCAGCCGGCGCTGGCGCAGTTGCGCCAGGAGCCACGGCGCCTTCCGCCCCTGCCAGCCAGCCGGCGGTGGCAGTACCCGCCGCCGGGGGGCTGCCCGCGCCCGCTACCGCGGCTGCAAGCGCCGACATGAGCACCGCCACGGCAGAAGCTGCCGCACCAGCGCCCGAGGCCTCTGCCGCCGAGGCGGCTGTTCCCGCCGAAGCAGCATCTCAGGCCTCTGCCGCAGCACCCGCTCCCGCCGCCGTGGCCCCGCGTCCAGCCCCCCAGCCCGTTCCCTACGAAGAGCCCAGCTTCCTGGATGCCCTCACGGAGGACCCACTGCTGGCAGGAGGCGCACTGGCGCTCGTACTTGCGTTGCTGGGCTATGGCGGCTACCGCGTGGTCCAAAGCCGCCGCAACCAGGGTGCCCTGGACAGTTCGTTCTCGGAAAGCAGCCTGCAGCCGGATTCTTTCTTCGGCGCCAGTGGCGGCCAGCGTGTGGACACGGCCAACAGCGAACTCACGACCGGCTCCTCGTCCATGACCTATTCGCCCAGCCAACTGGATGCCGGTGGCGATGTGGATCCGGTGGCGGAAGCCGACGTCTACCTCGCCTACGGCCGTGACCTGCAGGCGGAGGAAATTCTCAAGGAGGCCCTGCGCCACCATCCAGAGCGCGTCTCCATCCCCGCCAAACTGGCCGAGATTTATGCCAAGCGCCAGGACCGCAAGGCGCTGGAGTCCGTCGCCAACGACGTGTTCAGGCTCACCAACGGTCAGGGGCCCGACTGGACCCGCGTGTCCGACCTGGGCCGTACGCTCGACCCCGAAAATCCGCTGTACCAGCCCGGTGGCCGTCCTGCCGTTGCCGCCAGCGCCACAGCGGCCGCTGCATCGACCGCGGCCTTTGCAAGCACGCTGGGCGCAGCAACTGCTCCCGCCGCACCCACGGGCGGACCGGACTCTGTGCTGCCAGACCTCGATCTGGATCTGGATCTCGATCTGCACGAAGCACCGTCGGCCCCGGCCCCGGCGCCAAGCACGTTTGCCATGGCCGCAGCCAACAACACCGCCGCAGCCGCGCCGATAGTGCCGGCCGCCCAGGCGCCCGTCCCGTCCCTTGATCTGGGCGACCTGGAACTACCCCAGGCCTCCTGGGACGAGCCAGCGGTGACGCCGCAGGCGACGACAGAGCCCGACGTGCAAAGCGAGCCTCTTCCGTTGAACCTGGACGATGACTTGTCCCTGATGGACTCCGGCGTCGCCCCCCTGACCAGCCGCGACGCGAAGGCCGCCACCTCGGAATCCCTGGAGTTCGACCTCGGCGATCTGTCGCTGGACCTTGACACCCCCACGGCGGCCGCTCCTGTTGCACCCTCGGTCGCCGCCAAGGCAGCGTCCTCCGCTGCCGACGCGCTGCCGGACGACCCTCTGGCCACCAAGCTCGCACTGGCGGAAGAGTTCAACACCATTGGCGACAGCGAAGGCGCGCGGGCCCTGGTGGAAGAGGTCATCGCCGAATCGTCTGGTGAGCTGAAGGCCCGCGCCCAGCGACTGCTCGCCGAACTGGGCTGATGTCCATGCGGCGGTGGGCACGCGGCCAGTGCCGCGCTGACGTGCCATTGCCCTCCGAAAGGAGCATCCGATGAGGATGGCCCTGGGCGTCAGTTACAACGGCCAGGCGTACAACGGCTGGCAGAGTCAGCCCTCTGGCAACACGGTGCAAGACCGTCTGGAAGCGGCCCTTGGCCGCTTTGCCACGCAGGAGGTGCACACGATCTGTGCCGGGCGTACTGACGCCGGCGTGCACGGGCTGATGCAGGTGGTGCACTTCGATACGGAACTGCAGCGTGCGCCGTTTTCATGGGTCCGCGGTACCAACACCTTCCTGCCGGCGGATATCGCCGTGCAGTGGGCGCAACCCGTTCCCGATGCCTTTCATTCCCGCGCCTGCGCCGTGGCCCGACGCTACGCCTACGTATTGCTGCAATCGCCCGTACGCCCCAGCGTCGATGCCGGGCGCGTGGGTTGGGTCTTTCATGCCCTTGATGAGCAGGCCATGCACAGGGCCGTGCAGCATTTGCTGGGCGAGCATGACTTCACGTCATTTCGCGCCTCGGCCTGCCAGGCCAAGTCACCGGTGAAGACATTGCACCGCATCGACATCACACGCCGGGCTCCGCCAGCGGGCGAGTCCACCGGCACCCACGGGTGTGTCCCCTGCTACTGGCGCTTTGAATTCGAAGGCAATGCGTTCCTGCACCACATGATCCGCAACATCATGGGCTGCATCGTCGCCATCGGCCAGGGGCTGTATCCGCCCGAATGGATGCGCACGGTGCTGGAGGCGCGGTCGCGCGACGCGGCTGCTCCTACCTTTTCGCCCGATGGCCTGTACTTCCAGGGCCCGGTATACGGCGCGGAATGGGGCCTGCCGACGCGCACGGCTGCGTATGATTGGTTGCCATGAGCAGCCCGACCGCAGCACTGAGCACCCCCGTCCACTCCACCGCGCGCACACGCATCAAGATCTGCGGCCTCACGCGCGAGCAGGACGTGGACGCGGCCGTCGCTAGCGGTGCCGACGCCGTCGGCTTCGTGCTCTATCCCGCGAGCCCGCGCGCCGTCACCCCAGAGCGCGCAGCGCAACTGGCCCGGCGGCTGCCGCCCTTTGTCACGCCAGTGCTGTTGTTCGTGAATGCCCGTGCTACTGATGTGATAGCTGCCTGCACTGATGTACCGGGCGCTACAGCACAATTCCATGGTGACGAAACGCCCGAGGACTGCCTGCGCTCCAGCGACGGGGGCCGCATTCCCTTCCTGCGCGCCGCGCGCATTCCCCTGGGCGAAGGTGCGGCACGGTTCGACCTCGTAAAATACGCCCACGATCACTCTCACGCCCGCGCCATCCTGCTCGACGCCCATGTCGAGGGCTATGGCGGCGGTGGCAAGGCATTCAATTGGTCACTCCTTCCAACAAACGTCGACTGTCATCTCGTTTTGTCTGGTGGACTCACGCCTGCAAACGTGACCGATGGCATACGGCAAGTGCGCCCGCGTTGCCGGGCGCTGGCCGTTGATGTCAGTTCCGGCGTGGAGGCCACGGGCCCCGATGGTCTGCCCCTGAAGGGGATCAAGGACGCCGGCAAGATCGACCGCTTCATCGCCGCCGTACGCGCGGCCGATGCGGCACCAGTTCCTTATTTGTAAATGCCTGCATATACCCAACCCGATGCTTCGGGCCATTTTGGCCCCTATGGCGGCAGCTTCGTCTCTGAGACGCTGACGCACGCCATCAACGAACTGCGCGAAGCCTATGCGCGCTACCAGAACGACCCGGAGTTCCTCAAGGAATTCCACTATGAGCTTGCGCACTTCGTGGGCCGCCCCTCACCGGTTTACCACGCGGCGCGCACCAGCCGCGAGATGGGCGGCGCGCAGATCTACCTCAAGCGCGAAGACCTGAACCACACCGGCGCACACAAGATCAACAACGTGATCGGCCAGGCCATGCTCGCCAAGCGCATGGGCAAGCCGCGCATCATTGCCGAGACCGGCGCCGGCCAGCACGGCGTGGCCACCGCCACCATCTGCGCGCGCTATGGCCTGGAGTGTGTGGTGTACATGGGCGCCGAGGACGTCAAGCGCCAAAGCCCCAACGTCTACCGCATGAAGCTGCTGGGCGCCACCGTGGTGCCCGTCGAGTCGGGCAGCAAGACGCTGAAAGATGCGCTCAACGAGGCCATGCGGGACTGGGTGGCCAACGTGGACAACACCTTCTACATCATCGGCACCGTGGCAGGCCCCCACCCCTATCCCATGATGGTGCGTGACTTCCAGAGCGTGATCGGCAAGGAATGCCTCACGCAGATGCCCATCATGCTGGCCGAACAGAAGATCGCCGCCGAGCAACCCGACGCCGTCGTGGCCTGCGTGGGCGGTGGCAGCAATGCCATGGGCATCTTCCACCCCTACATCCCGTTCGAGAAAACCCGCCTGTTCGGCGTGGAAGCCGCAGGCGAAGGCCTGGACAGCGGCAAGCATTCCGCCAGCCTGCAGCGCGGCTCCAGTGGCGTGCTGCACGGCAACCGCACCTTCATCCTGCAAGATGAGAATGGCCAGATCACGGAGACGCACAGCATCAGCGCCGGCCTGGACTACCCTGGAGTGGGCCCCGAGCACGCCTGGCTGCAGGAAATCAAGCGAGCCGAGTACGTGGGCATCACCGATACGGAAGCTTTGGAAGCCTTTCACTACCTGTGCCGCACCGAGGGCATCATCCCGGCCCTGGAATCCAGCCACGCCGTGGCCTACGCGCTCAAGCTCGCCAAGACCATGACGCCCCAGCAATCCATCCTCGTGAACCTGTCCGGCCGCGGCGACAAGGACATCGGCACCGTGGCCGACCTGTCTGGCGTGGACTTCTACGACCGTCCCTCCATGCGCGGGTTGACCGTCAAGGGAGGACCCGCCGCATGAGCCGCATCGCTGACACTTTTGCAGAGCTGCAGTCCAAGGGCCGCAAGGCGCTCATCCCCTACGTCACAGCAGGCTTTCCCTTCGTCGACATCACACCGGCCCTGATGCACGGCATGGTCGAGGCCGGCGCCGATGTGATCGAACTGGGCGTGCCCTTTTCCGACCCGATGGCCGACGGCCCCGTCATCCAGAAGGCGGGCGAGAAGGCCCTGGCACTGGGCGTGGGCCTGGCCCAGGTGCTGGAGATGGTGCGCAGCTTCCGCCTGCGCAACAGCACCACGCCCGTGGTGCTGATGGGCTACGCGAATCCGGTGGAGCGCTACGAGCAACGCCACGGCAAGGGCGCCTTCGCCCGCGACGCGGGCGAAGCCGGCGTGGACGGTGTGCTGATCGTGGACTACCCGCCCGAGGAGTGCGAGCAGTTCGCCGCCGACCTGCGCGGCCACGGCATCGACCTGATCTTCCTGCTGGCGCCTACCTCCACGGCGGAACGCATGCAGCAGGTGGCTCGCGTAGCCAGCGGCTACGTCTACTACGTCTCGCTCAAGGGCGTGACCGGCTCCGGCGCGCTGGACACGGCCGCCGTCGAGGCCATGCTGCCGCGCATCCGCGAGCATGTGAAGGTCCCCGTCGGCGTGGGCTTTGGCATTCGCGATGCTGCCACCGCGCAGGCCATCGGCCGCGTGGCCGATGCGGTGGTCATCGGCAGCCGCATCATCCAGCTCATCGAAGACCAGCCCCATGAGAAAGTGGTCGGTATCACCGTGGATTTTCTGCGCGGGGTGCGCAAGGCGCTGGACGCATAATGACGGCCCTGCGCGCCGGCCACGGCCCGCGCGCAGCCGCGATCTGAACAGAGGAAACCTATGTCCTGGCTCGAAAAACTCCTGCCCTCCAAAATCCAGCAGACCGACCCTACCGAGCGTCGCCAGATGCCCGAGGGCCTGTGGATCAAGTGCCCGAGCTGCGAGAACGTGCTCTACAAGACTGATCTGGAGCACAACGAAAACGTCTGTCCCCAGTGCGGCCACCACCACCGCATCGGTGCCCGTGCGCGGCTCAACGCCTTCCTGGACGGCGAGGGACGCTATGAGATCGGCCAGGAAGTGCTGCCGGTCGACGCTCTCAAGTTCAAGGACAGCCGCAAGTATCCCGAACGCCTGAAGGAGGCCTTGGAGAACACCGGCGAGACCGACGCGCTCATCGTGATGGGCGGCGCGGTCAAGAGCATCAACGTCGTGGTGGCCTGCTTCGAATTCGATTTCATGGGCGGCTCCATGGGTTCCGTGGTAGGCGAGCGCTTCGTCCGCGGCGTGGAAACCGCCATCGAGCAGAAGGTGCCCTTCATCTGCTTCACCGCCACGGGCGGCGCACGCATGCAGGAAGGCCTGCTCAGCCTGATGCAGATGGCCAAGACCAATGCGGCCCTCACCCGTTTGGCCAAGAAAGGCCTGCCCTACATCAGCGTGCTGACCGACCCTACCATGGGTGGCGTGTCGGCCGGCTTCGCCTTCGTGGGGGATATCGTGATCGCCGAGCCCAAGGCACTGATCGGCTTTGCCGGCCCGCGCGTGATCGAATCCACCGTGCGCGTCACATTGCCCGAGGGTTTCCAGCGCGCGGAGTTCCTGCAGACCAAGGGCGCTGTGGACTTCATCTGCGACCGCCGCGAACTGCGCCAGACCGTGGCGCAATGCCTGTCCATGCTGCAGCGCCTGCCGGCCGACGCGGTAGCCTGAACCACGGACATCAAAAACAATAGCTGTTAGCGCTTGCTGGACGGGCGCTAGCAGCTATTTTTATTGAGAACAGTGTCGCTACATCATGACGCTGGCCTGCAGATGCCCCAGCACGATCATCACGACCTGCAGCAACACCAGCACCACCAGCGGCGACAGGTCCACCCCGCCCAGTAGCGGTAGAACACGGCGCACGGGGTGCAACAACGGCTCGCACAGGCGGGTGATCACATCGCTGATGGGCGATCGCGTCTGCACCCACGAGAGCACGGCATAAACGATCAGCAAGCCCATCAGTCCCGACACGGCCACGCGCGCCAGGCCAAAAAGCGCCATCCACGGCAGCCAGGCCAGTCCTATCCCCCCGCCCACCAGAAGCCACAGCAGCAGATACTGGACCAGTTGCAGCAGCACCGCCGCCGCAAGGCAGGACAGATCCCACCGCCCCGCCGACGGAACGAGCTTGCGCAGTGGCAGCACCAGCCAGTCGCTCAGGGCAAACACGAGACGGCCCACGGGATTGGCAAACGACACCCGCTGCAGCTGCATGTACAGCCGCAACAGGCAAGCCCCGGTAAGCAGGCCGCTGGCAACGTCGAGGAGAAAAGACAGAATTTGAAACAGCATGGCCGATTAGCAAATAGGTCGACCCCGTTGCGGTGCGCCGCACACGGGTTCAACGTGGGATGATAGCGACGCTACGCACGCCGCCATGTCCGATCCCCTCACGCTGACCTCCCTGCCCCTGTTTCCGCTCACCACCGTGCTGTTTCCCGGTGGTGTTCTACCGCTGCGTGTGTTCGAGGTGCGTTACCTGGACATGGTGCGCAAATGCCACCGCACGGGTGCCCCCTTCGGCGTCGTGGCCCTGGCCCGCGGCCATGAGGTGCGCCAGGCGGGAGCCCTGCCGGATACCCTGTACAGCGTCGGCACATTGGCCATGATCGAGCATTTAGAAGAACTGCAAGCGGGGCTGATGCACGTACGTTGCCGGGGGATCGCCCGCTTTCGTGTCCTGCGCCAACAACTGCTGCCCCACGGGCTGTGGACCGCCAATGTGGAACAGATCCCTTGCGACACGCCGGTCCAAGTTCCCCCAGACTTGCAGCGTGCAGCTAGCACACTGACGCAGGTGTTGTCGTCATTGCGCGAGCAGGCGGCAGGAGCAGCCGGGGGACCAGCCGCACACGCACAGCCCTCACGCACAGATCTCCAAGACTGCGGTTGGCTTGCCAATCGCTGGTGCGAGTTATTGCCCATTCCGTTGGAACTCAAGCAGCAGCTCATGCAACTGGACAATCCGCTGGTGCGGCTGGAGCTGGTGAGTGACATCCTGGAACGTACCGGCATTTCTGGCTAGCGTTGCATGCAGGCCAAACTGAAGGTGATGCAAGTGATCACCAAGGGCGAACGAGGAGGTGCCCAGACCCATGTGCGCACCTTGTGCCAGGCTCTGGCCTCCCGCATCCATTTCAGCGCTGTCATTGGCGGCACGGGTCCCACGCCGCTCGAAAGCGACCTACACACGCTGGGACTGCCGATTTACCGCCTGCCAAGTCTGCGCAATTCGCTGGCGCCCTGGCATCTGTTCCGTTCGGTACTGCAACTGCGCGCCCTGATCCGCGAGCACGAACCCGACATCTTGCACGCGCACAGCGCCGTATCGGGCGTAGTCGCACGCCTGGCGGGCAGACTGTGCCGCAAGCCCGTGATCTACACAGTGCATGGCTTCGCTTTCAAACCCGAAGTACCCCGGGTACGCCGCGCAGTGGCGTGGTGCTGTGAATGGTTGCTGGCGCGTTGGACGGAGCACATGGTGTGTGTATCGCAGCACGAGCGACAACTTGCCCGAGGTTTGCCGATTCGCGCTAACCGGCTGACCGTCGTACCCAATGCCATAGAAAACAATAGCCAACGCGCTCAGCCTGGGCTGGAACCCGTGCGCGTCGCCATGGTAGCCCGGCTGGCCGCACCCAAGCGCCCCGACCTGCTCCTGCATGCCCTGGTCCGGCTGCGCGATGGCCTGGGGCATGAGGTAGCGGCTAGCATCATTGGCGATGGCCCGGATCGCACGGCCTTGCAGGCGCTGGCATCCGGGTTGGGCTTATTTCAAGTGAGTTTCGTGGGCGACGTGGATGATGTGCCCCAGCGCCTCGCGCATCACCACCTTTTCGTGTTGCTGTCTGACCACGAAGGTCTTCCCATCTCCGTGATCGAAGCCATGCGGGCGGGGCTGCCCGTCGTGGTCAGTCGACTGCCTGGGATGGCGGAATTGCTCCCCTCCGAACAATACGGATTCCTGGTGTCCAATGACGTGGAGGCCATCGCTCAAGCCATGGAGCGCCTAATCCGCAGCCCCGCGCTGCGCGAGCAAATGGGCCGAATGGCCCGCCGCCATTACGAAGAACATCATGCCCCGGAACGCATGGCGTCGGCCATACTCGCCATCTACACCCAAGTCCGTGCATGACCCAGCCTGTTGTCACCTCCCGACCCTGCGCCGAACCCGACCCGGCACGGCGTGATGGCGCGCTGTTGTGGTGGAGCCTGCTCGGCCTGTTGCCTCAAGCGCTGGGTTACGCCATAGCGCACAAGATGCAACACGCAGGCTGGGTCACACCGCTGTTCCCCGCCACCGTGCTGTGGTGTGCGGTGTCCTACCTGTTGGCAACACGCTGGCTGCACCAGGGTGCCCATCTACCGCCGCGGGAGCAGGGTGGCTTTTTGCTGGTGGTGATCACGGTGGCCTTTCTGCTCACCCCGTTGGGCTTTGCACTGCTGCAAGCGCCCTATTCGCGCGGCGCCGTATTGATGGCCTACATGCTGGCCTTGGCTTGGCTGCTGTGCGGGCATGCGCTGTGGGGGACCCGTCGTACGCTGCACCTGGCCTACGTGGATGCCGACTTACCCTACGTCCTGCGCCAAATGCTGCGCCCGCAGGAGCAAGGCGATGACCGACTGCGCCTGACCAGCTGGGTGGCCGGACTACCAGCGCGAAAACAGCGCGTAGCCGTGGACGGTGTGGTGCTAGACCGGCTGGCTGATCCCGACCCGCAACGCCAACAATGGATCAGCGAGCTCAAACTCCAGCGCATCCCTCTCTACAGCGCAGAAGCGGCAGCGGAAATGCTGTCGGGCCGCAAAATCACCGGGACGCTGGGCGAGCAAGATCTATGGCAACTGACCAATTACCCTGCTTACGACATCGCCAAGCGCATGCTGGACTTGGGCCTGACCCTCATCACGATGCCGCTATGGGTTCCGCTGTGTATGGCCACGGGGCTGGCAGTGAAGTTAGATTCACCCGGCCCCATGTTGTACTCGCAGCAGCGCATGGGTCGCCACGGACGCAGCTTCCGCATATGGAAGCTGCGCAGCATGCGTCACGAGCCTGCCAGCCACATCGTTCAGTTCGCCAAACAGCAGGACGACCGTATCACGTCAGTTGGCCGCTTCATCCGCCGCACGCGGCTCGATGAACTACCCCAGCTCTGGAACGTACTGCGCGGAGAAATGAGCCTCATCGGCCCCCGTCCCGAGCAGGCAGAGTTCGCGCACCACTTTGCCGCAGCCATGCCCGCCTACCCCTACCGCCACTTGATGCGCCCCGGTCTCACGGGCTGGGCGCAGGTGCAGCATGGCTATACCGATAGCGCCGAGCAGACCGCTATCAAGCTGAGCTATGACCTGTATTACGTGACGCACTGCTCCATGGCTCTGGATCTGCTCATTGCCTACAAGACGGTGCGCACGGTGCTCACAGGTTTCGGAGCGCGCTAGTTGTCAACGTGCCTTCACTCGCGCAACCAGCACATCCGCCCACAACGGCCTGCGCACTGCCAGCCGATGCAACAGGCGCCCCTTCATCGTCCCCGGCGCCGCCACCTGGCAGCTGTGCAGTTCGGCGCCCACTAGCCCTGCATCCGCCAGCACCTTCAGTAGTGTGAAGGGTGAAAACCACGCCCGATGGTCGGTGTTGACATGCTCCACCCCGCACACGCCGTGAAGCGCATTGCGCAGGGACAACGCATTGGGCACACTGACGACGAACTCCGCCTCTGGCAGGCACTGCGCCAGCCGACGCAGGAACGCGGCGGGGTCAGGCAGATGTTCAATTACATCAGGCACCAGCACCATGTCGGGCGCACACCGGGCCAGCACCTGCGGGGCCTCGGGAGCGAACACGTCGAGCTGCTGCACGTGGTCAAAACCCAGGCTGCGCGCCGTGTCCACAGCGGTGGCGTTGATGTCGATACCATGGCAAATCCGTGCGTTGCGGCTGAGAAGCGCGTGCAACCAACTGCCGTCGGAGGCGCGACGTGCAATCAGTGGTGCATGGTCGGCAAAGCCCACATGCAGCACGCACTGCTGCGCGACCCAGCCGGCCAGCAAATCACCGCGTGGCTGGGCATGTCCGATAATCCCCGGCCTGAAAGGCAAATCGTCGCTGAAAGCCTCGCCCAGCAAATAGGTTTCAATGTGTGGCATCGTGCGATTATTGGCGCGCCCTCCACCAGAATGCACACGCGCTACATCCTGTTGTTGCAAGAAGACATGGCCGTTGGCGGTATTCACACCGCCACACAGACGCTGGCGAATGCACTGCGGTGCGCAGGCCAGATACCGGTCGCCTTGGCCCTGCGCAATACGCACATCGGAGCGCTACTGCGTGCCGTTTGGCGGGCCGACATCATCGTAGCCACGAACGGCTTTCTGCCGTCCTATGCAGCCTGGCTGCTGGGCATGCTGCTGCGCCGGCCCGTGGTGGCATGGCTTCACGGCCCCACGCAGGAGGTGCTGGAGCACGCCCATGCCAGTGCTGCCAAACGCGCCTGGCTGCGCTGGCTGTATCGCCGACTACGCTGGGTGGTGTTCGTCTCAGCCCACACACGCGACTCGTTCCTTGAATTCACGGGCGGTGCAGCGGCAGGGCAACGCCTGGAGGTGATTCCTAACGCCCATCCTGATTGGCAGCCCGCGCCAATGGGCGCGTCACCGCAATACCTGGGTTTCGTGGGCAGGCTTGCGCCGGAGAAGCAGCCCGAATTGCTGGTGCAGATGCTGCGCTTGCTGCCGACTACTTATCGGCTTTGCATGGTAGGCGATGGCCCTTCACAACCGGCGCTGTGTGCAGCCGGTGCTGACCTGCAGCAAGTCGGCCGGCTGGAGTTGCGCCCTTTTCACCTCGTACAGGCCTCGGTGTACGCCCCATGGCAAGTTACCGTGCTCGCATCGCTCTACGAAGGCTGCCCCATGGCAGCGCTGGAATCGCTGGCCGCTGGCAGGCCCTGCGTAGGCCTGCCTATCCCCGCGCTGCGCGAAATGTTGGGGCCAGACATGCCCTATGCGCTGGCCCACGACTGCAGCGCGGCTGCGCTCGCTCGCGCCGTGCAAACCGTGTGCGCCATGCCACCCGAACAGCTGGCGCACGACATGGCCCAGGTGCTGCGCCGCTACAGTCCTGAGCGCTTTTCGCATAACTGGCAACGCGTGCTGCAGGAGGCGGCGTGCTGATCCACTTCATTCACCCCGGCAGCGCTTACCTGCCCGAACTGGCGGCATATGGCGACTTCCTTGCGGCGCTGGGGCACAGCGCGCAGGTGCATTCCCGCCCTGCGAGCGTGCCTGCAGATGCGGTCATCTGCTGGTGGATGTGCGGCCGCGTGCCGCACGACGCGGCGCGGCGGCTCAGCCATGCCTTTCACATCCATGAATACGCATCGGCTTCAGTACCGCCCTGGCCTAAGGTCAAGGACCGGGCCAAGCGCGCCCTGCAGCCCGTGCCGCAGTACCGCCTTTTCCAGAATACCTGGGTGCGCGATCGGCTGGGATTTTCCGACGGCGTGCCGTACGAGTTCCGTGACATGGGCGTGGAGCCGTCCTTTCTTGCCACGTGTGCGAGACGGGCTGCGCCCGAGTTCGACGGAGTCTATCTGGGGGACATGCAACGCCTGCGGCAGTTTGTGCCACTCTTGACCGCACTACAACAGGCAGGCCAGCGCACTCTGCTGATTGGCGAGCCGCCTGTCGATCTGCGTAAAACACTGCACACCTTGGGGCACGTCACGGGTCGCGTTCCGCACGGTCAGGTATCCACCCTGCTGCGCCGCGCGCGCTACGGACTGAACCTGGTTCCTGACCAATTGCCGTACAGCCAACAGACGTCCACCAAACTCATCGAATACTGCGCGGCAGGTTTGCCAGTGGTCAGCACCGACTACGACTGGGTGCGGGCCTTTGAAGCGCGGCACGGAGCGCGCTTTGCCTACCTGCCCATACCAGACATCGCTGGCTGCGTGGTGCCTGATGTATCCACACTGGCATGGCCGCGCGTACTTGAACGACTGGCACTCTGGCGCCGCCTGGGGCTGTGCCCGTGAACCACACCTCGCTGCTGATGGCCGGAGCCAGCCTGATCGCGCTGATCGCACAAGCGCTCATGGGTGCGGCCATGCTCCACTTCTTCACGCCCACGGCGGCAGGCCACTTCGCCGTCGTAGCACAAGTGGCGTTTTTCTGGGTCACGCTGGCACTGGCACAAAGCCCACTTCAGTTCCTTGCCGACGCACACCTGCCCCCACAGCGGGCGCTACGTGCTGCTCTGCGCGCCAGCCTGCTGCGCTGGATACTGCTGCTGCCCCTGGTGGCCACAGCCCTATGGTGGTCGAGTCCCGTCCTCCCTTTGGCCACCGTGGTGGCCTGGGCCGGGCTGCTAGCGCTGTTGCAAATGGGCTGGTACCTGGCCCAGCCCTGGGTATTGCGCACGGCATCACCGATGTCCGCCGCCTGCGTACGCGTAGTCCCCCCCTTGCTGGCGCTGGCGCTGGCCGCCGGGCTGGGTGTGCGTGGGAACGCTGACAACGCCACCGGCCTACTGGCCGCGGCGGCGTGCGGCTATGCAGTGGGGGCGCTCTGGTTGCTTCACGGTAGCCGCACTGACCGTCCACCTCAATCCGCAGCAAGGCAATCCGACGGCCGGAGCGCTCTCTTGCGCATGGCGCACGCGGTAATGGATGCCGTGGCCGGCGTAGCTCTGGTGTTGGCCTGGCAGCGGCAGCATGGCACGGCGGACGCCAGCTATCTGGCAGTGCTGCTACGGCTGTTCGGCTTAATGCCCGCCATCGTGCACGCGGCATGGTCACAAGTGCTGCTGGCACAAGCGCGACCCTCACGCTTGAAGTCGCTGGGCGTAGGAATGGGAGCTGCCCTGGTCACAGGGCTGATCGGTCTGGGGAGCGCCGCCGTACTGCAGACCACGCTGCTGGCGCCTACATGGCAGGGCCTGCTGCCCTATATCCTGCCCATCATGCTGTGGCAGGGTAGCGCATGCATCTTCGCGGCACTGAGCCATCGGCCCTTCCAGCAGGGACTGGCGCGCCGCTACTCATTGCTGACCATAGGTTTCAATATCATGCAGATAATGGTGCTGCTCGCCCCCATGGGTTGGACGCCGCAGGTGCACCTGTGGTGGCTCGCCGGCCTTTGCACCGCTGGGCTGCTGATGCTGTCGGCCTGGATGGCAAAATAGAGGGTTTCTGCCCAAGTTCCAGCCAGCACTCCGCCATGTCCACTGAAGCCACTCCTGCACCAGCCCCCCAGGACGAAAACCAACTCATCGCCGAACGCCGTGAAAAGCTCAAGGCTCTGCGCGAGAACCAGGCCCAGGGTCAAGGCGTGGCATTTCCCAACGACTACAAGCCCCAGCACCATGCCGCAGTGCTGCAGCAGCAGTACGGCACATTGGATGGAGAAGCGCTCGAAGCGCAGGCGATCACGGTGAGCGTGGCCGGCCGCATGATGCTCAAGCGCGTCATGGGTAAGGCCAGCTTCGCGACCCTGCAGGATGGATCGCTGGGTGACACCGGCGGGCGCATCCAGCTCTACGTGACACGCGACGCCATTGGCGAGGAAGCCTATTCCGACTTCAAGCGCTGGGACCTCGGCGACATCCTGGGTGCCGAAGGCACGCTGATGAAGACCAAGACCGGCGAGCTATCGGTCAAGGTGTCGCGCCTGCGCCTGCTCACCAAGAGCCTGCGCCCCATGCCCGACAAGTTCCACGGTGTGGCCGACCAGGAGGTCAAGTACCGCCAGCGCTACGTGGACCTGATGACCGACGAGGCCGCGCGCCGCCGCTTCGTCGCGCGCAGCAAGGCTGTGGGCAGCATCCGCTCTTTCATGATGGAGCACGGCTTCCTGGAGGTGGAAACGCCCATGCTGCACCCCATTCCCGGCGGCGCCAACGCCAAGCCCTTCGTCACCCACCACAATGCGTTGGAGCAGGAGATGTTCCTGCGCATCGCGCCCGAGCTGTACCTCAAGCGCCTGATCGTCGGCGGCTTCGAGCGCGTGTTCGAGATCAACCGCAACTTCCGCAACGAAGGCATCTCGGTGCGCCACAACCCCGAGTTCACGATGATGGAGTTTTATGCGGCCTACTGGAACTACCGCGATCTGATGGATTTCACCGAGGCGCTGGTGCGCGATGCCGCACTCAAGGCCACGGGCACGCTGCAGCTCACCTACGGTGGCCGCGCGGTGGATCTGGCCCAGCCCTTCCAGCGCCTCACGATCCGCGAGGCCATCTACCAGCACACCGAGGCCGGCGCACATGTGGACGATGCCGCCTGGCTCATCAGCGCGCTCAAGAAACTGGGCATGACCGAGGAGAAGGACCGCCTGTCCACCCGGACCCTCGCCAGCCTGCAGGTGCTCTACTTCGAGGAAGAGGTGGAGGACAAGCTCTGGCAGCCGACCTTCATCATGGAGCACCCGACCGAGATCAGCCCTCTGGCGCGCGCCAACGACCTGCGCCCCGAGGTGACGGAGCGCTTCGAGCTCTACATCACCGGCCGCGAGTTCGGCAATGGCTTCTCGGAGCTGAACGACGCCGAAGACCAGGCCGCCCGCTTTCATGCGCAGGTGGCTGCCAAGGACGCGGGCGATGACGAGGCCATGTTCTTCGACCACGACTTCGTACGTGCGCTGGAATACGGCATGCCGCCCACAGGTGGTTGCGGCATCGGCATCGACCGGCTGATGATGCTGCTCACCGACAGCCCGAGCATCCGTGACGTGATCCTGTTCCCGGCCCTGCGGCGCGAGCACTGACCCGTGGGCATGCGTGGCCGCACGTGGCCACGCTGACATCCCGCCGCACCAGCGGCCTCCACTGCGCCACCTCATGAGCCCTCCTGCCAGCGCCAACGCATTTCCGCAGTTCCTGCTTGAGCCCTTCAGCGTGCTGCTGGTGGAGGACCAGGCGTCCGTGCGCGCCACACTGGCAGGCGAGCTGCGCCATGTGGGGGTGTCGGAAGTACTGGAGGCCGCCTCGGCCGACGCGGCGCTACAGCTGTTCAAGCTGCGGCGTCCCGACCTGGTGCTGCTGGACATACACCTGCCTGGCGGCAACGACGGCTACTGGGTGGCCCAGCGCATGCGCGAGGCAGAACCCGGCGGCTGGACGCCCATCATCTTCCTCTCGGGGCTGGATGGCGACCTGGATGTGTGGCGCGGCATCGAAGCCGGCGGAGACGACTATCTCGTCAAGCCCGTCAAGCCGATCGTTCTGGCCGCCAAGCTGCGCGCCATGCGCCGGCTGCGCGACATGCGCAGGCGCCTCGTGGAACTGACCGAAGAGCTGCACGTGGCCAACCAGCACCTCAACGAGATGGTGGAGATGGACCCGCTCACGGGGCTGGTCAACCGCCGCGGCTTCGACCGCATCCTGCACAGCGAGATCCTCGCCGCGCGGCGCGACGGAGTGCCGCTCACGCTGATGCTGTGCGACCTGGACCATTTCAAGAGATACAACGACACCCTGGGCCATGTGCAGGGCGATGCCTGCCTGAAGGAGGTCGGCCGCGTGCTGCACGACGTCTGCATGCGCCCGCGCGACGTGGCCTCGCGCTATGGCGGCGAAGAATTTGCACTCATCCTGCCCAACACGCCGCGCTCGGGCGCCATGACGTTCGCGCGCGCGCTGGGCAAGCTGTTGAAGGCCCGCGCCATCGCCCATCCGGGCTCGCCCAACGGCGAAACGCTCACGCTGTCGGGTGGCATTACCACGTGCGTGCCCGACGACGGTACCAGCGCCGAGACCATGCTCATGCGCGCCGACGAGGCCCTGTACGCCGCCAAGGCCCAGGGCCGGGACCGCTTCTTCAGCTTCGAGATGCAGATGGACACCATCGAGCAGCGGCAGATCTGAGCCGCATCCGACGTTGGCCCACCCGTTCGTTCCCCCGACATGCTGCCGCGACTGAAAACCGCCCTCCCCCTCTGGATGCACGACTGGCTCGACATCATCGTGCCCGGTGTGCAGATTGTGCTCATCGTCCTGGCCGCGCTGCTGCTGCAGCGCCTGCTGCTGCGCATCATCATGCGGGCCAGCGACCACTACCAGTTCCCGCACGAACTGCTCATACCCATCAACGCCGTGGTGCGCTGGCTCATCCTGGGCAGCGCCGGCCTGCTGGTACTGGAGCGCCTGGGGGTGTCAGCGGCCGTGCTGTGGACGGCCTTCACCGGCTTCGCCACAGTGGGCGCGGTGGCGTTCTTCGCGGCATGGAGCGTGCTGTCCAATCTGTTTTGCGCCTTTCTGATCTTCACCGTCGGCCCGTTCCGCGTGGGAGACCACATCGAACTGCTGGACACCGCCGACAAGCCCGGCGCCCTGGGCCGCGTGATGGACATCAACTTGCTTTACACCACGCTGGAGGACGCCACCGCCCCCGAGCCTGGCACGCTGCTGCAGATTCCCAACACACTGATCTTCCAGCGCGTGGTGCGCCGCTGGCGTGCCGGCACGCCGGTGCCGGAGTCACGGCTACATCCTGCTCCGGATTCCGCCGCCTGCGCCGCCACCGCTCGCGAGCCCGCCAGCACGCCCGCGCCCAAGCCGGCGAGCTTTCCTTGATGGCCCAAGTACCTCGACGGGGTTGATGCTCATCAAAATATAGCTGTCTGCGCTTGATGGGCGGGCGCTGCAGGCCTTTTTGACATATATTCGGGCACCCCACGGCCGCACAGCGCGGTCACTGCGCCCCGGGTGACGGGCAAAACCCTATCGCCCCCGCGCATGTCAGTCCGCCGTAAGCCCCGCGGACAACGCTGCCCGTCTTTCGGCAACAGCCCTAGCAAAAACCTTCCGGCAGGGCCACCCCCGGTTACCCTGTTGCCAACGCCACACATCCCGTTAATCTTTGCGGCCTACGTCTCAGGCTCCCACCGGGGCCTGTTGATTTTTCAGACCGCTTTACCCAAAGTTGAAAGAGTCCTATGAGCATTCCGTTCCGCATGCACACCGTCGTTGCCGCACTGGGTCTGGCCGGTGCCGCTTTGTTCTCCACCGCGCATGCGCAAGTCAAGATCGCCATGGTGATGCCCACCACTGGCCCGCTGACGCAGTACGGTGACATGGTCAAGGAAGGCGTGACAACGGCCGTCGAGATGGCCAACGCCGCTGGCGGCGTGGGCGGCAAGAAGATCGAGTTGGTCTCCATCGACGATGCCTGCGAACCCAAGCAAGGCCCCGTGGCCGCCAACCGTGTGGTGAATGCCAAGATCGGCTACGTGATCGGCCCGGTGTGCTCGGGTGCCTCCATCGCTGCCGCTCCCATCTACAACAACGAGGGCGTGGTCGTCATCACCCCGTCGGCCACCTCCCCGGCGCTCACCGACGGCAAGAACTACCACTTCATCTTCCGCACCATCGGCCGTGACGACCAACAAGGCCCTGCCGCTGCCAAGTTCATCGCCGAAAAGGCCAAGCCCAAGAAGGTCGCCGTGCTGCACGACAAGCAGTCCTATGGCCAGGGCATCGCCTCCTCCGTGCGTGACGACCTGAAGAAGGCCGGCATCACCGTGGCGCTGTTCGAAGGCATCAACGCCGGCGACAGCGACTACTCCGCCGTCATCACCAAGCTCAAGAGCGCTGGCGTGGACTTCGTGTACTACGGCGGCTACCACCCCGAGATGGGCCTGCTGCTGCGCCAGGCCGGCGAGCAAGGCCTGAAGGTGCGCATGATGGGCCCCGAGGGCGTGGGCAACCCTGAGGTGAACGCCATTGCCGGTAACGCCGTGGAAGGCATGCTGGTGACGCTGCCGGCCGACTTCGCTGCCAACCCCAAGAACGCTGCCGTCGTGGCCGCCTTCAAGGACAAGAAGCGCAATGCGTCCGGCGCCTTCCAGCTGACCTCGTTCGCCGCCACCCAGGCACTGCTGGACAGCATCAAGGCCGTGGGTGACAACCCTGCCAAGGTGGCCGACCACCTGCACAAGAGCACCATCGAAACGGTGCTGGGCCCCGTGTCCTGGAACAAGCAGGGCGACCTGAACAGCTTCGACTTCCAGGTCTTCCAGTGGCACAAGGACGGCAGCAAGAGCCTGGCCGCCAAGTAAACCCACCTCCCCGTCCCAAGGGTGCGTTGCGCAAGCCACGCACCCTTGGTCCATTGCATTCGGCCCCTGGAGGGGCCTTTTCCTGTTGAGGGGTGGCATGCATGTCTGATCTCATACCCCAGCTGGTACAACAGCTGTTCAATGGTCTTTCGCTGGGCGCCATCTACGCGCTGATCGCGATCGGCTACACGATGGTCTACGGCATCATCGGAATGATCAACTTCGCCCATGGCGACATCTACATGATCGGCGCCTACATCGGCCTGGTCACGCTGTCGGCCGTCGGCGTGCAGAGTGGCCTGCCGGTGTGGGCGATCATCGCCCTGATGCTGGTGGTAGCGGTGGCCATCACGGGCGTCTACGGCTTCGTGGTGGAGCAGGTGGCCTACAAGCCGCTGCGCAGCAGCCCGCGCCTGGTGGCGCTGATCTCGGCCATCGGCATGTCCATCTTCCTGCAGAACTGGGTGGCGCTGGGCCAGGGCGCGCGCGACATGGCCGTGCCCTCGCTGATCCCCGGCGCGCTGCGCTTTGGCAGTGAAGGCGGCTTCGAGGTCTACGTGCCCTACTCGCGCATCCTCATCATCGCCGTGGCGGTGGTGCTGATGATTGCGCTCACGCTGTACATCCAGCACTCGCGCATGGGCCGCGCCTCGCGCGCCTGCTCGCAGGACATGCACATGGCCAACCTGCTGGGCATCGACACCAACCGCGTGATCTCGTTCACCTTCATCCTGGGCGCCATGCTGGCGGCCGTGGGCGGCGTGCTGATCGCACTCGCCGTGGGCAAGCTCAACCCCTTCATCGGGTTCATCGCCGGCATCAAGGCGTTCACGGCGGCCGTCCTCGGGGGCATCGGCTCCATTCCCGGCGCCATGCTGGGCGGGGTGATCCTGGGCGTGGCCGAGACCTTCGCCGCCGCCTACATCTCGTCGGAGTACAAGGACATCGTGGCCTTCGGCCTGCTGGTGCTCATCCTGCTGGTGCGCCCCACGGGCCTGCTGGGCAAGCCTGAAGTGGAGAAAGTCTGATGCACGCCACCGGTTTTTCTTCCCATCTCAAGAACGCGCTGATCGCCACCTTTCTGGCGGCCATCGTGGTACTGCCCATCTTCACGCTGCACCTGGAGCGCGCAGGCACGCGCACCATCATCGTGCCCGAGTGGCGCACGCTGCTGTGGGGGTGCCTCGCCGTGTTCGTGGTGCAACTGCTGCGCCCGCTGCTGGGTACGCGGCTGCCCAAGCTGTCGCTGCCCAGCCTGCCTCAGGCGGCGCCGGGCCAGCGCAAGGTGCTGATCTTCGTGGCGCTGATGATCGCGGCATCGTGGCCGTTCTTCGCCGGCCGCAACGCCGTGGACATCGCCACGCTGGCCATGATCTACGTGATGCTGGGCCTCGGCCTGAACATCGTGGTGGGCTTCGCCGGCCTGTTGGACCTGGGCTTCGTGGGCTTCTATGCCGTGGGTGCATACACCTATGCGCTGCTGTTCCACTGGGCCGGCTGGAGCTTCTGGGAAGCCCTTCCCCTGGCCGGCGCGGCGGCGGCGCTGTTCGGCTTCGTGCTGGGCTTTCCAGTGCTGCGCCTGCGGGGTGACTATCTGGCCATCGTGACGCTGGGCTTTGGCGAAATCATCCGGCTGCTGCTGGTCAACCTGACCGACTGGACGGGCGGACCGGACGGCATCTCCAGCATCCCCAAGCCGTCCGTGCTGGGCCTGGAGATGACACGCTCGCCCACCGTGGAGGGCGGCACCACCTTCCACCAGTTCTTCGGGATGGAGTTCAACTCGCTGCACATGGTGATCGCCCTGTACCTGATGGCGCTGCTGCTCGCGGTGGTCACGCTGTTCATCAGCAACCGCCTGATCCGCATGCCCATCGGCCGCGCCTGGGAGGCACTGCGCGAGGACGAGATCGCCTGCCGGTCGCTGGGCCTGAACCCCATGAAGATCAAGCTCTCGGCCTTCACGCTGGGCGCCATGTTCGCGGGCTTCGGCGGCGCGTTCTTCGCGGCGCGCCAGGGCATCGTGAACCCCGAGTCGTTCACCTTCATCGAGTCTGCGCTGATCCTGGCCATCGTGGTGCTGGGCGGCATGGGCTCGCAGCTGGGCGTGATCGTGGCGGCCATCATCCTCACCGTGTTGCCCGAACTGGCACGCGAATTCTCCGAGTACCGCATGCTGATCTTCGGCCTGGTCATGATCCTGATGATGGTGTGGCGCCCGCAGGGCCTGCTGCCCATGAAACGCCACCATGTGGAGGTGCCCGCATGAGCGCCCCCCTGCTTGAGGTCAAGGACCTGTGCATGCGCTTCGGCGGCCTGCTGGCGGTGGACCATGTGGCCTTCGACGTGAAACCGCAGGAGGTGTTTGCCATCATCGGCCCCAACGGTGCGGGCAAGACCACGGTGTTCAATTGCATCAGCGGCTTCTACCAGCCCAGCAGCGGCCAGATCGCGCTGCAGGGCCAGGCCATCGCGGGCTACACCAGCCACCAGGTCGCGCGTCAGGGCGTGGTGCGCACGTTCCAGAACGTGCGCCTGTTCAAGGGCATGACGGTGCTGGAGAACCTGCTGGTGGCCCAGCACCACCAGTCGCAGGCACCGCTGCTGGCCGGCCTGTTCAATACCGCACGCTACCGCCGGAGCGAGGCCGAGAAGATCGATCAAGCCATGCACTGGCTGGACGTCATGGGCCTGCGCGAGTTCGTGAACCGCGAGGCCGGCAACCTGGCCTACGGGCACCAGCGCCGCCTGGAGATCGCGCGCTGCATGATCACCAAGCCGCGCCTGCTCATGCTGGACGAGCCCGCCGCGGGCCTGAATCCGCAGGAGAAGAAGGACCTGCAGGCGCTGATCGATCAACTGCGCCGCCAGTACGGCGTGACGGTGCTGCTCATCGAGCACGACATGGGGCTGGTGATGGGCGTTTCCGAGCGCATCCTGGTCATGGAATACGGCAAGCCCATCGCCATGGGCACGCCCGACGCCATCCGCAACGACGAACGGGTCATCAAGGCCTATCTGGGGGAAGCGTGATGGCCCAGCCCATGCTGCAAGTAGAAAACCTGTCCACGCACTACGGCGCGATCTGCGCCGTGAATGGCGTGAGCCTGCACGTGAACCAGGGCGAAATCGTCTCGCTGATCGGCTCCAATGGCGCGGGCAAGACCTCGCTGCTCATGACCCTGTGCGGCACGCCGCGCGCCAGCGGTGGCACCGTGCGCTTCGAGGGCGAGGACATCACCCAGCAACCCACGCACCTCATCATGCGCAAGGGCATCGCCGTCTCGCCCGAGGGACGCCGCATCTTCTCGAACCTGACCGTGGTCGAGAACCTGAAGATGGGTGGCTTCTTCCAGGACGGCGCTGCCATTGAGGAGGGCATGGAACACGTGTTCAAGCTGTTTCCGCGCCTGAAGGACCGCGCAGCGCAGCGTGCCGGCACCATGTCGGGTGGCGAGCAGCAGATGCTGGCCATCGGCCGCGCGCTGATGAGCAAGCCCCGCCTGCTGCTGCTGGACGAGCCCACGCTGGGCCTGGCGCCGCTGATCATTGCGCAGATCTTCGAGATCATCCAGGCCATCCGCGCCCAGGGCGTCACCGTGTTCCTGGTGGAACAGAACGCCAACCGCGCCCTGCAGATTGCCGACCGCGGCTACGTGCTGGAAAACGGCCGCGTGGTGCTGGAAGACACAGGCGCCGCGCTGCTGACCAATGCGGACGTGCGCAAGGCGTATCTGGGGGCTTGACCGGCGGCGCGGTCATTTTCACCGCCTGAATCAAGCCGCTCCGAACCGCCCCTGGATTCGCGAGGCTGTTCAGCATGACATTAACGGGAAGTAAACTTATCCACAGCCACATGGCACGACTACACTCCAACAGATAGATGGGGTCAAAATTGAACAGAAATCGGAGGGGCAGGATTGCGTCGAAATCAACAGATCAAAATTAATGATCAGGGCTGAATATGCCAGAGTGAACCAGTCATGCATTCGCACTACCTAACCCACTGCAAACTGGCTGTATTACTTTTTTTCTCACTCTCGCTGTCCGCCTGCTCGACAGGGAGGATAGAACAATCACGCTTACTCCCCGGAGAAACTTCCGACGAAATCAGGATGGTTCGGAACCTACCCAGAACGACCGTCCGCTGCCATGCAGCGATTGCCCCCTTGGCCGATAACTCCGTCAACCGCCGCAACACGCTTTTCGTCCATCCCGGCCTGCTTCTGTTCGGTCTGCACTGGGATCGCAGTCTTGCCGTTGAAGCCGGCACCATCCTGACCGAGTATCGCTTCGCCGGAAAAATGCTGGAACTGCCGGATCGCGATTTGACACCCATCTACCAGCATGCCATCACAGGCCCAGGCACGGAGTTCATAGGTATTCACTACAGCATGGGCGGGCGCCCCGACATTCTGCGCGGCAGCTTAGACGCCATCAAGCAGGCGGCCCAATTCAGAGGCGTTCCGCTTCATTATCATGCGCTGCTCTTCGACCCGTTCTCAATATCGGACATTGGAACTCTGATCGACGTCAATGAGTCGGAGCTTGGCTACGTGTTCGTCCTGCTTTCCAGCGAATACTCGTTTCTCAGGCCCGATATCCGGAGCCTGCCCAGGTCATTCATCGAGTCGGAGAAGGTTTTCTTCATTTATGCCGAGGACTTCGGGGAAAGCTGGGGCCACTTCGGCATGCTCAATGCGTTTCGCGGGCAGCATTTCAAGGATTCCGAGCACAGCGGTGGCGAGAAAATGCGTACCCTGTTCCAGGGAATGCTCGCCTTGGCACTCAATGGCCAGCATGCGCCCGCGCTTCAGGACAAGCAGGCCTGCGAGAGTTCGCCCGACTACGCCGAAATCAGGGACATGACCTCTTCATCGCAATCCGGCACGAGGGGAAAACCGTAAGCGGAAATCATAGTCTGGCCGCGAAGTCAGGTTGCCCAGTGGCTTGGGCACTCGCTTGCTCACGCGCTCGACATGGTGGTGGGCCAGTAACTCCGATAGGATGACCTTGAGTTCTGCTTCGGCAAAAGACTTGCCGGGGCAAAATCGCGCGCCATAGCCAAATGGCTGGAAGCGCAGCTTGGCATGCTCCCCTTTCTCCCCTATACCGAGCCAACGAGCAGGGCAAAACTGGGCAGCAGTTTCCCAGTTCTCCTTGTGGCGCTGAATAGTCCAAGGGGAGATGGCAATCGAACTTCCTCCGGGCAATTGTTTTCCACGAAATTCAACGCTCTCCTTGATATCCCTGAAGTAGAAGGCAATTGGCGGATACAGCCGCAGCCCCTCATGGATTAGGTTCTCTACCGCCCTAGCATAAGCCTCCCCGTCGGTCTCAACCGCGCGCAGGCCATCCACCAGCGAAACATCGCCCGCGATCTCCCATAACAACCAGCTCAACACCGATGCGGAAGTCTCATGCCCGGCGAGAATCATCACCGACACCTCATCGAGCAAAAGTTCGGCCAGTTTTTCCCGGGGCACATCGCCCGCTTCTTCCATCAAGGCCGCCACAAATGGCGGTAAATGCAATCCCGGCAGCCCCCCCTCCCCCGAGACTCCCAGCAAAGGCATGACGAAGCGATGGCGCATGATCTCGCGCATTTCATGGCCAATCGTGCTGAGCTGAACGTTTTCCAGGAAGCGCGATTCCTGCGCAGCACCGCCCGCAGTGCAGAAGACCACCGAAGGGTTGCAGCGCTTGTGGTATTCGAAGAAAAGATCCACAAATCGCAGGCTCTCGGCGACTGAGAAACAATCCCCGAAGATCACCGTGGTCACAATATCAATGGTCAAGCGCGACATCTCGCGCGGCACTGGTATGACCCCTCCCGCAGCATCCCAATCTGCAATGTAGCGTTTAGTCAGCACCGCTGCGGCCTGCGCGACCTCGGCGTCCGTAACCCTGGTGAGGGTCTTCAAATAAGTTCTGCGACGCGTGCGAACCTCACCCCCACCCGGCTGGCCGAAAACCCCCTTCCCGATCAAGGGCTGGAGCATCGCCTCCAGGTGCGTGCTCTTCGGGAAATTCCCATCCTTGTCCACGAGCACACACTTGGCGACCGACAGATCGTTCGCAAGCGCGATACTTCCTGCCGGAACCTGGTACACCAGCAGTTGCCGTTCAAATGCCTTCCACCCAAGAAAACGCATTGGACTCGGCATCCAGCGGGCCATGGCCCGGCACACTAACACCGAACGCAACGCCACGTTCCCGAGGATACGAAAAAAGCTCAACATCATCGACGGTCAATCCGGAAAATTAAACACTATTGGCAAAACCAATGAATCGGAAGTTTCCGAGCCCATCATGCCAGCCTTCGGTAACCCGGGATAGATTTCGACTTTGCGTTCTGCACCTGCAGCTTGCCCCGGTCATCAACCCAGTCATCGACCAGATGATGGGCAAGCACTGGCATCCAGTTTACCAACGCCCATGTGCTGGATGCCGCCGCCCCGCAGCGCATGGCCGCCGTCACCATCCAACCCACGCTGGAACACGATGAAAAGCGCCACACCCTGCGCGGCCCGCTGCTCACCACCGTGCTGGCCGCAGCTGGCGTGGATGAATGCCTCACCCACCGCAAACAAAAACCACAACGAACAGTTGCCTCGGCTTAAAAAACCATCACATGGTCAACAAGATACCTTCCGCCCTGTTCAACCAGAACCATCTCCGCCACAAACTCACCTGGAATTTTGCTGAACCCTTGCCTCCAGACGATAGCCACCGATTCAGGCCGCCGGAAAATCGCCACGAAATCTCGATTGGTGAAAAACCCCTTGGTGCTTTGATACTCTTGGCAAATCCACACCAGACGTTCTTCTGACAGAACCCCTTTCAGGCGATCCGTGAAATCCTGAATGTGCCTCTCGTAATCAACTTCCGTCGACGCATCCATCAAGTTATCCATGATTGGATTGGCAATCGACAGGATTTCAGCATCTGATTTTTGGGACAGATTCATATGACTTTCTATTGAGCATAACGTTGACACCAAACAGCGGATAGAGACTGGCATAGCCAGTCATAGGTCGTCCGCTTGATCAGAAAATTAGGTACGACAGGGAGGGGATTACCCATAAAAATTGCTTCCGGAACGAATAGGTCAACAAAAGCCACAGCGCACTCTGTGGGATTCATGGTCTTCTGCATATTCCAAATAAGAATTAAACGACAGTGATCTTACGAGATGTAGTCGGATAAGACAAAGCGCTGCAACGTTATGCCCTGAGCGTACCCACCAATCCAAGCTGCTAGACCGACTGCGCATTCACCCGCCGCAACGGGTGACAGGCAGCCGATCATCAAGCCTTGAATCCCCATAAATCCGCAACACCTGCGAGATAACCACCTGATAACCCTCCAGCCAATTGGCTTGCGCCTGTTTGGCCTGCAGGTGTTTGGGGTGCTGCACCAGTTGCTGCAGCGCTTCCAGCGACTCCCAGTAATAGACATTGGAAATAAGGCCGGTTGTGGGGTTCTCCCAGGCTTCCTCGCCCAGGTATCCGGGGATGGACTTCGCCAGCGCGGCAATCTCCTGATCAAGCCGATGAAAGGCATCGTCGAACTGCTTGGTGGAAAAGATGAAGGTGGACGAATACATGGTGGCACGGCCCCAGAGAAAATATCAGGAAAATTGGACTCTAACGCTTATGGGTAAAGCGCTGACAGCTATTGAATATGCAGCACCCGGACAAACCACCCCTACTCCCCCAGGCACATGCCGATGTCGCACCGCGGTGATCGGCTCATGCTGCAGCGGGACCATGCGGCCGAACCGCCCACTATGGGCTCGCCCGTGCCGGCAGCACTATCTCAAAAACATTCCCATCGTGTTCGCTGAAGGCTCTGACGCTGCCCCCGTGCGCCTGAACGATGGCTTGTGCGATCGCCAGACCCAGGCCGGCCCCCTCGCTGGCGCCGATTTCGTGGCTGCGATCGGATTCGGCTCGGTAAAAGCGCTCGAACAGCCTTGACAGCACTGCCGGCGGGATGGGCGTACCCGCGTTTCGTACGGCAACGCTGACTCGATCTCCATGCCGCTCGATCCGCACATCGATCGCCTCACCGCGCGGGGTATAGCGCAGAGCGTTGGAAAGCAAGTTGTTCATCGCTCTGCGCAGCATCAGGCGGTCACCCGGCACCGTGGCCGCGCCTTGCAGGCGCAGTGCAACGCCACGGTCTTCCGCCAGCGCTTCGTAGAAGTCGAACAGCGCGTGTACTTCATCGGCCAACACGACAGGTTCGCGCGAGGGCAGCAAATGACCGTGCTGCGCTTTGGCCAACAGCAACATATCGGCCACCGTGCGTGCCAGGCGTTCCAACTCCTCGGCATTGGATGCCAGGACTTCGCGGTACTCCGCGCTCGTACGCGCCTGGCCAAGGGTGACCTGGGTCTGCGTCAGCAAGTTCGACAAAGGGGTACGCAGCTCATGCGCAATGTCGGAGGAAAAGCGGGTCAGGCGCTCAAACGATTCTTGAAGCCGCTCCAGCATGGCGTTAAGCGCACTCGCCAGCTCCGCCAGCTCCGCAGGCACGGCTTCGACGGGCATGCGTTCGTCGAGGTCGCCCGATCCGATGCGTGCCGCTTTCCTGCCCATGAGGTGCAACGGTTTCAGGGCCCGTCGCACCGCCCACCACGCCAGCAGCGCGCAGCCCAGACCCGTCAGCAGGACGTATCCAATCAGCGCGCGCCGAAAGTTGGCGATGAAGGCTTCGTGATGATGAATGTCGAGCGCCATGGCCACGGTGAGCGGCGAAGCGCCGTCCAGCGCCGAGGTCATCAGCATGGCGCTTCCGCGCCACGCATGCTCGCCTTCACGCCAGGTGATTATTGGAACCGGGTGCGTCACACCGACCTGTTGCATGAGCGTGGCCGGCATGGCACTGGCGTTCTGCTCGAACCAAACCGACCCGTCAGGGGCCTGCACGCGCACTGCAAGGTCATGATGGCTGGCAAAGGATGAGTCAAGCCGGGCGGGCAGCGCCGTCATCGCCGCGGCGGAGTCTGCCTGCGCGATCAACGTACGTGCCTGCTGCAAATGGCTGTGCAGCGTGCCGCGGTCCTGCGCCTCGAAATGCGCGTCGAGCGCCCACATCGTCACGCCGCCGAGTACCCCCAGCGCAAGGCTGGCCAGGCCCGCCACCAGAAGGGTCAGCCGGGTGCCGAGAGAGGCGCGGCCCCCTATCACCAAGCGGGCGCCTCGTCGTCCAGAACGTAGCCCATGCCGCGCACGGTCCGGATCAGCTTGGGCTGAAACGCATCGTCCACTTTGGCGCGCAGGCGCCGCATGGCGACTTCGACCACGTTGGAGTCGCTGTCGAAGTTCATGTCCCAGACTTGGGAAGCGATCAGCGAACGCGGCAGCACCTCGCCACGGCGGCGCAGCAACAACTCCAGCAGCGCGAACTCCTTGCCCGTCAGTTCGATGCGCTGACCGCTGCGTGTCGCACGTCGGCGCAGCAAATCCAACGTGAGGTCGGCGGCCTGCAGGGTGGCCGCTTCGCCCTCCGTCGTGTTCATTGCGGCGCGCCGCAGCAAGGTGCGCACCCGCGCCAGCAATTCGGCAAAGGCGAATGGCTTGACCAGGTAATCGTCAGCGCCGAGTTCCAGCCCCTTGACGCGATCCTCCACCGTGTCGCGTGCCGTGAGAAAGAGCACCGGTGTGCCCTTTCTGCCCGACTGGCGCAGCGCACCCAAGACCTGCCAGCCGTCGAGGCCGGGGAGCATGACGTCGAGCACGATCAAGTCATGGTCACCCGTCAAGGCCAGGTGCAGGCCATCGGGACCATTGCGTGCGAGTTCCACGTTGTAGCCTGCCTCGCACAGGCCTTGGCGCAGATAGTCGCCGGTCTTGGTTTCGTCCTCGACGATCAGGATTTTCATGGTTCAGGGCCGAGTGTGAGACCGAGTGTGCCTTCATCTGTACGACGCCGGCGTAGATGATAAAAATGTAATCGGCGCGTCATCCTGGTGTCGGCGGCTGGGTCAGAAACTGGCTGCCATGCCTCACCCCACACTCTTTCCCAACCTTCCGCACCCGACGCGGCGCCGGTTCGCACAGATTCTGGCCATGTACGGCACGTTGGGTGCCCTGGCCCCCGCCGCGTCGTGGGCGCAAAGCGATCTCCCCGCCGCGCGCACCGGCACGCCGCCCGAGTTGCGCGGCCCCCAGTTTGATCTGACGCTGGCGGAAACCTCCGTCAACTTCGATGGCCGGACCGGCATTGCCACCACCATCAACGGCAGCCTGCCCGGCCCCACGCTGCGCATGCGCGAGGGCGAGACGGTGACGATCCGGGTCACCAATCGCTTGCGCGAAGCAGCCTCGATCCACTGGCACGGCATCATCCTGCCGTTCCAGATGGACGGCGTGCCGGGCATCAGCTTTGCCGGCATCGCGCCGGGCGAGACCTTCACCTACCAGTTCAAGCTGGAGCAAAGCGGCACCTACTGGTACCACTCCCACAGCGGCATGCAGGAGCTGACCGGCATCTATGGCGCGCTGATCGTGGAGCCGCGCGGCGGCGAGACCATCCGCGCCGACCGCGAGCATGTGGTGCTGCTCTCGGACTGGACTGGCAGCGACCCGATGCACGCCTTGAACATGCTCAAGGCCCAGGGCGACGTGTTCAACCAGAACCGCCCGGCGATGCGCGACTTCCTGCGCGACGTGCGGGCGCGCGGGCTGAGCGCCACGCTCCAGGATCGCGACATGTGGAACGCCATGCGCATGAGCCCGACCGACCTGGGCGACCTGTCTTCAACCGTGCTCAGCTACCTGGTCAATGGCAGTGCGCCGGGCGCCAACTGGACGGCCTTGTTCAAGCCCGGCGAGCGCGTGCGCCTGCGCTGCATCAACGGCTCCGGCAACACCTTCTACGACTTGCGCATCCCCGGACTCAAGCTCACCGTGGTGCAGATGGACGGCCAGGACGTGGAGCCCGCGACCGTCGATGAGTTTCGCTTCGGCCCCGGCCAGACCTGCGATGTGCTGGTGCAGCCCAAGGACGACGCCTACACCATCTACGCGCAATCCATGGATCGCACCGGCTTCGCGCGCGGCACGCTTGCCGTTCGCCAGGGCTTGAGCGCGCCCGTCCCCGCGCTGGACCCGGTGCAATGGCTGACCATGGCCGACATGATGGGCGGCATGAGCCACGGCGGCGGCCACGACATGGCCGCGATGGGCCATGGCTCGATGGCTGGAATGAGCCACGGCGACATGGCCGGAATGAACCACGGGAGCATGCCCGGCATGGCACATTCCATGGCGCCCAGCCCGCTGCAAAAGCCCGGCACCACGGTACGCCACGCGCGCACCGAGTGGGGCCCCGGCACCGACATGCGCGTGGACATGCCGCGCACCAACCTCGACGACCCCGGCGTCGGCCTGCGCAACAACGGGCGGCGGGTGCTGAACCTGGCCGATCTCAAGACGATCGGTGGCCCGCTCGATGCACGCGGCGCCGAGCGCGAGATGGAACTGCACCTGACCGGCAACATGGAGCGCTACACCTGGTCGCTCGACGGCCTGGCATTCGCCGACAGCAAACCGCTGCACTTCCGCTACGGCGAGCGGCTGCGCGTCATCCTGCACAACGACACCATGATGACGCACCCCATGCACCTGCACGGGATGTGGAGCGAGCTGGAATCGCCGGAAGGTGAATTTCTGGCGCGCCTGCACACCATTCCCGTCCAACCGGCGCAGCGGGTGAGCTTTCTGGTCACCGCCGACGCCCTGGGCCGATGGGTCTGGCATTGCCACCTGATGTTCCACATGGACATGGGCATGTTCCGGGAGGTGGTGGTCGCATGAACGCCCTCGAAACCAAATCATTGACGGATCGCACACCCATGGCACAAACCACCTCGCTGGCCCTGGCACTCCTGTTGCTCGCCGGCGGCTCGGCCGCGTGGGCGCAGGGGCACCCACCAAGCGGTATGCACGACATGCACGGTGGCCACCCCAGCGCGCCCGGATCGGCTACCGCCCCTTCGGCAACGCAAAAGATGCCCGACGCACCAGCCATGCCCGGCGCGGACACCGCGCCCATGGATCACGGCAGCATGCAGATGCAGGGTGGCAGCCCTCCTGCGGACGCGCGCGACCCCAACGCCTACTCCGAAGGCTTCGAGCGCGGTCAAGGCCTGCATGTGCCAGACGGCGTGACGCGCCTCGAACTGGCGGATCAGCACGCTTTCGGCAATCTGCGCGTCAATCGCCTGGAGCGCGCCTGGACACGCCACGGGGGCAATTTCACCGCCTACGACCTGCAGGGCCGCTTCGGGCGCGATTTCGATCACCTGGTCGTCAAGGCGGAAGGCGAAGTCGCCAAGGGCAAGCTCCACGACTCGCGCACCGAACTGCTGTGGGGCCATGCCGTCGCCCCCTACTGGGACACCCAGCTGGGTGTGCGCTTCGACAAGGGCGAAGGCAAAAACCGCCAATGGCTGGCCGTCGGCATCCAGGGCCTGGCGCCGTACTGGTTTGAACTGGGCGCCACTGCCTACCTGGGCAATGGCGGGCGCACGGCCTTGCGGCTGGAAGGCGAATACGACTGGCGCCTCACCCAGAAACTGGCCCTGCAACCGCGAACCGAATGGACCTTCTACGGCAAGAACGACCGGGAAAACGGCCGTGGAAAAGGCTTGAGCACGGCGACTGTCGGCATGCGCCTGCGCTATGACATCACACGCCAGATCACGCCCTACGTCGGAGTCGAATGGCAAAAGTCATTCGGCCGCACCGGCGACTTCGCCCGTGCCGAGGGCGGCCGCGTCAGCCAGACCCGCTGGGTGGCCGGCCTCAGTTTCTGGTTCTGAACATCTCTTGAACGACTCACGAAGGAGTACCTGATGAACAAACATGCATTGACTTCGCTGCTGTTGGCGGCGGCATTTCCTGTGGCCGCGCTGGCTGCCGACAACCACGGCCACGGCCACGCCATGCCGGCCTCGCACGGCAACATGACGGCCGAGGAGCACGCCACCATGTCCGGCCAGCCGGGTGATCCGAAGAAAGTCACCCGCACGGTCGAGGTGGTGCTCGGCGACGACATGCGGTTCACGCCCGCCGCCATCGACGTGAAGGCTGGCGAGACGATCCGCTTCTTCGTGCGCAACAACGGACAGGTCAATCATGAAATGGTGCTCGGCCAGCTGGACGAGCTGAAGGCGCACGCCAAGGAAATGCAGGCCAACCCCGGCATGGTGCACAAGGAGCCGAACCAGGTCTTCCTGAAGCCAGGCCAGCGCGGCGGCATGGTTTGGCAGTTCACCCAGGCTGGCACGGTGGACTTCGCCTGCACCGTGCCGGGGCACCTCGAAGCAGGCATGGTCGGCCAGGTCAAGGTGACGCCTTGAACGCCAGGGCACAGCACAGGAGAAATGACATGACCACCTTCGCTTTGCGCCGTCGCCAGCTGGGCCAATGGGCCGCAGCAGGCCTGGGCATGCTGGTCGCCGGTTCGCTCCACGCTCAGGCGCGTCGTGCCGGCGTGGCACTCGAAGTCTGGAAGGACGCCAACTGCGGCTGCTGTGGCGACTGGATCACCCACATGGAACAGAACGGCTTCAAGGCCACGGTCCACGACACCGGCAACAACGCCGTGCGCGCCCGCCTTGGCCTTGCTACCAAGTATGGGTCGTGTCACACGGCACTGGTGGGCGGCTACGTCGTGGAAGGCCACGTTCCAGCCGCCGACGTGCAGCGCCTGCTGCGCGAAAAGCCGCAGGCGCTCGGGCTGGCCGCCCCAGGGATGCCCGTCGGCTCGCCGGGAATGGACGGCGCCGCCTACGGTGGCCGCCGAGACAGATACGACACGCTGCTGGTGCTGCGCGACGGCAGCAGCCGCGTGTTCCAGAGTCACACGTGAACGGTTTGATGCTTTATCCGAAGGAGCTGATGATGACTTCCATGACCAAGTTTTCCGCCGGTCTGCTGCTGGCGCTTGCAACGCTGGCCAGCGCCCAGGCACAGGCACCCATGGGCAGCGACCACGGCGCTCACCATCCCGGACAGGCCGCCGCCGCTGCGCCATCACCTGGCATGACGCCCTATCCGCCCAACGCCGAAACCATGCAGAACATGGATGCGCAAATGCAAGCCATGCGAGACATGCACCAGAAGATGATCGAGGCGAAGACGCCGGAGGCCCGGCAGGCGCTGATGGATGAACACATGAAGACCATGCAGGGCGGCATGCAGATGATAGGCATGATGCGCGGCCAGATGGCTGAAGGCGCACCGGCAAGCATGCCCGACATGCAGCGCCACAACCAATGGATGGAGAAGCGCATGGACATGATGGAGTCGATGATGCAGATGATGATGGATCGAATGCCCATGCCGCCCGCCTCCGCCCCTTCCAGGCCCGCCGCAAAGTGAGGAGTCGATCATGACCCATGACCATGCATCCCATCCGCAGGGTGGGCAGCCCGGCGGGTTCTGGCGCTCGCGCCATGCCCTGGGCCTGCTCGTGCTCGGCGCCGTCGCCGGGTATTTTTTATGGACTGAGCACCGCGCCCACCTGGAGCAATGGTGGCCCTATGCCCTGCTGCTGGCCTGCCCGCTGATGCATGTCTTCATGCACAAGGGCCATGGTGGCCATGGCGGGCACGGCGGTGGCGTCGGCGCGCCCGGCCACGGTGCTGGGCAAAACTCGGACAAGAGCTGAGACCAGACCATGGCGCACACAGGATCGTCGCATGGCATCCGGGAGTCCTGATGGCGTTTGGGAGCATGCATGCCGTGTGCCGCGTTGTCTTTCTCAGTGAGAAGGCACGACGCAGCCTTGAGCAATGCATCCGATAACCAGAACCAGGCCGCAAAAATGAGAACAGGGTGCTTGCCATGACGTTGAAACCGCTGGCCCTGGGAGCCGCAGGATTGCTGGCCTTGCTGCTGGTCGCGGGGGCGGGTTACTTCTCCCTGCGCGCCAGCACCCGGCAGGCGGCACTGCCTCTGCACAGCCTGCGCCCGGATGATCCCCAGGTGCTGCGCGTCGGCGCCCGCATCTACGCACAGCAATGTGCGGCCTGCCATGGCGCCAAGGGCGAGGGCCAGCCCGACTGGCGCGACCGCGGTCCCGATGGCCTTTTGCCGGCTCCGCCGCACGACGCGAGCGGCCACACCTGGCACCATCCCGACGAGCAGCTGTTCGCCATCACCCAGCAGGGACTGGCCCGGCTGATCAATCAGCCCGACTACCGCACGGCCATGCCCATATACGATGGCGTATTGAGCGACGATGAGATCGTGGCCGTGCTGTCATGGATCAAGTCGCAATGGCCGCCCGAGGTGCGGCAGCGTCACGATGACATCAATGTCCAGTACAGCAAGTCCTTGCGCCAATAGCCATCCGGACGTAGGGCGGACGAGAGAAGTAAGAGGGGTAAGAGGGACTTGACCTTTCCATGATGGCAAGGTCAAGAATCGAGGTAAATCGACGAAGGAACTGGCATGAACGACCATCTGCATCACCACGATCGTGCTGCGGGCGAACAGGCCCCGGCTGGCACCATCTACACCTGCCCCATGCACCCCGAGGTGCGGCAGGATCATCCCGGCAACTGCCCGATCTGCCACATGAACCTGGTTCCCGAGGGGCAGCCGGTTTCGGGCCACGATCACCACGGCCATGCGGCGGGCGCGCAGGCCCCGGCATCCGCGGCTCCGCCGCCTCAGGAGGCCCCGGCGGGCACCATCTACACCTGTCCGATGCATCCCGAGATCCGGCAGGACCATCCCGGCAACTGCCCGATCTGCGGCATGACACTGGAGCCGGTGATTCCGCTGGACGAGGAGGACAACAGCGAACTCATCGATTTCCAGCGCCGCTTCTGGTGGACGCTGCCGCTCACCGTCATCGTCACCATCCTGGCCATGTTCGGCCACAAGCTCGGCTGGTTCGACATGCGAACCCAGACCTGGGTCGAACTGGTGCTGTCGCTGCCGGTGGTGCTGTGGGCGGGTGCGCCCTTCTTCGCGCGCTGCTGGCAGTCCATCGTCAACCGCAGCCCCAACATGTGGACGCTGATCGGCCTGGGCACCGGCGCCGCCTTTGTCTACAGCGTGGTCGCCACGCTGGCGCCGGGGGTGTTTCCGGACTCGTTTGTCGCCCACGGCCGCGTCGCCGTCTATTTCGAGGCGGCCGTCGTCATCATCTCGCTGACCATGATGGGTCAGATCATCGAGCTGAAAGCGCGCTCGCAGACTTCGGCGGCGATCAAGGCGCTGCTCGGCCTGGCGCCCAAGACGGCGCGCCGCATCAATGCCGACGGCAGCGAGGAGGACGTGCCTTTGAACCATGTCCACGTCGGCGACCTGCTGCGCGTGCGGCCCGGCGAGAAAGTGCCCGTCGATGGGGTGGTGACCGAGGGCAGCAGCGCCGTCGATGAATCCATGCTGACCGGCGAGCCCGTGCCGGTGACCAAGCGCGCCGGCGACAGCCTGATCGGCGCCACGCTGAACACCAGCGGCGCACTCGTGATGCGCTCGGAGAAAGTCGGCGCCGCCACCATGCTGTCGCAGATCGTGCAGATGGTGGCCAATGCCCAGCGCTCGAAAGCGCCAATGCAGCGCATGGCCGACGTGGTGGCGGGCAAGTTCGTGGTCGTGGTGGTGCTGATCGCGATCGCGACTTTCTTCGCCTGGGGCTTCCTCGGCCCCGAGCCGAGCTGGGTGTACGGCCTGATCAACGCCGTGGCGGTGCTGATCATCGCCTGCCCGTGCGCGCTGGGCCTGGCGACCCCGATGTCCGTGATGGTGGCCACCGGCCGCGCGGCCACGCAGGGGATTCTGTTCCGCGACGCCGGCGCCATCGAGAAGATGCGCGAGGTGGACACGCTGATCGTCGACAAAACCGGCACCCTGACCGAAGGCAAGCCGGCCTTCGACACTGCCGTCGCCGCCCCGGGCTACACGCCGGACGAAGTGCTGCGCCTGGCCGCCAGCCTGGACCAGGGCAGCGAACACCCGCTGGCCGATGCCATCGTCCGCGCCGCGCGGGACAAGGGGCTGGAGTTGAGCAAGGCCGACGGCTTCGAGTCGGGCAGCGGCATCGGCGTGCGCGGCACGGTCGAAGGCAAGCGCCTGGCGCTGGGCAACACCGCCTTGATGCAGCAGGAGAACGTGGCCACCGACGCGATCAAGGCGGACGCCGAGCGCCTGCGCGGCGAGGGTGGCAGCGTGATGCATCTTGCCGTGGACGGTCGGCTGGCCGGCATCCTGGCCGTCACCGACCCGATCAAGGCCACCACGGCCGACGCCATCAAGACGCTGCACGACAGCGGCCTGCGCATCGTCATGGCCACAGGCGACGGCTTGACCACGGCCCAGGCGGTTGGCGCCAGGCTGCGCATCGACGAAGTGCATGGCGAAGTCAAGCCCGCCGACAAGCTGGCGCTGGTGGAGCGGCTGCAGAAGGAGGGACACGTCGTCGCCATGGCCGGCGACGGCATCAACGACGCGCCGGCGCTGGCGAAGGCCGACGTGGGCATTGCCATGGGCACCGGCACCGACGTGGCCATGAACAGCGGCCAGATCACGCTGGTCAAGGGCGACCTGCGCGGCATCGCCGCGGCGCGCGACATCTCCATCGACACCGTGGGCAACATGCGCCAGAACCTGATGTTCGCCTTTGTCTATAACGGCATCGGCGTGCCGATCGCGGCCGGGCTGCTGTACCCCTTCACCGGCTGGCTGCTGTCGCCCATGATCGCAGCGCTGGCGATGAGCCTGAGCTCGGCGTCGGTGGTTTTCAATGCGCTGAGGTTGCGGGCATAAGACGTTAGCAGCAGCCTTACAAGAGCACAAACCAAATCAGGTTCACGCCCTTACAGATAAAGCGCTAGCAGCTCCTGAAAACGAAGCAAATCAATCCCCCAGGCACACGCCGATGTCGCGCGCGGTGGTGATCAGCTCGTGATCCAGCGGCACCTTGCGCTGGGTGTTGGCCACGTCGGCAATCGGCACGCTGCCGATCTGGCCGCCCTGCAGGGTGACCATGCGGCCGAGGGCGCCGTTCAGCACCAGTTGCGCCGCGTGGTGGCCGAAGCGGGTGGCCAGCACGCGGTCAAACGGCGTGGGGTCTCCGCCGCGCTGCACGTGGCCGAGCACGGTGGCGCGCACCTCGCTTTTCAGGTGCGGCTGCAGCTGCTGGCGCAGCACGTGGCCCACGCCGCCCAGGCGCACCGGGTCGGGGCTGTGGGCGATGCGCTCGCGCACCGTCTGGCTGCCGCCGCGCGGCTTGGCGCCCTCGCCTATGCAGATGATGCTGTAGCGCTGGCGCTGCTCGCGCTCCTGGCAGTGGGCGATGACGGTTTGCAGGTCGTAGTCGATCTCGGGCAGCAGGATGATGTCGGCCGCGCCTGCGATGCCGCTCTCCAGCGCCAGCCAGCCCGCGTGGCGGCCCATGGTCTCGACGATCATCACGCGGTGGTGGCTGTTGCCGGTGCTCTCCACGCGGCGCAGCGCCTCCGCCACCGTGGCGACGGCGGTGTCGAAGCCAAAGCTGCGCTCGCAGCTGGCGATGTCGTTGTCGATGGTCTTGGGCACGCCCACGCACTGCAGGCCCACCTGCTCCAGCCCGTGGGCCAGGCTCATGGTGCCGTCGCCGCCGATGGCCACGACGACCTGCAGGCCCAGGGCCTGCACGTTGCGCCCCACCTGGGCCAGCGTGGCGGCGTCCCTCAAGGGGTTGGCGCTGTTGCTGGTGCCCAAAATGGTGCCGCCCATGTGCAGGATGCCCGACACCTGGTCCCACACCAGCGGCCGGGTGCGCGGCGTGGCGCCCATCAGGCCCTCGAAGCCGTCTTCGATGCCCAGCACCTCGCAGCCGCCCTGGCGGATCAGCGACTTGGTGACGGCGCGGATCACCGCGTTCAGCCCGGGGCAGTCGCCGCCGCCGGTGAGCACACCTACGCGCAGCGTCATGACCGCCCTCCCCGGCGCCGCGCACCGCCCGCAGCGCGTGAAACCGGCGCGGCCCACGCCAGGGATGCCGAGCAAGGGCCGCCCCGCAGCGAGGGCATCGTTCCCCTTCCGCATTGCGCAGCAATGCCAGAGAAGGGGGAAGCCGCGCAGCGGCTCAGGGGGATGTACTCGCCCTTCATGGCAGCAGGTCCAGCGCGTGCATGTAGGCGGGCTGCACCATCAGGTCGTCCCAGGGCTGGGGCAGGGTCTCGGGCAGCAGGGCCAGGCGGCGGGCCTCGCTGGCGGCGCTGGCCTGCCAGCGGCCCTGGGCCTGGGTGGCGTCCAGGCCGGCGATCAGCTCATCCACCGCGGCGCCGTCGCCCAGGCTCTGGTTGCACAGCAGCACCAGGTCGCAGCCCGCGTTGAGGGCGGCCACGGCGGCGTCGGTGTAGCTGACGACCTGGCCGTCCAGGCGGCGCGCGCCCTCCATGCTCAGGTCGTCGCTGAAGATGGCGCCGTCAAAGCGCAGGCGGCTGCGCAGGATGTCCTGCAGCCACTTGGCCGAAAAGCCCGCCGGGCGGGCGTCCACCCGGGGGTAGATGACATGCGCGGGCATGACGCTGGTGAGCACAGTGGACAGCCACGGGTAGGGCGCGGCGTCGTCTTGCAGGATGGCCTTGAGGCTGCGCCGATCCACCGGGATTTCGGTGTGCGAGTCGGCCGCCACGAAGCCGTGGCCGGGGAAATGCTTGCCGCAGTTGGCCATGCCCGCCTGCAGCAGCCCCTGCATGAGGGCGCGCGCCAGCATGGCGACCACGCGCGGGTCGCGGGCAAAGGCGCGGTCGCCGATGACGCCGCTGGCGCCGTAGTCCAGGTCGAGCACCGGCGTGAAGGAGAAGTCCACGCCGCAGGCGCGCAGCTCGCTGCCCAGCACGTAGCCCGCCGCCGTGGCGGCGTCCATGGCGCGCAGGGCGCCGCTGCCTTCGCGGTGCTTGCTGCCCTTGCCGTCGTCCATCCACAGCTCGCCGAAGGCACGCATGGGCGGGATGTGCGTGAAGCCATCGGTCTTGAAGCGCTGCACGCGACCGCCCTCATGGTCCACGCAGATCAGCAGGTCGCCCCGCACGGCCTTGATGGCGGCGGTGAGTTCCAGCAACTGCGCGCGGTGCTCCCAGTTGCGCGCGAACAGGATCACGCCGCCCACGAGCGGGTGGGCCAAGCGCTGGCGATCGGTGGCGGTGAGCTGCGTGCCGGCCACGTCGATGATGAGGGGTGCGTGTTCTGTCATGGGTTGCATGCTTTCATTTTGATAGCTACCAGCGCTTGCCACACAAGCGCTGCGGGCTGATTTGGCTTCAATCTTTCTCGACCACGCAGAAGCTGGCGGCGTAGTCGCTCTCGTCGGTCACGCTCAGGTGGCAGCGCAGGCCGCGCGCGGCAAACCAGTCCTGCAGCGCGCCGTGCAGCACGATTGTGGGCTGGCCGCTGGGCAGGTTGGCCACCTCGCAGTGCCGCCAGGTCATGGGCATGTGCAGCCCCAAGCCGATGGCCTTGCTGAACGCCTCCTTGGCAGAAAAGCGCGTGGCCAGGTAGCGCACGCCGCGCTCGGGCCAGCGTGCCGAGCGTGCGCGCCAGGTCGCCAGCTCGCCATCGGCCAGCACCTTTTCGGCGAAGCGATCGCCATGGCGCGCCAGGCTGGCGCGGATGCGGCGCACGTCGCAGATGTCGGTACCGATGCCGTAGATCATGGGGTTATGAGTCAAATAGGTCTCTAGCGCTTATCCAACAAGCGGGAGCAGCTATGGTTTCAGGAGTCCCCGCTCCGTCATGCCCTGGGCGATGCAGCGCTGGTAGGCGCGCACCGTGTCGCCGTAGCCCAACTCCAGCGCATCGGCGATCAGCGCATGGCCGATGGACACCTCCAGCACGCCGGGCACGTGGGCCAGGAAGTCCGCCAGGTTGTCGCGGCTGAGGTCGTGGCCCGCGTTCACCCCCAGGCCGACATCCAGCGCGGCCTGGGCGGCAGCACGGTAGCGCTCCAGTTGCGCTGCCTGCTGCGGCGTGCCCCAGGCGGCGGCGTAAGGCTCGGTGTACAGCTCCACGCGGTCGGCCCCCACGGCGCGCGCGGCGGCCATCTGCTCGGGCACGGGGTCCATGAACAGGCTCACGCGCACGCCCAACTGCCGGCATTCGGCAATCAGGGGCGCCAGGCGCTCGGCATCTTGCGGAAAGCTCCAGCCGTGGTCGCTGGTGAACTGGTCCTGGCTGTCGGGCACGAAGGTGGCCTGGTGCGGGCGCACCTGGCGGATGAACTCCATCAGGTTGTGCGTGGGGTTGCCCTCGATGTTGTACTCGGCCTGCGGCCATTGCTTGAGCAGCTCGGCCAGTTGGTACACATCGTGCGCACGGATGTGCCGCTCGTCGGGGCGCGGATGGACGGTGATGCCCTGCGCCCCCGCCTCCAGGCACAGCTGCGCGGCGCGCAGCACGCTGGGAATGCCCAGATGGCGCGTGTTGCGCACCAGCGCCACTTTGTTGACGTTCACGGAGAGGGCGGTACGCGCGTGGGAGGTGGTCATGGGATGCGAAGCGGTGGCGTGAAGCTAGGCAATATAGCAATCTGCGACGGGGGCGGGGACGACGCTGCGCAAGGCCGCGGCGCGCGGCGGCGCGGGTTGCGGCCGCGCCGGGGCGCCTGCACAACGCCGCCGGGCCACCTCAGTCCGTCTCGCGCACCGAGTAGCGCTCGCCGCCGATCACCAAGTCGCGCCAACGGGGTGGCTGGGTCTGGACGCCCTGCTCCACCCACTGCCCGGCCCGCGCGCCCTGCACATGCCGGAGGTTGCCCTGCAGACGCCCCACCGTCCGCCACCGCGCACCGTCCCGCGCGAACACCTGGCTCGCATAGCCGCTGAGCAGCACCTGCTCCGCCTGCCCGTCACCGTCCAGGTCGATGCGCAGGACGGGACAGGGCGCGGCCTCGGTGCAGGTCAGCGACAGCTGGTTCCCCCGCAGCTGGGTGAGCAGGAATTCAAGCCATGCGGCATCGGGCGCCGCCTCGGCGGGAAACGGCTGCAACCGGGCGCGCAGGGTCTCGGCGGTCCAAACAGGCGTTCCACGGCCCCGCGCGTACCGGTGCGTGTCCTGCTGGGCCGCCTGGGCCTGTTCCCGGATCTGCGCGGCCTGGGGGTGGCTCTGCTCCTGCGCCAACTGCTCCAACGCCGCGCGACCGGCCCGGCCCGCGTCCCAGCGCAGGTAGCGGAAGTCGAAGGCTTGCACGTCCACGCGCTGCGCTTGCAGGCGCGCCAGTTGGCTGGCGACAGCGATGCGCGCCGGGTCCAGCACGGGCGTGCAGGTCAACAAAGCCAGCGCAACGGCCAGCCAGGCCGCCGCCACGTTCACCCGGCGCGCCAGCGCCATCCAGGGCGCACCGCCCCGCAGTGCGGCCACCGCATACCCGACGGCGTAGACCGCCATCAGGGCCACGGCCAGCGCGGCCCAGACGCGGTCCGCGCTCCAGCCGTACTGCGCCACCCGCAGTCCCAGCGCATAGGCGCACAGCGCGGCATACACGGGCATTGCCAGCAGGCCGGCCGCGCAAAAGCGCTGCAGCCCGGGGCCGAAGCGCTGGCTTTCTGCCCGGCCGTCGCTCCAGGCCACGTTGAACAGAAACACCAGCCACGCCATGAGCCCGAGCATGAGCGCCGTGGCGTGCCCGGTCTTCCACAGCGGTGCCAGGCCGCGCACCGGCAGCGCCACGAGGAACAGCAAAGCGATCATGCAGGCCAGCGGCAACAGCCAGCCCAGCACCTGGAGCATCGAACGCCAGAAACCCGCCAACGCTTCTTCCCGCGCCGCGTACAGCGACAACCCCATGCTGAACGCCATCGGGGTGGCCATGTAGACGAACGGGCGGCTGGTGAATGTGTCCATGAAGAGCGACACGCCCAGCACCTTGAACAGCCCGGCCAGCAGGAACAGCAGGGCCCAGAACAGCCCGGCGAACAGGCCCGCCAACAGCAACTGGAAGGCATGGCGCCAGGCCGTGGCGAAGAGCCGGGCGTAGTCGCGCGCCCAGGTGCCGCTGGCCAGGCGTTGCTCGGCAAAAGGCAGCAGCACGAACCAGCTGCAGGACAGCAGCACCCCCAGGGCCATGGCGGCGCGGCCGCGGTTCTCACCCAGCGAGGCATGGCCCGCATAAGCCGCGGCCGCGGCGAACACCATGGCCAGGGCCGCTGCGTACACCCACAGCAGGCGGCGTGCACGGTACGCGGCCAGCAGTTGCAGGGTCGGCGGCACCGCCAGCACCACGGCGTAGAGCGGCCAGAGCACAGCGGCGTCGCCCTTCGGCAGCAGCCCGTGCAACGCCCACAATGCGGCGCCCTGCGCGATCGCCCAGCCGATCATCCACCCTCTTGCCCTGCCATGGTCCATGCCCTGTTCCCTCCCGTCGTCTGTGTTTCAGAAGCTGCCCTCAAACCCATCGCGGAAGCGATTCTCGCGGACTGGCCCGTCTGCACGGCACATCGGGCGCCGACAGCGCGTGCCATTGGCAAGATATGTCACGGCGCCTGGGCACGGAGCTAAGACCAAGCGCCGCGAGGAAAGCCTGAGGACAACTTCTCAGAGTTTCTGCAGATCCATCATCAGCTGGCGCGTGCGCAGCAAGGGGCTGCCGCAGTGGTATTGCAGCAGCGCACGCAACTGCGTCTTGAGATCGGCCGCCACCGGCGCCTCGGCTGTCGCGATGGCCCGCAGCGTGGCGGTGTAGCGCGCGGGCTCGTCCAGCGCGCCCTGCAGGGCCAGCCACTGGCCTCCCGAAAGCGCCGCCCGGTCGGCCGGCACGGCCGGGCGCAGGCCGGCTTCCGGCACGAGCGCGTAGCGGGCCGCCGCGTGCAGCGGAGCAAGCGTGGAGGTCTCCGCATCCAGGCCCGGCAACAGGCCGATCTCGCGCAGCAGCAGCAGCTCGAAGCTGCGCAGCACGGGCTCCAGCGCATCGCCATGTTCCCCCTCGTGGTCCACGGTTGCCAGCACGCGCACCACGCCGGCATAGGTATCGAACAGCGGCGCGTGGGTGTCCTCACGCGCCAGCAGCCGCAGGAGCAGTTCGTTGAGGTACAGGCCCGATAGCAACGCATCGCCCGTCGGCATGACATGGCCACCCGCCCACTCCGCGCCCTTGAGCGCATGGATCTCGCCATGCCCCTCGCCGCCCAGCGTGTAGGTCACCCGCAGCGGCTGCAGCGGCAGCAGCACGGGCCGAAAGTTGGAGGTGGGCTTCTTCGCCCCTTTGGCGACCAGCGCCACGCGGCCGTAATGGCGCGTGAACGTCTCCAGGATCAGGCTGGATTCACTCCAGTCGTAGCTGTGGAGTACGTAGGCGGGCTCGTCGGCGATGCGGCGGGCGGCCATGAATTGCTATCTTTTAAATAGCGTCCAACGCTTGACAGATGAGCGCTGGAGGCTGATTTGCTTGAAAATCCGTGTGCAAGCATCACCCGCGCCGCGTGACGTCGCCACTGCACCACCCGTCAGAGAGCAGCGAAACGGGCCACGCCAGAAGCCTGCGCGGAGCGAGCCTTGCCCAGCCACCGCGTCACCCCTGTGCCCGCGAAACGCAGCGCCGCGCGCGGGGGAAGACGGCACAGCCGTTCACGGGACGGTCCTATTCATAACCGAAGGAGCGCACGCGCGCTTCATCATCGGCCCAGCCGGAGCGCACCTTGACCCAGACCTCCAGAAACACCTTGGCATCCATGAGCTTTTCAAGCTCCTGCCGTGCCTCGGTGCTGATGCGCTTCAGGCGTTCGCCCTTTTCGCCGATCACCATGGCCTTGTGACCGTCGCGCTCCACCACGATGGTGGCCGCGATGCGGATGAAGCGCTTGTGCTGCTTGCTCTTTTCCTCATCGAACTTGTCGATGACCACCGTGGAGGTGTAGGGCAATTCGTCGCCCGTGAAGCGGAACAGCTTCTCGCGCACGGTTTCAGAGGCGAGGAATTTCTCGCTGCGGTCAGTCAACTCGTCCTCGGCATACCACCAGGGCTGCTCGGGCAGGTACTTTTCGCAGATGCCGTACAGGCGCTCGATATCGCCCTTGTTCTTGGCCGACATGGGCACGAACTCCGCGAACGGGTGGCGGCCCTGCATGTCCCGCAGCCACGGTGCGATCTCGGCGCGGCGGTGCACGGTATCGAGCTTGTTGGCGATGAGCAGCGTGGGGATGCCCGGCTTGAACAGCGACAGCACCTTGGCGTCGGCCAGCGTGAAGCTGCCGGCCTCGACCACGAAGAGAATCAGGTCCACGTCGCCAATCGCGCCCATCACGGTCTTGTTGAGCGACTTGTTGAGCGCGGTGGAGTGCCGGGTCTGAAAGCCCGGCGTGTCCACGAACACGAACTGCGTGGCGCCGCGTGTGCGGATGCCCGTGATACGGTGGCGCGTGGTCTGCGCCTTGCGGCTGGTGATGGAAATCTTCTGCCCCACCAGCGCATTCATCAGCGTGGACTTGCCCACATTGGGTTTGCCCACGATGGCGATCAGCCCGCAGCGCTGCCCGCTGGCCTCGGCCGGGGCATCGCCGCCGGGGCGCGCGGCCGCCAGCATGGCTTCCAGGTCATTTTGGCCGCTAGCGCCCGAATCGTCTGCGCTACCAGCTACGGTTTCAGTAGCATTCATACGTTTTTCGCTTTCAACTGGGCCAGCATGGCGCTGGCGGCGGCCTGCTCAGCGGCGCGGCGCGATGCGCCGCTGCCGCGCTCCACGCGCTGCAACTCGACCACCTCGCACTCCACATGGAACACCTGGTTGTGCGCGGCGCCCGTGGTGGAGACGACCCGGTACTGAGGCAGATTCATTTTGCGGCCCTGCAGCCACTCCTGCAACGCGGTCTTGGCATCCTTCGCAGCCTCCTGCAAGCGCGGACTCAATTCCACGCCCTCGAACAGGCGGTGCACCAGCTGCTCGGCGCACTCATAGCCCGCATCCAGGTACACCGCGCCGATGATCGCTTCCAATGCATCGGCCAGGATGGACGGGCGCAGCTTGCCGCCGGACTTGGCCTCGCCCTCACCCAGGCGCAGCACCGGCGGCAACTGCAGCCGCACGGCGATCTGGTGCAGCGAGTCCTGCTTGACGAGCAGTGCACGCACGCGCGACAACTCCCCTTCGGGCAGGTCGCGCATGCGGCGAAACAGCAGGCTGGAGACCGCGAGGCTCAGCACCGAGTCGCCCAGGAATTCCAGGCGTTCGTTGTGGTCCGCGCTGAAGCTGCGGTGGGTGAGCGCGCGCTGCAGCAGCGACGCATCGGAGAACTGATGCTGCAGGCGTTGCTGCAGCGTGGAGAGACTGGCCGGTTGCACTAAGACTAGTAATTCGGGGGTTGGGTCGATTCCTGGAAGCGGTAGACCAGGAAGGCCGGTCCCGCCAGGGCAATTTCACGCGAATAGCTGAATGACACCACGATCTTGTCATTGCGCTTGGTGATTTCCAGGTCCTTGCCGGCAATGGAATGGATGTCGTCAATGGCTGCTGCCCGGTCGAACGCTGCGCGGATCTCGGGCACCGTCGAGCCGTCGCGCGCCGCCTTCACCGCGGCCTTCTTGATCGCTAAGTATTCCAGGAAGATGGGTACGGACTGCCCGCCGATCGCGAATGCGGCCACAGCGATCAGGCCCACGAAAATCACGCCGATGAACGACAGCCCCCGCTGACGCGAACGAGTGGTGGTGCGTTGTGCTCCCATGTCTGCTTCCCTCTCTGCCAATACTGGTTAGTTGAATGGTCCGATGCGCTTGAGATTACCGAAGTTCATCCACACGAAGAAGGCCTTGCCCACGATGTTCCCGTCCGGCACGAAACCCCAGTAGCGCGAATCGAGCGAATTATCGCGGTTGTCACCCATCATGAAGTAGTGCCCTTCAGGCACCTTGCAGGTCACGCCCTCGACGCTGTAGCGGCACTGATCGCGGAATTGGTAATTGCTCGCACCCTGCACGAACGCCGGAACTTCGGGGTTGTTGAGAAGACGGTGCGGGTGTGCGCCCAGTTGCTCTTCGAACTGCTTGAAATAGCGCATCGCATCCGGGTCGAAGAAGTCCGGTAGTGCCGTGGTGGGCACTGGTGTGCCATTCACCGTCAGGCGCTTGTTCAGGTAGGCCACCTCATCCCCTGGGATACCCACCACGCGCTTGATGTAGTCCATGTTGGGTTGCGGCGGGTAGCGGAACACCACCACGTCACCACGCTGCAGCGGATTGCCTTCAGTGATCTTGGTGTTGATCACGGGCAGGCGCAGGCCGTAGGTGAACTTGTTCACCAGGATCAGGTCGCCCACGAGCAGCGTCGGGATCATCGAACCCGAGGGAATCTTGAAGGGCTCGAACAGGAACGAGCGCAGCAGAAAGACGATGGCGATCACGGGGAAGAGCCCCGCCGTCCAGTCCAGCCACCAGGGTTGCATGAGGATGCGCCCCTTGGCTTCCTGGAGGTCGTCCTGGTCCACCTTCTGGATGCCCATGCGATCCAACTCGGCGCGGCGCTGGGCCGCTGCAGCCTCCAGTGCCTGCGCGGCCTGGCGGCGCCGGGGCAGGAAGATGAAGCGCTCGGCCAGCCAGTACGCCCCGGTCACCACCGTGGCCAGGAACAGCAGCAGCGCGAAGTTGCCCTCAAGCGCGCCGAAATACCACGCGCCCACATAGCCCACGAATGCCGCGAGCACCGCGGCCGTGATGTATTGCATGACTTGCACAGCGATCAATCCTCAACCTGCAGGATCGCCAGGAAGGCCTCTTGCGGCACCTCCACCGACCCAATCTGCTTCATGCGTTTCTTGCCTGCCTTCTGCTTTTCCAGCAGCTTGCGCTTGCGGGTGATGTCGCCGCCGTAGCACTTAGCCAGCACGTTCTTGCGCAATGCCTTGATGGTCTCGCGCGCGATGATGTTGGCGCCGATGGCCGCCTGGATGGCCACGTCGAACATCTGGCGCGAGATGATCTCGCGCATCTTCGCCGCCACCGCGCGGCCGCGGTATTGCGACTGGCTGCGGTGGACGATGATGGACAGCGCGTCCACCTTTTCGCCGTTGAGCAGGATGTCCACCTTGACCACGTCGGAAGGGCGGTACTCCTTGAACTCATAGTCCATCGAGGCATAGCCGCGCGAGACGCTCTTGAGCTTGTCGAAGAAGTCCAGCACGATCTCGCCCAGCGGCAGTTCGTAGGTCAGCATGACCTGGCGGCCGTGGTACTGCATGTTCATCTGCACGCCGCGCTTCTGGTTGGCCAGCGTCATCACCGGGCCCACGTAGTCCTGCGGCATGTACAGGTGCACGGTGACGATGGGCTCGCGGATCTCCTGAATCTTGCCCTGGTCGGGCATCTTGGACGGGTTCTCGACCATGATGACCTCGCCGTCGCCCTTGACCACCTCGTACACCACGCTAGGCGCGGTGGTGATCAGGTCCTGGTCGAATTCGCGCTCCAGGCGTTCCTGCACGATCTCCATGTGCAGCAGCCCCAGGAAGCCGCACCGGAAGCCGAAGCCCAGCGCCTGCGAAACCTCGGGCTCGAAGTGCAGCGACGCATCGTTGAGCTGCAGCTTTTCCAGGGCGTCGCGCAGCGCGTCGTATTGGTTGGCTTCCGTCGGGTACAGGCCGGCAAACACCTGGGGCTGGATTTCCTTGAAGCCCGGCAGCGCCTCCGTGGCGGGGCCCAGGTTGTTGGGCAGCTTCTTTTCCAGCGTGATGGTGTCGCCCACCTTCGCTGCCTTCAGTTCCTTGATGCCGGCGATGATGTAGCCCACCTCGCCCGCCTCCAACGCATCGCGCGACTGCTGCGCGGGCGTGAACACACCGAGGTTGTTCGCCTCGTAGGCAGCGCCGCTGGCCATCATCTTGAAGCGTTCGCCCTTCTGCAGCCGGCCATCGACCACACGGACCAGCATGACGACGCCCACGTAGGAGTCAAACCAACTATCGATGATCATCGCGCGCAGCGGCGCCTCGGACTGGCCGCGCGGGGCCGGCACCTTGGCAACGATCTGCTCCAGCACGTCGTCGATGCCCATGCCTGTCTTAGCCGAAATGGCAATGGCTTCGCTTGCGTCGATGCCAATCACATCCTCGATCTCGGCCTTGGCGGTGTCTGGATCGGCCTGGGGCAGATCCATCTTGTTGAGCACGGGCAGCACTTCCACACCCAGATCCAGCGCGGTGTAGCAGTTGGCCACGGTCTGCGCCTCGACGCCCTGCGATGCATCGACCACCAGCAATGCACCCTCACACGCCGAAAGCGAGCGCGACACCTCATAAGAGAAGTCCACGTGGCCCGGCGTATCGATCAGGTTCAGGTTGTAGACCTTGCCATCACGCGCTTTGTATTGCAGTGCCGCGGTCTGCGCCTTGATGGTGATCCCGCGCTCCTTCTCGATGTCCATCGAGTCGAGCACCTGTGCTTCCATCTCCCGGTCGGCCAGTCCCCCGCAGCGTTGGATGATGCGGTCAGCAAGCGTGGACTTGCCGTGGTCAATGTGCGCAATGATCGAAAAATTTCTGATGTGGTTCATCAACGGGATACGACAAGTATTTGAACCGCAAGGCTCATGACAAGAAAAAAGGGCGCGTCAAACAAGCGACGCGCCCTGAACCAACAATCTTTGGCAACTGCGATAGTTGGAGCTTCATTGTAGGCAAAAAGGCCCCGACAAGGGGTGCGTCCTACAAGCGCCCGGGGTCGTTGCCGGGCTGCAACGAGGCACTTATCCACATCTTATTCAACCAACACATCTCAAATTGCTGAATAACAAGTGAACAAGCCATGGAAAACCTGTGCATGACTTAGCGCGTTTTCCGCATGGCGACGTTCAAGGTGGAGTTATATTGATTGGCGCCTTTGAAACGCACTTATTCTATCAATAAGTACATAGCGCCCCGTTGATACCGACCCTGCGAAAGAGCGTTCCCCGCTACGGAATCGCAGGGCTCCAGCGAGCCCTGGCGACGCTGCCTAACGGCTGGGGCGGATCAGTGCATATTGCGCCCATTCGCCGCGACGGAAAAGCACGTTGATGGGTTTTCCCATGTCAGCCTTCGCTAGTACCGCTTCGAAATCCTTGAGGTTACGGACTTCGGTGTTAGCCAGCGCGACGATCACATCGTCTGCCCGCAGGCCGGCACGCGCCGCCGCGTCGTTGGCAGAGACCACGCGCACCCCCCCCTTCACCTTCAGCTCCTTCGCCTGCGCAGCGGTCAGGTCGGCAACGACCAAGCCGATCTGCTGAGCCGCTGTCGAGGACTTGCCCTTGCCTTCTGCTTCGGCTGCCTTGGCTGCCACCTTTTCATCAGGCTCCACCTCGGCGATGGTGATCGACAGGTCGCGCAATGCGCCACGGCGGAACACCGTGATATGGGTCTTGGTGCCTGGCTTGGTGTTGCCCACCAAGCGGGGAAGGTCAGACACCTTCTCGACGGCCTTGCCGTCATAGCGCGTGATCACGTCGCCCGCCTCGATGCCAGCCTTCTCCGCGGGGGACCCAGTCTCCACGCCGCGCACCAGCGCGCCGTCGGTTTTGCCAAGCCCGATGGACTCCGCCACATCCTTGGGTACCGAGCCAATCTGAACACCAATGCGGCCACGGCTCACGCGACCGCTCACGCGCAGTTGCTCGCTCACGCGCATGGCCTCGTCAATGGGAATGGCGAACGAGATACCCATGAATCCGCCGGAGCGGGAGTAGATCTGGCTGTTGATGCCCACCACCTCACCCCGCATGTTGATCAGAGGGCCGCCGGAGTTACCGGGATTGATGGCCACGTCCGTCTGGATGAAGGGCAGATAGTCGCCCGTATCGCGCTGCTTGGCACTTACGATGCCGGCGGTCACGGTGTTTTCCAGGCCAAAGGGAGAGCCGATTGCCATGACCCATTCACCCGCCTTAAGACGACCGACGTCACCCACCTTTACCGCGGGCAGTCCCGTGGCGTCGATCTTAACGACGGCAACGTCGGTGCGCTTGTCCGAGCCAATGATCTTGGCCTTGAACTCCCGCTTGTCCGTCAGCGTCACAATCACTTCGTCCGCCCCCTCCACCACGTGGGCGTTGGTCATGACATAGCCGTCAGGACTCAGAATGAACCCCGACCCCACGCCACGCGGCTGCTCTTCGGGCTGCGGACGCTGCGGCCCCTGCTGGCGTGGAATGTTGGGCACCGGGACACCAAAACGCCGGAAGAACTCCAGCATGTCTTCATCCATGCCCCCGATGGAGGGCCTCGCCGTAACCTTCTCGGTTGTGCGAATGTTCACCACGGACGGGCCCACCTGCTCGACCAGTTCGGTGAAGTCAGGCAGGCCACGCACCACGGCAGCAGGCTGGGCCTGTACCGAAGCGGGCGCCGCTAGCAAGCCTGCGCCGCCCATTGCCAAGGCGATGGCCATAGCGCAGGGCCACCATGCGCGCTTTGCACGGAGTTTCGTCATCATCAGCCTTTCTTTTCCAGACAACCCGCAACAGCGGGAATAGCGGTTTGTGGGAAAGCGGCGCGCATTGGTTCCCGTACACCGGGAACGGCGCGCATCACTCGTCCTTGCGTTGAACGGACTCGATAAACCGCTGGAGCGTGCGGGCAGGAACTTCCCCCACAGCGGTCACCCAGGCAGTTTTGTGCACCTGCCGGCCCACCACTTGTGTGGCGCCCATACTGGCACTGCGCACAGATGCAGCATGGCGTGCGGCATCGAACGGCTCCACAAAGACGGAAAGCGTGGCCAAGCCGTCTGAGTAAATGCACTGCAATAGCGGGCCGGACGCCATGGCCATCACGTCTTTGCGATAGCAGCCCTGGGAGACGAATCCGGCCACAGCCTTGCCCATGGTCCAGCCTTGCGCTTCGGCCGTCGTCCGCTGAAGAGGGACCTTCACGAGACGATACCCCTGCAAGTCCTCCATCATCTGTTCGATGCGCGACAGATCCGCCGGGGCATCCAGATTCAGTTCCGAAAACGCCGCCTGCTCCAGGAGCCGCCCCTCGCCGTCCAAGGTCTGCATCTTGACAACCAGTCCAGACACGCGATCCACCCAGATCTGGTAGCCGAATCGCCAGGCGTCACGGGGCTGGAATAAAAGCCGATCGGCATCCCTCCCGGCCACGCGCTCCTGCCCAAGCGCCCGCAGTGCGTAATGCTGCGAAGGATGGACACCCTTGGCGTCGGCAACACGCGGAAAAGCACCGGGCACGTCGCGCAGTTCGCTGCGTACCACACGGGCCTGCGGAAGGAAGGTGCGGACCTCCTCTTCGCGCCGGAAGACCACCCGTGGTGTTCCGCTCAGCGCCTCGACCCGCTCAATTTGCCGCGCACCCTCGCAGGCATGCCAGATCCGGGAACTGACCATGGCCCCACTGGAAGAAAGGACCACGAACGTGCCGCGGTAGCTGCGAAACAGCGAAGCATGGTGCATGCGCGCAACCCACTCCGCCACGTCGCGTGGTTCGCCAGGGGTCGTTGGTGCGGGGCCTGACATGCAGTTCGCCGCAGCCACGCCACAGAGCATCAAACCGCCACACACCAACCACCATGACCGCAACCTGCGGCAGCACTGCATTACTCGCCACCGAATCACGCGCCTGGACTCCCTAGCCTAGACATTCCAACGATGAGCCCGACCCTTTAGCGCGCAGGCGCTTCAAACGTGGCGTTCCGCAGGAAGCCTGCCGGCATCTGCAGTGCAGTCGTGCTGCCAAACTGCTTGTGCGCCGCGAGCAACTCATCCAGACGCGGATCACGCAACATGACCTGTTGCCCATCAGGGCCGGCGGCTGTGGCCAGCAGAGCGGGCGCCGTGGCCGTCATGGCTGGCTGGGCCGCCGCCAACTGCGCGCCTGCCGCGCGGCCGTCACCTTCGGCGCCCAGATAAACACTCCATCCAACAGCCGCGATTGCGGCAAACGACGCGAACCCTGCCGCCACCTTCCAGCGGAACACTGCGGCGTTGGCTGCGTTGTCTTTCGTCCGCCCCGCCTTCATAGAGGCCACGTGACCTACTTCCGCGGCCGCCAAACGGGGCGCCGGTTCGCGCGCCAGTTGCGTGCGCAGGCGGTCTACGAGTTCAAGGTCTCCCATACCCGCTGCTTCAGAACTGCGCAGGGTGTCACCTATCAAATGGTAGAGCTGCCACGTCGCCCTCCCCTCGGCGTTCGCGGCATAGGTGAGCGCGTGCGCAAATTCTTCGCCCTGCAACTCCCCATCGGCCAAAGCCGACAGCTGTTCTCGCATCATCATGTCGTCGTTCATGGTGTTTACTCGCCAAACCGCGCCATTGCCATTCACACGCCTACCACCGCTTGCCGGAGCGCTTCTCCAGCAAAGGCTTGACCCGCGCGGAAATTGCCTCGCGCGCACGGAAGATCCGCGAGCGCACCGTACCGATGGGGCATTCCATGGCTACGGCAATTTCCTCGTAACTCAACCCCTCGATCTCCCGCAGAGTCACGGCCTGCCGCAAATCCTCGGGCAATGCCTCCATGGCCGCATTGACAGCGGCAGCGATTTCCTGGGCCGCCAACACGGTTTCGGGGGTTTCGTCGCTGATTAGTTCACGATCCAGGAAGGAAGTTTCATCTTCGGAGTCGCTGCTGCCGCGAAGAGCGCTCTCCGTGACAACCGGATTGCGTTTCATGTCTACCAACGCCTTCTTGGCGGTGTTCACGGCGATGCGGTAGAGCCAGGTATAGAACTGTGCCTCTCCACGGAACTGGTGCAAGGCTCGGTAGGCACGCAGAAAGGTTTCCTGCGTGATGTCGGCTACCAGATCGGTATCGCGCACCATACGCCCCACCAGGCGCTCGATGCGCCGCTGGTATTTGATGACCAGAAGTTCATAAGCCCGCTGGTCCCCCGCGACGGTGCGCTCGACCAATCGCAGATCACTGTCGGCGGGCTCTTGGGGCGCGGGCGATGGGGTCGTCATGTCTTGTGGGATGCTCCGCCACCCTGCGGGGGTGGCATTCCGTCGGTTGTCTGCTTCGCGGGAGCGCCAGCCAGGGAGCCGCCACGGGCGCGCGAATATACCGCACGCCGCAGAGCCGGCCATTGGAGAGGGTCGCTCCTGCATTCCATCCACAGCCATTGCCGTGTGTGGGATGCCCCTTGCACGGAAAGCATCAGGATGGTCTGAAAGTCAAGATGCACCGCGGGTGACTGATCCACGGGCATACGCATGCCCGTTCGCCCAGTCTCCAACCACCATAGGCTGCCATCCCACACCAAAAAGCCTTCCGGCAGGCGGTGCCAGAAGCGCCAGGCCGCCGCCATACCCAACACCCAGGCCACAGCGCCAACCCAGGCGCGCATGGCCAGGTCGGGCTGACGTCCATGGGATAGCAACCAGACCGATAGACAGGCCATGCCGGCCAGCGCCAACACGACAAGGGTGCGGGCCACCACGAGCGAGCGGCCATAGGGGTAGCGAACGGCGGGAGCGTGCAAGGACTCACGCATGGCGGACGTTAGCCAAACACTGGTGAGGACGAGCCCGCCCGATGATCCAGAGACTCGCGGACGCGCCGGCCGCCGCGCCAGGCCCGATCAATCAGACGCGCCGAAACACCAGCGTTCCGTTGGTGCCACCAAAGCCAAAATTATTCTTGACTGCGATGTCGATCTTCATGTCCCGCGCCGTGTTGGCACAGTAGTCCAGATCGCACTCCGGATCCTGCTCGAAGATATTCGTGGTAGGAGGCACCTTCTGCTGGTGCAAAGCGAGTGCGGTGAACACACTCTCAATGCCTCCCGCTCCACCAAGCAAATGCCCGGTCATCGATTTGGTCGAACTCACCACCATCTTCTTGGCATGGTCACCCAGTGCCGCCTTGATGGCATTGGTTTCGTTGAGATCCCCCAGCGGCGTGGACGTGCCGTGCGCATTGAGGTAATCCACCTCGTCGACATTCACGCCGGCATTGCGCAGTGCGGCAACCATGGCACGCCTCGGGCCATCCATATTGGGTGCCGTCATGTGCCCGGCGTCGGCGCTCATGCCATAGCCCAACACCTCGGCGTAGATGCGCGCGCCACGCGCCTTGGCGTGTTCGTACTCTTCCAGCACCAGAACCCCCGCACCCTCGCCGAGAACGAAGCCATCGCGGTCCTTATCCCAGGGGCGTGACGCCGTCTGCGGATCATCGTTGCGCGTGGACAGGGCACGCATGGCTGCGAAGCCGCCCACACCCAGGGGCGAGACGGTGGACTCCGTACCGCCAGCGACGATCACGTCGGCGTCCCCGTATTCGATCTTGCGGGCCGCTTCGCCGATGCAGTGCAGGCCCGTGGTGCAGGCTGTGACCACCGACAGGTTCGGTCCCTTGAAGCCAAAGCGCATCGACACCTGGCCAGCCACCATGTTGATGATGGATGCAGGGACGAAAAACGGCGTGATGCGGCGCGGCCCCCGGTTGGTCAACTCCGCATGCGTGTTCTCGATCAGCGGCAGTCCGCCGATGCCGGAACCAATGATGCAGCCGATGCGGGTGGCCAATTCATCGTCCAGCGCCTCGCCCGTGGGCAGACCAGCGTCGCGCACTGCCTCTTCGGCCGCCGCGATACCGTAATGGATGAACGTATCCATCGTGCGCGCATCTTTGGCACTGATGAAGGAGTCCAGGTCAAAACCCTTGACCTCGCCAGCTATCTTGCAGGCAAAGTTCGTCGTATCGAACTTGGTGATGAGGTCTATGCCGGATTTCCCGGCGAGGATGTTGGCCCAGGCATCGGCCACCGTATTGCCAACGGGGGTGATGCAACCCAGGCCGGTCACGACAACGCGACGACGGCTCATGCGCTAAACCTTTGCTGATGGGATGCCGCGCCCCAGGGAGTGCGGGGCGGCAGCGACTTAGGCCTTCTGGTGGGTATTGGCGTAGTCGATGGCGTTTTGCACCGTCGTGATCTTCTCTGCGTCTTCGTCAGGGATCTCGATGCCGAACTCGTCTTCCAGCGCCATCACCAGTTCCACCGTGTCCAGCGAGTCGGCACCCAGATCTGCCACGAAGGCTTTTTCGTTGGTGACTTGGGATTCTTCCACGCCGAGTTGTTCGGCAATGATTTTTTTGACACGTGCTTCGATATCGCTCATGGTTTCCCTCAGGGGGTTGTGAATGAATCCGCGATTCTAGCCGCTCCGGGTAAAGCCCCGTAGCAGCCCGCCGTACGGACAAAACGGCGTCAACTGACTTTAATTACATGTACATGCCGCCATTGACATGCAACTCTTGTCCCGTCACATAACCTGCACCAGCCGATGCAAGGTAAGCCACGGCATGGGCGATGTCACTGGGCTGCCCCAATTCGCCCATGGCGATCTGGGATTTCAGCGCTTTTTTCTGCTCTTCCGGCAGATCGGCAGTCATGTCGGTGGCAATGAAACCCGGAGCCACGCAGTTCACCGTGATACCGCGGCTGCCCAGTTCACGCGCCAACGCGCGGGTCATACCAGCCACACCAGCCTTCGCGGCCGCGTAGTTGGCCTGTCCGGGGTTGCCCGATGCGCCCACCACGCTGGTGATACTGATGATGCGCCCAAAGCGCTGTTTCATCATGGGCCGAATAGCCGCACGGCTGACGCGGAAAACGGCCTTGAGATTGGTGTCAAGCACGGCATCCCAGTCGTCGTCCTTCATGCGCATGGCCAGCGTGTCACGCGTGATGCCCGCGTTGTTCACCAGCACATGCAGGCCCCCATGCTCCTTGACGATGGCATCCACCAGCGCGTCCACGGCTGCGCCGTCGGTCACGTTCAGTTTGACGCCCTTGCCGCCGTAGGCCGCCAGGGCCTGGCCGATGCGCTGCGCGCCTTCATCTGTGGTGGCCGTACCAATCACGCGCAAGCCCCGCTGGGCGAGCTCGGCGGCAATGGCGGCTCCGATGCCGCGGGTGGCGCCGGTAACCAGCGCAATCTGGGGAGAGGCGGATTCACTCATGCCAGCAGTTCCTTGGTTTCGGCCAGCGTGGCCGGGTCAAACAGTGAGGCGCCAACCAGTTCGGGGTCGATGCGCTTGGTCATCCCGGCCAGCACCTTGCCGGGCCCGCATTCGATCACATGCGTCACGCCACGCGCCTTCAGCGCCTGCACACACTCCACCCAGCGCACCGGGCCGAAGGCCTGCCGATAGAGTGCATCGCGGATGGCATCTGCGTCTTGCTGCACCGCGACGTCCACATTGTTGACCACGGGAATGCGCGGAGCGCCCAATTCCAGTGCAGCGAGCGCGGCACGCAGTTTTTCTGCGGCGGGCTTCATCAGGCTGGAGTGGAAGGGCGCCGACACCGGCAGTGGCAGTGCACGCTTTGCGCCCGCTGCCTTGAGCACTTCGCAGGCTTTCTCCACGCCCGCCTTGGTACCCGCAATCACGGTCTGAGCGGGATCGTTGAAATTCACGGCTTCCACCACATCGGTGGATCCAGCACCAAAGCTGGCCATAGCCTCGGCGCAACCGGCGATCACCTTGGCTGACTCCAGTCCGAGGATGGCCGCCATGGCGCCAACCCCCACGGGCACGGCCTCCTGCATGGCAGCGGCACGCAGGCGCACCAGCGGAGCTGCCTGGGCCAGACTCAAAACACCCGAGGCCACCAACGCGGAGTATTCGCCCAGGGAGTGCCCGGCCACGGCAGCCGGCAGTGCCCCGCCCTCAGCGCACCACACGCGCCAAGCCGCAATCCCGGCCACCAGCATCACCGGCTGGGTGTTGGTGGTAAGGGCCAGCGCCTCCTTGGGCCCCGCATGAATCAACGCACCGACGTCTTCGCCGAGCGCCTCTGAAGCCTCGCGCAGCGTCTCGGCCACCACGGGATGGTCATCCCAAGCGTCCAGCATGCCCACCGACTGCGAGCCTTGGCCGGGGAACACAAATGCAAAAGTTTTCGACATGGTCAAACAGTTCAAGACAAAAGCGGCTCCAGCGCTTGCACAGCAAGCGCCAATAGCTACATTTTCAGGAGCACCGCACCCCAGGTGAAGCCGCCGCCCACCCCTTCCAGCAGCACCGTCTGGCCCGGCTGGACTTGGCCATTGCGCACGCCATGGTCCAGTGCCAAGGGAATGGAGGCGGCCGACGTATTGCCGTGCTGATCCACCGTGACCACCACCTTGTCCATGGACAGCTTCAGCTTACGCGCCGTGCTCTGCATGATGCGAATGTTGGCCTGGTGGGGAATCAGCCAGTCGATATCGGCGTCGGTCATGCCCGCCTTGTCCAGCGTGGCCCGCGCCGCTTTCTCCAGCACGCCGACGGCCAGCTTGAAGACGGCCTGGCCATCCATCTTGAGCAAAGGGTCGCCCAGAATCTGGCCGCCGTAGACGTTGCCCGGCACGCAGAGGATGCCGACATGGCTGCCATCGGCATGCAGGTCGCTCGCAAGGATGCCGGGCGCTTCCGAGGCCTCCAGCACCACTGCGCCGGCGCCGTCGCCGAATAGCACACAGGTGGTGCGGTCGTTGAAATCCAGAATGCGGCTGAAGACCTCGGACCCCACGACCAGCGCACGGCGCGCTCCCCCGGAGCGGATCATGGCGTCGGCCACCGTGAGTGCATAGACGAAGCCGCTGCACACGGCCTGCACGTCGAAGGCGGGGCAGCCATTGGCACCCAGCTTGTTTTGCAGAATACAGGCGGTGGAGGGAAACACCATGTCCGGTGTGGAGGTGGCGACGATGATCAGGTCAAGATCTTGCGCCTGGCAACCGGCGGCCTCCAGCGCGCGGCGCGATGCCTCCAACGCCAGGTCGCTGCTGGTGACGTCCCGGTCGGCGAAATGGCGTGCGCGGATGCCCGTGCGCTCCACGATCCATTCATCGGAGGTCTCGATGCCCTGCTGCGCCAGCTGGGCCACCAGGTCATCATTGGTTACCCGGTGCGGCGGCAAATAGCTGCCGGTGCCGGTAATGCGTGAATAGCGTGTCATTGGGGGAGGCACGGCCGGTCAGGAAGCGGGCTGGGCGTCTGCGGCTGCCAGCAAAGGCGCCGCATGCGCAACCCGCGCGCGGACGCGGTCGAGCAGGTTGTTGCGGGCCGCATCATACGCCCGGATCAAAGCCTGCTCGAAAGCCAGCGCGTCGGCCGAACCGTGGCTCTTGAACACGAGCCCCCGCAGTCCGAGCAGGGCGGCTCCGTTGTAACGCCGGTGATCCATGCGCCTCATGATGGCAGATAACACTGGATAAGCGACGATGGCAGCCATTTTCGTGAAAATGTTGCGCGAAAACTCCTGTTTGAGCGCTCCCGCAATCATCGATGCCACGCCCTCACTGGCCTTGAGTGCCACATTGCCAACGAAACCGTCACACACCACGATGTCCACAGTGCCCTTGAAGATGTCGTTGCCTTCCACATTACCGTGAAAGTTCAGGTCCCCGGATTTGGCCGCAGAACGCAGCAGTTCACCGGCTTTCTTGATGACATCGTTGCCCTTGATGACCTCTTCGCCAATGTTCAGCAATCCTACGAGCGGTTCATCGTGGTCCTGCAGCACCGACACCAACGCAGATCCCATGACAGCGAATTGCAGCAAATGCTCGGCCGTGCAATCGACATTCGCGCCCAGGTCCAGCACGGTAGTGGCACCGCCTTGTGCATTGGGCATCTGGGTAGCGATGGCGGGGCGGTCGATGCCGTCCAGCGTCTTGAGCAAATAGCGCGCGATGGCCATCAGCGCGCCAGTGTTACCGGCGGAGATGGCCGCATGCGCCACGCCATCCTTGACTTGCTGAATGGCCACGCGCATGGAGGAGTCCTTCTTGCGACGCAGCGCGACCTCCACCGCATCGTCCATCGTGACCACCTCCGATGCCACGACATGCGTCACGCGCTCGTGTACCAGACCCTGCAGGCTATCCTGCCCACCCACCAGTATCAGGCGTGCGTCAGGGTGATGCTCCAGGAACTGTCGGCACGCGGGAAGCGTGACGCCGGGGCCATGATCGCCCCCCATGCAGTCAACAGCCAGTGTGATCATCGGCAAATCGTCAAGCCGTCAGGCGGCCGTTAAATAAAAGGGCCATTTTGGCGCATGCCAAAACGACAAAGGCCCGCGCTACTTTTTTCGTAGCAGCGGGCCCGGAGGGTGCGCAGCCTGGATCAGGCTTCGGATTTGTTCTTCAGTACCTGACGGCCGCGGTAGAAGCCGTTGGGGCTGATGTGGTGGCGCATATGGGTTTCGCCGGTCGTGGGCTCCACGGCGATGCCAGGCACCGTCAGGGCATTGTGCGAACGGTGCATGCCGCGCTTGGAGGGAGACTTCTTGTTTTGCTGAACAGCCATGATCGGCTCCTAGGGTCTTGAAAGGGTTGGTGAAAAACGCGATCAGCCCATTGAAGACACGAGGGGATTCGCGCGAAGCCCTCGATTATATCTCAAATGGTTTTTGATCGAAACCGCCGAACGGGCCGTTTCTCAGGCGTCCGGATTGTCCTTGCGAAGCCCAGCCAGGGCTGCGAACGGATTGGGCTTGTCGGCACTGGCCTGCTCGAAGTCCTCGTCGCTGGAGGCCAGCGTGACATCTGTCGGGCATTCCTCATGGCGCGGCACCACCGGCAGGGCCATGAGCAGTTCGTCTTCGATCAGCTCGCGCAGATCGAACTCGCGGCTCAATGCCAGCAGATCCTCATCGCTGTCGCCATCCAGTGCCTCGGCGGTGGCTTCATCGGCCACGAAGCGGAATTCGCGCTCCACCTCCAGGGGCACGTCCACGGAATGCAGGCAGCGCTGGCAGGTCATCGGCAAGGTGGCGCTGGCTTTCAGACGCAGCCAGACCTGGCCGCCTACGCCGTGCGTGGTGCGCACTTCGCCGTCCGCCGCCCAATCCACGCGCAGATCCGGGTGCAGCCCCTGCGCCTCCTCGGCCAGACGCTTGTATTTGAGCAGCGTGTCATGACCGGACAGGTGAGCGCCGGCCTGTGCAAAAGCCTTGACGTCCAGCCGGTCGGGGGAGTGTTCCTTGGTCATGCTGGGCAGTGTAAGAGAATCCAGGCATGCCGGATTTCTCCCCCCTGCCCCGCTCCCTGATATTGGCATCGACCTCGCGCTACCGGCGCGAACTCCTGGCCCGACTGGGCCTGCCCTTCGACGTGGCTGCCCCCGCGGTGGACGAGACACCGCGGCCGGACGAAGCCCCGCGCGCGCTGGCACTGCGCCTGGCGCTGGCCAAGGCGCGCGCCGTGGCCGGCCCGCATCCGCGGGCCATCGTGATCGGCTCCGACCAAGTGGCAGACCTGGACGGCGAGCCGCTGGGCAAGCCCGGCGACCACGAACGCGCCACCGTCCAGTTGCGCCGCATGCGCGGCAAGACCGTGGTGTTCCACACCGCCGTGGCGGTGGTCTGCCAGGACTGCGGTTTCGAGCAGGTGGACCTGGCGCCGGTGCGGGTGCGCTTTCGTGACCTTTCGGACGAGGAGATCGAGCGCTATCTGCGCGCCGAGCAGCCGTACGATTGCGCCGGAAGCGCCAAGAGCGAGGGCCTGGGCATCGCGTTACTCGACGCGATCGACAGCGACGACCCCACCGCCCTGATCGGGCTGCCCTTGATACGCACCTGCCGCATGCTGCGCGCCGCGGGGCTGGTGCTGCCATGAGCGAAAGCACTGCAACGGTTGGCCCGACCCTGGGTCGGGGCATCCTGTATCTGGTGCCAGCGCCGCTGGACTTCGGCTGCGAGAGCCAGGCACCCCTGACCGAAGCCCTACCGGAGGGCACGTTGCGCCAGGCCGCACGCCTCACCCATTGGATTTGCGAGAACGCCAAGAGCTGCCGCGCCTACCTCAAGCGCGTGGACGCGCTGCACCCGCTGGGGGCGCCGCTGCAGACACAGCAGATCACCGAACTGCCGCGCGAAGTGCACAAGAAGGGCGACCACGGCGCCCGGGGCCATGCATCGTTCGACGCACGTCCGCTGCTGGCGCCGGCATTGGCAGGGCACGACATGGGCCTGGTCAGCGAGGCGGGCATGCCCGCAGTCGCCGACCCCGGCAGCTCCGTGGTGCGCGCGGCGCATGACCTGGGGCTGCGCGTGGTACCGCTGGTGGGACCGGTGTCGCTATTGCTGGCACTGGCAGCCAGCGGACTCAACGGCCAGAACTTCGCCTTCGTGGGCTATCTGCCGCAGGACGCAGGCGAGCGCACCAAACGCCTGCGCGAGCTGGAAACTCTGGCCCACAAGCAGGGCCAGACACAGCTTTTCATCGAGACGCCTTACCGCAACGCCGCACTGTGGCAGGCGCTGCTGCAGGGGCTGCAGCCGCAGACCCGGCTGGCGCGCGCAAGCGGCCTGACGCTGGCCGATGCGCAAGTTGCCAGCCACACGGTGCGCGAATGGCGCCAACACACCGCCGGCACGCCGGACAACCGCGTACCCACGGTCTTCGCCATCGGTGCGTAGGCCGCACGTACGGCCCCGGTTGATTCAAAAATAATAGCTTGCAGCGCTTGATAGATAAGCGCTGGAGCCTGATTTAACCCAATATCAGCGCAGCTGCGGCAGCTGCAGCGCGGCCAGGCCCTTCACGGCACCCATGCCTACCGCGGCGCCAAACTTCTTGGCCAGGCGCTCGGCCACGTTGTCGCGGCGGGTGTAGTCGATCACGTCTTCGGCCTTGACCACCTCGCGCGCCACGTAGTCCAGGTTGCCCAGTTGGTCGGCCAGTCCCATCTCCACCGCCTGCTGGCCCGTCCAGAACAGGCCGCTGAAGGTTTCGGGCGTGACCTTGAGCCGGTCGCCCCGCCCCTGCTTCACCACGCCGATGAACTGCTGGTGGATCTGGTCGAGCATGGCCTGGGCGTATGCGCGCTGGGTTTCGGTCTGGGGGCTGAACGGATCGAGAAACCCCTTGTTCTCACCGGCGGTGAGCAGGCGGCGCTCCACCCCCAGCTTTTCCATGGTGCCGGTGAAGCCGAAGCCGTCCATCAGCACGCCGATGCTGCCCACGATGCTGGCCTTGTCCACGAAGATGCCGTCCGCCGCCGCGGCGATGTAGTAGGCCGCCGAGGCACAGGTTTCCTCGACCACGGCATAGACGGGCTTGTTGTACTTGGCCTTCAGGCGCACGATCTCGTCGTTGATGATCCCCGCCTGCACCGGACTGCCGCCCGGCGAGTTGATGAGCAGCACCACGGCCTGCGAACCCGCATCCTCGAATGCGCTGCGCATGGCGGCTACGACAAATTCGGCGCTGGCCTCGGCGCCCGCGGCGATCTCGCCCTTCACGTCCACCACGGCCGTATGCGGCGTGCTCTTGCTGGTGGCGGTCATTTCGCGCGAAAGCGCGGCCCAGATCACCGCGCCCGCCAACAGGACCCACGCCAGGCGCCAGAAGTTGCGCCAGCGGCGCGCCGCGCGCTGCTCGGCCAGGGTGCCGAGCACCAGCTTCTCCAGCGTCTCGCGCTCCCAGCCGGGGGCGGCTGCGGCCTTGCTCGCTTCATTTTTTGTGGCTTGTTGCGCCCACAGGTCGGGCGCTGCGGGCGGATTTCCCTCAAATCCCGTGGGTTCGGTGCGGTTGGGATCGGTCATGGAGTCAAAACTCTACGGTGTGCAGATGGAGGGCAGTATGCCAGCGCACCCGGCCCCCTTCCTCGGACAAGGCGATCTTCACCAGCCCGCCGCGGCACGGACCGCCAGCGCAGGCTCCCGTGTCGGGCTGGTAGGCCGCGCCATGCGTGGCACACAGCAGCCAGCGGCCGGTGTCGTCGAAAAACTGACCTTCCTGGTAGTCCATCTCCATCGGTACATGGGTACAGCGGTTCAGGTAGGCGTGCACGCGGCCCTGATAGCGGATGGCGAAAGCGCGGCAGATCTGGCCGCAGTAGCGCACGTCGAACGCCACGGCGCGGCCGCCATCCACCAGTGCCTCGCTGGGGCAGAGGTCGATGCGTTGCTCCACCGGAGTCGCCATTACGCGTGCTCCTGCAGCCAACGGTGCAGATCGGCCACGGACGAAGCCACGCACAGCGGCCCCAGTTCGGCAAAGCCCGCCGTGTCGTGCGCGCCATAGCCCACGCCCACGCTGGCACAGCCCGCGGCGCGGGCCATTTCGAGGTCGTGCGTGGTGTCGCCGATCATCAGCAGGCGCTCGGGCTCCACGCCGAACTCGGCCATCAGTTCCTGCAGCATCAGCGGGTGCGGTTTGCCGGCGGTTTCGTCCGCGGTGCGCGAACCGTCGAACATGCCGCGCAGTTGCACCTGGTGCAGCACCTGGTCCAGGCCGCGTCGGCTCTTGCCCGTGGCTACGGCCAGCAGGTGGCCGCGCGTGCGCAGGCCCTCCAGCATGGGCAGCACGCCGTCGAACAGGCTCAGGTCGTCCTGGTGCTGCAGGTAGTGGTAGCGGTAGCGGTTGCCCAACTCCGTATAGCGCTCGCGCGGCACGTCGGGGGCCGCATGGGCCAGAGCCTGCGGAAGCGCCATGCCGATCACCCAGGCGGCGGCTTCATCCGTAGGCACGGTGCCGCCCACATCGCGCACCGCATCCTGAATGCTGCGCACGATGATGGCGGTGGAGTCAAACAGCGTGCCATCCCAGTCGAAGGCAATGAGATCGAATCGGCGCGGGCGGAAATCAGGCATGTGCGGGGTCGTCGGAAAGAAAAGCGGTCAGTTCGGGCGGCAATTCGGCGCGCAATTCCAGGCGCTCGCCGCTGGCCGGGTGGTCAAACTGTAGCCGCCATGCGTGAAGGAACATGCGCTTCAAGCCTTGCTTCTGCAGGCGCCGGTTCAGGTCGAAGTCGCCGTACTTGTCGTCGCCCGCGATCGGGTGGCCCTGGGAGGACAGGTGCACGCGGATCTGGTGCGTGCGCCCGGTCTTGATGGTCACCTCCAGCAGGCTCATCGCCGGCAGGCCCTGCAAGGGGCGCGGCGCGAGCTGGCTGCGCACCTTGACCAGGGTGACGGAGCGCATGCCGTCCGGGTCGTCGGGCGTGGTCACGCGCACGCGGCGCTCGCCATCCTCCTGCAGGTATTTGTGCAGCGGCGTGTCGATGACCTTCTTGTTGGCGGGCCAGTGGCCGGTGACCAGCGCCAGATAGGTCTTGCCCGTCTCGCGCCCCCGGAACTGGTCCTGCAGATGTGTGAGCGCCGAGCGCTTTTTGGCCACCAGCAAAATGCCCGAGGTCTCCCGGTCCAGCCGGTGCACCAGTTCCAGGAAGCGCGCCTGCGGCCGCGCCTGGCGCAACTGTTCGATCACGCCAAAGCTCACGCCGCTGCCGCCGTGCACGGCCGTGCCGGCGGGCTTGTCGATGGCGATCAGGTGCTCGTCTTCCAGCAGGATGGGGAATTCGCGCGCGGGCGCGGGGCGCTCCGCCTTGTCCAGCACCTTGTCGGACACGCGCACGGGGGGCAGACGCACCAGGTCGCCCGGTGCCACGCGCGCGTCGGCGCTGGTGCGCCCCTTGTTCAGGCGGACCTCGCCGCTGCGGATGATGCGGTAGACATGAGTCTTGGGCACGCCCTTCAGATGGCGGATGAGGAAATTGTCGAGCCGCTGGCCCGCGGATTCGGCGTCGACCTCGACGATGCGGGCCGCCGGGGCTTCCGGCGGGGTGCGGCCTGCGGCCGGTTTGCCCCCTATAATGTGTTTCACCTGCGCGACGAATGTGTAAGTGGTTGATTTGTCTGGAGTTTAATGGACCCAGCCCGGCTCGGCGCGCAGCATGGTTGATGCCAACGGGCGTCATGCGCGCAGATTGCAGGCCGGTTGCCTGCGAAGGCCCGCGTGTCGACCGCGCAGGCTGACAAATCGAAACACTGAATCTACGGAATCCCAAGCTGGCCGCTCACCCCACCCGGGCACTGCGGCCAGCGGATCAAAGCGAAAATCATGTGGGTGTTGCTGGCATGGATGGTGTCATTGTGGCGAGGGCGTCAGCCTTTGCCACGTGCACGCAAATCGCCACCAACACCCGCCGGTCAAGCGCCAATAGCTACATTTTTAGTAGCACGCCTGCGCGCTGACCGGCTCGCCCCCATCCACGCGCCACCACCCCGCCTGCTGAGTTAGCCAACCCAGCAGTCGTGGTGCATCCCGGCAATTCCCTCGTTTCGATGCGTCAGTCCAGGCATTTCCGGCTCGTGTAGAGCCTGTTTGGTTTGGAACCGGCGGTACGCGCCGCTGCAGCCCTGAGAGAGCGCTGCGCGCGGGCCGCCACGACACAACGAAAAGGAATTGCATCATGAAGCGGATGCTCATCAATGCCACGCAGCCCGAGGAGCGGCGCCTGGCCATCGTGGACGGCCAGAAGCTGCTGGACTACGAGATCGAGATCGAAGGGCGCGAGCAGCGCAAGGGCAACATCTACAAAGCCGTCGTCACGCGCGTGGAACCGTCGCTGGAGGCCTGCTTCGTTGACTATGGCGAAGACCGCCACGGCTTCCTGCCGTTCAAGGAAATCTCCAAACAGTATTTCGCCGAGGGCGTATCACCCAGCCAGGCCAGGATCCAGGACGTGATCAAGGAAGGCCAGGAGCTGATCGTCCAGGTCGAGAAGGAAGAGCGCGGCAACAAGGGCGCGGCCCTGACCACCTTCATCAGCCTGGCCGGCCGCTATGTGGTACTGATGCCCAACAACCCGCGCGGCGGGGGCGTGTCGCGCCGCATTGAGGGCGAGGACCGCGCCGAGCTCAAGGAGGCGATGGACCAGCTGGAGTACCCCAAGGGCATGAGCATCATCGCGCGCACCGCCGGCATCGGCCGTTCCGCGCCCGAGTTGCAATGGGACCTGAACTACCTGCTCAAGCTGTGGACCGCCATCGATGGCGCCGCCAAGGCCGGCAAGGGCGCCTTCCTGATCTACCAGGAATCCAGCCTGGTGATCCGCGCCATCCGCGACTACTTCAACAGCGACATCGGTGACATCCTCATCGACACTGACGACATCTACGAGCAGGCGCACCAGTTCATGGCGCACGTCATGCCCGAGCATGCCGGCAAGGTCAAGCGCTACCGCGACGACGCACCGCTGTTCTCGCGCTTCCAGATCGAGCACCAGATCGAGTCCGCCTACGCGCGCACCGTGACCCTGCCCTCGGGCGGCGCCATCGTGATCGACCACACCGAGGCGCTGGTCAGCGTGGACGTGAACTCGGCACGCGCCATCAAGGGCGGCGACATCGAGGAAACCGCCACGCGCACCAACCTGGAGGCCGCCGACGAGGTGGCACGCCAGATGCGCCTGCGCGACCTGGGCGGCCTGATCGTGATCGACTTCATCGACATGGAGGAGAGCAAGAACCGCCGCGAAGTGGAAAACCGCCTGCGCGACGCGCTGCGCCAGGACCGCGCCCGCGTGCAGTTCGGCACCATCAGCAAGTTCGGCCTCATGGAGATGAGCCGCCAGCGCCTGAAGCCCTCGCTGTCCGAAGGCGCGCACATCCGCTGCCCGCTGTGCGACGGCACCGGCCACGTGCGCGACACGGAAGGCTTCTCGCTGCAGATGCTGCGCATGATCCAGGAAGAGTCCATGAAGGACAGCACCGCCGCCGTGCACTGCCAGGTGCCGGTGGAGGTGGCCAGCTTCCTGCTCAACGAAAAGCGCACCGAGATCGCCAAGATCGAACTCAAGCAGCGCGTCTCCGTGGTGGTGATCCCCAACAAGTCGCTGGAAACGCCGCACTACAAGCTGGAGCGCCTCAAGCACGACGACCCGCGCCTGGAAAACCTGGACGCCAGCTACAAGCTGGCCGACGTGGAGGAAGACCAGACCAAGGTCACGCGCCGCTCGCAGGAGCCCACCAACAAGCAGACGCCCGTGATCAAGGGCGTGTTGCCCGACGCACCGGCCCCTGTGGCCGAGCCGCGCCCCGAAGGCGCCGCCCGCGGCGCCACGCGCCCGCAGGGCCAGGGCCAGCAGCGCCCGGCAACGGCCCCCACGCCTGCGCCCCAGCGCCCGGCCGCCGCACCTGCGCCCGAGCAGGGCTTCTTCGCATGGATCAAGAGCCTGTTCGGCTTTGGCGCCGCACCCGCGCCCGCACCTGTGGCCGCCCCCGCGCAGACGCCCGCGGAACCCGGCGCACGCGGCGAAGGGCGTCGCGGTGAGCGCGGCGGTCGCCGTGGCGAACGCACTGGTGAACGCAGCGGCGAGCGTGGCGGTGAGCGCAATGGCAACCGCGAAGGCGGCGAAGGCCGCGGCCGCCGTGGCGAAGGCCGTGGCGGCGAGCGCAGCGCCGAGGGCCGCGAGAACCGCGAACCGCGTGAGCCACGCAATGGCCGCGACGGCGAACGCCGTGGCGATCGCGCGGAAGGCGAGAGCCGCCGCGAGCCGCGCGAAGGCCGTGGCGGCCGCGAGCGCGGTGAGCGCAACGCACAGCCGCCCGTGCAGTCTGCGGCCGACCTGGCCAACTCACCGGTCACGACCGATGCCGACGTGGCAGTGACCGAGGAGCGCACGGCACGCACCGGCGAGCGCGGTGAACGCCGCGAACGGGGTGAACGAGGCGAGCGCCGTGAGCGCGGTGGCGAACGCGGCGGCGAGCGCCGCGAACGCGGCCCGCGCACCATCGACGCCAACGCCCCCGCCGCTGGCGCCGACTTTGCCGACACTGCGCCCCTGGCCGCATTGCCGGACCTGGACCTGTCCGGCGCTGAAGTCGGTACGTCCGGCGCCGAGGCCCCCGCCGGCGAGGAGCGCCGCGAGCGCCGTTCGCGCGACCGCTATGGACGCGACCGCCGCGAACGTGGCGAGCGCGGCCCGCGCAATGCCGAGGCCAGCGCCACCGGTGCCGATGCCGAAGCGCCTGGCGCGCCGCTGATGGACCTGGACCTCCCCGCTCCCGCTGCGCCGGCCGAGGAGGACTCCGCCCCCGCACGCCGCAGCTATTTCGCCTCCGCTCCGGCATCTGCCCCGGCGGCAACGCCGCAGGCCGCGTCCGAAGCCGCTGCCGCAGTGACGCCGCCCCCGGCCGCCGTGGCAGCCCCCGCACCGGCGCCCGCGCCCGTTGCAGCGGCACCTGTGCCCGCACCGGCTCCGGCTGCCACCGCGGTAGCGCCGGCAACCGGCGGCATGCCGCGCGTGCAGGCATTCACGCTGCCCGTGGACACGCTGCAGCAGGTGGCGCAGGCTTCGGGCCTGCAATGGGTGAATTCCGACGCCCAGAAGATCGCCGCCGCGCAGGCCGCGATTGCGGCCGAGCCCAAGCCCGTCCACGTGCCGCGCGAGCGCGCGCCCGTGGTGGTGCTGGATGAAGGTCCGCTGGTGCTGGTGGAAACCCGCCGCGACCTGGGTGCGATGCAGCTGCCGTTCGACCAGGACAACGCGGCCGCCTAAGCCCGCGCCATGGCAGAACACCGGGGGCATCATGCCCCCGGTGGCGTTTTACGCTATCGATAAATGAGCTGCTGGCGCTTGATGGATAAGCCTTAGAGGCATATTCAGCTGATAGCCACGGCAGCTCGCACATTGGGAGTAATGACCGTGCTGTTCCTGCTGTCGCCCGCCAAGTCGCTGGACTACGACACCCCCCTGCCCGCCGGCCTGCCGCACACGCTGCCCGCGTTCGTGCCCGACGCACAGCGCCTGATCGCGGTGCTGCGCGAGAAGTCGCCGCAGGAAGTGGCCGCGCTGATGTCGATCAGCGACCCGCTGGCCGCCCTCAACGTGGCGCGCTATGCGGCCTGGCAGCCGCGCTTCACGGCCGCCAACGCGCGCCAGGCGGTGATGGCCTTCAACGGCGACGTGTACGAAGGGCTGCAGGCACAGTCGCTCTCCCTCGAAGACCTGCAGTGGGCGCAGCAGCATGTCGCCATCCTGAGCGGCCTGTACGGTGTGCTGCGGCCGCTGGACCGCATGCAGCCCTATCGCCTGGAGATGGGCACGCGCCTGGCGACCGATGCCGGCGCCAACCTTTACCAGTTCTGGGGCGCGCGCATCGCCGAACACCTGAACCAGCGCCTGGCCGCGGACGCCACGCCGGTGGTGGTCAACCTGGCTTCGCAGGAGTACTTCAAGTCCGTGGACCGCAAGGTGCTCAAGGCGCGCGTGATCGAATGCGTGTTCGAGGACCACAAGGCCGGCCAGTACAAGATCATCAGCTTCTACGCCAAGCGCGCGCGCGGCCTGATGGCGCGCTGGGCCATTCAGCAGCGCGCGGCCACCCCGCGGCGGCTGGAGGAATTCGACCTGGAAGGCTATGCTTTCCACCCGGCCTCGTCCCAGCCCGACCGGCTCGTGTTCCGCCGCCACGCCGCCGGCAGCTAGACAGGTTCCCCTCCTTTCCTGGACGCCCCCCATGAACCACGCCGTCGAAACCGCGCACTACCCCGCCACCCAAGCCGTCGACCAGCCCTTCGAGGCCACCGTGCGCGAAGGCTGGGGCGTGTGGATCACGTTCATGCGCGAAGAATTCCTGAAAGCCACCTTCACCCGGCGCGCCGATGCGCAGGCGTTTGCCGCCCAGCACACGCATGGCGGCCAGCGGGGCCAGGTGCGGCGCATGTGGCTGCTGGTGAACGAGACGGCCGGCGAGGCTTATGCGCTCGCGTCCGACGGCGTGCAGCCGCTGCAGGGTGTAGACCTGGACTTTCGCCACCACCAGCGCCTGCAGACGCTGCGCAGCGACGTGCTGTCGCGCTTGAGCGATGCCGAACTGCAGGTGCTGGGCCTCAAGCGCACCTGAAACCCTGCCCCAACGAAAGCCCATGCCCGATCACAGCTTCGCCTCCTCCCAGTCCGTTACGCCCGAGCTGCGCCAGTGGATCCTCGACCAGTCCGGCGCCGGCATCGCCACGCCCGCACTGATCGAGGCCATGCGCAACGCGGGCTGGGCCGATAGCGTTGCCGTGCGCGCGGTGGAGGAGGTACTGCGCGCGCATCTGGACGGCGCGGTGCAGCCGCAAGGCCTGCCGCCCGCCGTGCCGGTGCCCGAGCCCGACATCGCCGACGCGCCGCTCTTCGTCGACGTGGGCGACCGCCAGGTCGAGGTGCTGATGTCGATGGCCCACCCGCGCGTGGTGCTGTTCGGCAACCTGCTGTCGCCCGAGGAATGCCAGGCCATCATCGATGCCGCACGGCCACGCATGGCACGCTCGCTCACCGTGCAGACCACCACCGGCGGCGAAGAGGTGAACGCGGACCGCACCAGCGACGGCATGTTCTTCCAGCGCGGCGAGACGCCCGTGGTGCAGCGGCTGGAAGAGCGCATCGCCCGCCTGGTGCGCTGGCCCATCCAGAACGGCGAAGGCCTGCAGGTGCTGCACTACCGCCCCGGCGCGGAATACAAGCCGCACTACGACTACTTCGACCCCGACCAGCCCGGCACCTCCACCATCGTGCGCCGCGGCGGCCAGCGCGTGGCAACGCTGGTGATCTACCTGAACAACCCGCTCAAGGGCGGCGGCACCACCTTCCCCGACGTGCCCCTGGAGGTGGCGCCGCGCCAGGGCAATGCGGTGTTCTTCAGCTACGAACGGCCCCACCCCAGCACGCGCACGCTGCACGGCGGCGCCTCGGTGATCGAGGGCGAGAAGTGGATCGCCACCAAATGGCTGCGCGAACGGGAATTCAAATGAAATGGGCCGCTAGCGCTTATTCGACAAGCGCTAGCAGCTATCCAATCCATAGCACACCATGAACACCCCGGAACACTCCCAGCTCGGCAAGGCCTCGGCCTATGCCGACCAGTACGACGCGTCGCTGCTGTTTCCCATCCCGCGCGCGGACAAGCGCGCCGAGATCGGTATCGACGGCAACGCCCCCTTCTTCGGCGCGGACCTGTGGACGGCGTTCGAGCTGTCGTGGCTCAACCTGCGCGGCAAGCCGCAGGTGGCCATCGCCCACATCACCGTTCCCTGCGAGACGCCCCACATCGTCGAGAGCAAGTCGTTCAAGCTGTACCTGAACAGCTTCAACAACACCCGCTTTGCCAGCGAGGCCGAAGTGCGTGCGCGCATCCGCGCCGACGTGAGCGAGGCCGTGTGGCGCGGCGCCGAGCATCCCGGCACCGTGGGCGTGACGCTGCTGCTGCCCGAGGCCTTCGACCGCGAGCCCATCCACGAGCTGGACGGCCTGCTGCTGGACCGCCTGGACGTGGAATGCACGCGCTACCAGCCCGCACCCGAGCTGCTGGCCGCCCACCATGACGAGGCCCCGGTGACCGAGACGCTGGTGAGCCACCTGCTCAAGAGCAACTGCCTGGTGACCGGCCAGCCCGACTGGGGCAGCGTGCAGATCACCTACAGCGGCGCGCAGATCGACCAGGCCGGCCTGTTGCAGTACCTGGTGAGCTTTCGCAACCACAACGAATTCCACGAGCAGTGCGTGGAGCGCATCTTCATGGACATCTGGACGCGCTGCCGCCCCATCAAGCTGGCCGTGTACGCGCGCTACACACGCCGCGGCGGCCTGGACATCAACCCCCTGCGCACCAGCCACCCGCAGCAGCTGCAGCGCAACGTGCGCACCGCGCGGCAATAAAGCGGCAATCGCATGGCAGCCGCGCGCCCGTAGCAGCACAGGGCCCGGCACCGCCCCATGCAGCCGGTGGCCGCGCGTGCCTTTTCACCGAAAGCGCCACGCGCTGGACGGCCCGTCAGCCCAGGCGGAACACATCCACGCTGCGGCCCAACGAAGTCACGCCTGCGCGCAGCGCCTGGGCCGCGGCGGCCGACTCCTCCACCAACGCGGCGTTCTGCTGCGTCACGCTGTCGAGCTGGACGATGGCCTCGTTCACCTGGCCGATGCCTTCGGACTGCTCGCGCGTGGCGGTCGTGATCTCCTGCACCTGGGTGCTCACGCGCCGCACCGCGTCCACCATCTCCTCGATGGTGCGGCCCGCCTGCGCCATGCGCCGGTTGCCATCGGCGATGCCGTCCACCGTCTGGCCGATCAGGCCGCTGATCTCCTTGGCGGCGGTGGCACTGCGCTGCGCCAGCGCGCGCACCTCGCCCGCCACCACGGCAAAGCCGCGGCCCTGCTCGCCCGCGCGCGCGGCTTCCACCGCGGCGTTGAGCGCCAGCAGGTTGGTCTGGAAGGCAATGCTCTCGATCACGCCGATGATCTCGCCCATGCGCGCCGACGAGCGGCGGATGTGCTCCATGGACTGCGCCACCTCGGCGATGGCGGCGCCGCCGCGGCTGGCCACGGCCATATTGCGCTCGCTCTCGCTCGCCATCTGCGCCGCCGCATCCGCCGTGTGGGCCACGGTGCTGGCCAGTTCCTCCATGGCGGCTGCAGTCTGCTGCAGGCTGCCGGCCTGCGCTTCGGTGCGCGCCGACAGTTCGCGTCCGCCCTGCGCCACCTGCGTGGCGGCGGAAGAAAAGCCCTGCACTTCGGTGCGCACATCGCCCACCACGGCGCGCAGGTTGATCTGGATCTGCACCAGACGGCGCATGAGCGCGCCCAGCGACGCCGAATAGTCGGTGCGCGCCGTGGTGGCCAGGTTGCAGCCCGCGATGTCGCCGGCAAACCGCTCGGCCTCCTCCAGCGCGGTCGAGAAGTGGCGGTGAAAGTAGTTCAGCATGACGCCCGCGCCCAGCCCCAGCGCGGCGGCCCGCCATGCCACGGCCGCCCAGCCCGCAAGGCCCAGCGCGTCGGGCAACAGTACCGCGATGGACAGCAGCGCCAACGTAAGGGCCATGCGTGCCGTAAGACCCAGGCGTACCAGACGCTCCATCCAGCCGCGTGGGCCGCCGTGCAGCAGCTCGCCCTCGCGCAGCACCAGCGTGACGCGGCCGGACTGGGCCTCGGCGCGCATGCGCGCATACAGAGCGTCGGCCGCGGCCACCTCGTCGGCCGATGGCTTCACCCGCACCGACATGTAGCCCACGGGTTTGCCGCGTTCCAGCACCGGCACCACGTTGGCGCGCACCCAGTAGTGGTCGCCGTTCTTGCGGCGGTTCTTGACCAGCCCCGTCCAGGGCTTGCCGCGGCCGATGGTGGACCACAGGTCCTTGAAGGCCGCCGGGGGCATGTCGGGATGGCGGACGAGGTTGTGCGGCTGGCCCATGAGTTCGTCATGGGAATAGCCACTCACCCGCGCGAACGCGGGATTGCAGTGGGTGATTTCACCCCGGGTATTGGTGAGAGACACCAGCAACTCATCGGCGGGATAGTCATACCCGCGGCCCGTGACCGGGACGTTCACACGCATGCAGAACCTCTGAAAGGACGAACGGCCTCTATGCGGGGCCGTCAGGACTGTGAGTAAACGAGTGTAACTTTTATGAATTACCCCTAGATTTACGTCAAGCAAATTCGCACCAACATGGTGCGACATCCCGCCCCGATCAGAACAACGGCGCGCTTTCGCCCCAACCCGCCGCCTGCTGGGCAACGGCTGCCTGGGGCAGCAGGTTGCCCACGCGCACGCCCAGCAGGCGCAGGCGCTTGGTCAAGGGCACGCGTTTGAGGCACAGGCCCGCCACGCGGCGGATGGTGGCCGCATCCTGGGTGAAGTCCGCCACCGTCTGGTCGCGGGTGGCGATCTTGAAATCGTCGTAGCGCAGCTTGATGCCGATGGTGCGGCCCGCGTAGCCCTTGCGCTGCAGGTCCCCCGCCACCTGCTCGCACAGTGCGGTGAAGATGCGGCCCAGTTCTGCCCGGTCGTGCACCGCGTGCAGGTCGCGCTCAAAGGTGGTTTCGCGGCTCATGGAGACGGGCTCGCTCTCGGTCACCACCGCGCGCTCGTCGCGCCCCCAGGCCGCGTCGTGCAGCCAGGCACCGTAGGAACGCCCGAACTGCTGCATCAGCCACGGCAGCGGCCGCTGGGCCAGTTCGCCAATGGTGCGGATGCCGTGGGCGAGCAGCCTGGCCTCGGCCTTGGGGCCCACGCCGTTGATCTTGCGGCAGTCCAGCGGCCAGATCAGGGGCTGCAGGTCGCCTGGCTGCACGATGGAGATGCCATTGGGCTTGTTGAACTCGCTCGCCATCTTGGCGATGAGCTTGTTGGGCGCCACGCCGATCGAGCAGGTCAGCCCCGTGGCGTCGAAGATGCTCTTCTGGATCAGCCGCGCCAGCACCCGCCCGCCGTCGCGCTGGCCGCCCGCTACTCGCGTAAAGTCGATGTACACCTCGTCCACGCCGCGGTCTTCCATGACGGGCGCGATGGAGAGGATCACTTCCTTGAAAAGCCTGGAGTAGCGGCGGTAGGCAGCAAAGTCCACCGGCAGCAGCACGGCCTGCGGACACAGGCGCGCGGCCTTCATCAACCCCATGGCCGAGCCCACGCCGAACTGGCGCGCCGCATAGGTGGCGGTGGTGATCACGCCGCGGCCCGCGTAGTCCTTCAGCAGCGCAAACGCCGCCACCGGAATATCCCCCGGCCGCCCGGCGTAGGCAGCGGTCAGCGCTTCGTCCTGCGGGCGGCGGCCGCCACCGATCACCACGGGCAGCCCCTTGAGTTGCGGGTAGCGCAGGAGTTCGACGGAGGCGTAGAACGCATCCATGTCGAGGTGGGCGATGCGGCGATCAGAGGCAGTAGCGGTCACGGCGGCAATTGTCGCGCGCTGCGCGAGGCGTGCCGCCTAGGAAACTGGCGCGCCCCCCGGCGTGGGCCACCGCGCAAGGGCCGCCCCGCCGCGCTGGTGGCGTCCCCCTGCCCGCATTGCGCAGCAATGCGAGAGCGGGGGGAAGGCGCGAAGCGACTCAGGGGGTGTTTCTCTTCACACGCCCTGCAGGCAGATCAGCACCAACCCCACCAGCATCAACGCCATGCCGATCTTCTCGGGCCGCGTGAAAGACTCGCTGAACAGGCGGCGCGACACCAGGTAGCTGAACACCACCTCCACCATGCCCAGCGTGCGCACGGCGCCCGTGGTCTGCATGGCATAGGCGGTGAACCACGCCAGCGACGCGGCCGCACCCATGCTGCCCGCCACCAGCGACATGCGCCACGCCGGCCACAGCGGCGCCAGGCCCCGCTCGGTCTTGAGCGCCACCCAGGCGCCCAGGCCCAGCGTCTGCAGCGTCTGCGCGATCAGCACGCCCCAGGCGCCCGACAGCCACGGCGTCTCGGCCCCCAGCGCCAGCGCCCCGCCGCGAAAACCCACCGAGGCGATCGCAAAGCTGGCGCCGCAGGCCAGCCCATAGAGGGCCGGGCGGCTCAGCCAGGCTGCAGGCGACAGCAGCTGTCCGCGCGGGGGCAGCGACAGCAGCAGCACGCCCAGCGTGGCCACCACCATCGCCAGCAGCGCGAGCGGCGTGGGCAGTTCGTGCAGGAACACGCTGGCGAACAGCGCCACCTGCAGCACCTCGGTCTTGGACAGGGTCACGGCAACGGCGAAGTTGCGCTCGGCCATGGCCAGCAGCAGGAAGGCCGTGCCCGCGATCTGGAAGAACGCGCCCAGCGCGATCCAGCCCAGGTAGGCGGCGCTGAAATGCGGCACGGCCGGCGGCTGCGCGGGCCAGGCGTACAGCAACGCCAGCCACACGCCGGCAAACGGCAGGCCGTAGAGAAAGCGCACCAGCGTGGCGGGCAGCGTGCCCAGCTCGGCGGTCAGGGAGCGCTGCGCGGTGTTGCGCACGGTCTGCGCCAGCGCGGCAAACAGCACCACGGGCACCCAGAGCCAGGGTGCAACGGCGGTCAGGGAGGAGGTCATGCGCCGCCGAGCATAGCCAGCGCCATCGCCGCGCAGCCCCTGCGATTGGCGAGGGGCGCCTCAGCCCATGGCGATGGCCATCCTGAATACCCGAAGCCAAATCGGCCGCCAGCGCTTATCTACCAAGCGCCAGCAGCTATTAAAACAATAGTGCGCGTCAGCTCTGCGGCGCGGTGGGATAGGTGCCGGGCACGAGGATGGAGCGGTCCACGTTCTGGATGTTGGTGTGGCCGCAGAAGGCCATGGTCACGTCCAGCTCCTTGTGGAGGATCTGCAGCGCCTTGGTCACGCCCGCCTCGCCGAATGCGCCCAGGCCATACACCATGGCGCGGCCGATCATGGTGCCGCGCGCGCCCAGCGCCCAGGCCTTGAGCACGTCCTGGCCGCTGCGGATGCCGCCGTCCATCCACACTTCGGTCTGCGTGCCCACGGCATCCACGATGGCTGGCAGCGCATGGATGGCGGACGGCGCGCCGTCCAGCTGGCGCCCGCCGTGGTTGCTGACCACGATGGCGTCGGCGCCGTGCTGCACGGCCAGGCGCGCGTCCTCCTCGACCATGATGCCCTTGAGGATCAGCTTGCCGCCCCACTGCTCCTTCACCCAGGCCACGTCGGCCCAGGACAGGCGCGGGTCGAACTGCTCGTTGGTCCAGGCGGCCAGCGAACTCATGTCCGACACGCCCTTCACATGCCCCACCAGGTTGCGGAAGGTGCGCCGGCGCGTGCCGGCCATGCCCAGGCACCACTGGGGCTTGGTCATGAGGTTGATGATGTTGGCCAGCGTGGGCTTCGGCGGCGCGGTCAGGCCGTTCTTGATGTCCTTGTGGCGCTGGCCGATCACCTGCAGGTCCAATGTGAGCACCAGGGCACTGCACTTGGCGTCCTTGGCGCGCTGGATCATGCGGGCCATGGCATCGCGGTCGCGCATCATGTACAGCTGGAACCAGAACGGCGCGCTGGTGTTCTCGGCAATGTCCTCGATGGAGCAGATGCTCATCGTGGACAGCGTGAACGGAATGCCGAACTTCTCGGCCGCGCGCGCGGCGTGGATCTCGCCGTCGGCATGCTGCATGCCCGTGAGGCCCACGGGCGCGATGCACACGGGCATCTTGGCCTGCTGCCCCACCAGCGTGGTGGCCGTGGTACGCCCTTCCATGTTCACCGCCACGCGCTGGCGCAGCTTGATGGGGTGGAAATCGTCTTCGTTGGCGCGGTAGGTGCCCTCGGTCCAGGCGCCCGAGTCGGCGTAGTCATAGAACATGCGCGGCACGCGGCGTTCAGCGACCACGCGCAGGTCTTCGATGCAGGTGATTTTGGACAGGTCGGCCACGGCAAATCCCTCGGGCTGTGCGAGCATGCCGCGCCTGGAGCGCCAGCGAATGGCCGGTGCCTTCCCAGTCCGGCAGGCTCTTGGTGAGTGCGTTGACGGAAAAGCGTGGATCGTAGTCCCAGCCCGGCGCCGCGTGCTTGAAGGATTTGAGCGCGCTGTGAAAATTTTGCAGCGCGGGCGCGGGCGCGGGCACCAGGCACCGGGCTCGCACGTGCCGCTGCGTCAGCGCCGCGCGCGCACGCCCGCGCCGCGCACCTCGATCTGCACCTGGTCCAGTACCTTGCCCTGGGCGTCCATCAGCTCCACGCGGTGGCGGCCCGGCCAAGGCAGCCATGCCCACTGCGCGCCGCTGCCGGCCATCCGCCCGTCGATGCGCCAGCGCACCGCCGCGCGGCCCACACCGCCCGCCGTGAATTGCAGGCGCTGGTGCGCGGGCGGAATGTCCGGGTCCAGCGCCACCACGGTGCCCGACGCCGGCGCCAGGATGCGCGCCGCTACCGCCTCAGGACTTGCATCATTTGTGCCTGTAACGCCCGTCTCGCTTGCGCCACCAGCTTCACTTTCGATAGCAAATAACGCTTGCTGCGTGCCGCCCATGAACCACTCCTGCCGCGCACCCTCCAGCGGCTGGCCACCGTCGCCCGGCCCGAAGCGCACCGCCTGCCGCACCAGGCCCTGTGGCGGGCGCGGCGCGCGGCTGGGCGTGCTGCGGTGCAGCCAGCCCATGACCTCGGCCCAGATGGGCGCTGCGCCGCTGGTGCCGCTCACGTCATGCATGGCGGCGCCGCTGGCGTTGCCCACCCACACGCCCACGGTGTAGCGCTGCGACCAGCCCACGGCCCAGTTGTCGCGCATGTCCTTGCTGGTGCCGGTTTTCACCGCCGTCCAGAAGCGCGTGGCCAGCACGCTGTCGGTGCCAAAGGTGCGCACGCGCGCGTTGGCATCCGACAGGATGTCCCCCACGATGAAGGCCGCGCCGGCATCCAGCGCCGGCGTGAACGCCGGGCGCTGCGCAGGCGCATAGGCCACGGGGCTCAGGCGCCCGCCGTTGGCCAGCGCACGGTAGGCATTGGTCAGGTGCAGCAGCGGCACCTCGCTGCTGCCCAGCGCCAGGCTGTAGCCGTAATAGCCGCCCGATTCCGGCAGCGGCAGGCCCAGGCGCCGCAGTTGCTCGAAGAAGGCGTCGGGTGTCACCATCACCAGCGTGCGTACCGCCGGCACGTTCAGCGAGGCGGCCAGCGCGGTGCGCGCGGACACCCAGCCCTTGAACTGGCGGTCGTAGTTTTGCGGGATGTAGAGCCCGCCGGCGGTGGCGATGTGCGCGGGCGAATCGTGCACCAGCGAGGCGGCCGTGAGCCGCCGCTCGGCAATCGCCTGCGCGTACAGGAAGGGCTTGAGCGTGGAGCCGGGCTGGCGCAGGGCCAGCACGCCATCCACCTCGGCCGCCTGGCTCAAGGGGCCGGACGAGCCCACCCAGGCCAGCACCTCGCCCGTGGCGTTGTCCAGCACCACCAGCGCGGCGTCTTCCACGTTGCGCCCGCGCAGCTCGCGCAGGTGGCGCGTGAGCGTGTCCACCGCCATGCGCTGCAGCGGCGCGCTGAGCGTGGCGCGCACGCGCTGCTGCGCACTGCCCGACGGCATGCGCGCCCCCTGGCGCAGCAGCTGGCGCGCAAAGTGCGGCGCGATGCCCTCGCTGGCGTCGAACGCGCGGCGCTGCAACGCGGCGGTGGTGAACAGGTCCAGCGCGTCGCAATCGGCACCCTGCGCGCCGCTGTGGCCCGCCCGTTGCATGTCGCGCAGCACGCCACAGGCGCGCCGGGCCACCAATGCGGGCCGCGCATTGGGCGCGCGCACCAGGGCCGCGGCCACGGCGGCCTCGCGCTCATCCAGGCCGTGCGCGGCTTTGCCGAACAGCGTGCGCGCCAGCGCGTCGATGCCCACGATCTCCCCGCGAAACGGCACCAGGTTGAGGTACGCCTCCAGGATCTGGTCCTTGCGCCAGCGTCGGTCCAGCACCTGTGCGGCCACGGCCTGCCCCAGCTTCTGCGGCACGCTGCGCCCACCGGGGCCCTGGCGCAAGAAATCGGCATCCGGGCCGTCGAGCAGCCCCGCCAGCTGCATGGTCAGCGTGCTGGCGCCGCGCGTGCGCTGGTTCCACAGGTTGCCCCAGGCGGCGGCCGACACCGCGGCCCAGTCCACGCCGCTGTGCTCGTAAAAGCGCCGGTCCTCGCTCAGCACCAGCGCCTGGCGCAGCGCGGGCGACACATCGGCCAGGCCCAGCCACTGGCCGCGGCGCACGGTGGCGTCGGTACGCAGGCGCTGCAGCACCTCGCCCTCGCGCGAAAGCACCAGGGTCTCGGACGAGCGGAAATCGGCGCGCACCTCATCGAACGTGGGCAGCGCCAGGCTGACGGTGCTGGCCAGCGCCAGACACGCCGCCGCGAGGGCGCGTCGCCACCTCACAGGCGCATCACCGCGTGGCGCGCAGTGCGGCCGCATCGCACCAGCGCTGCGCCACCTGGGGCGAGGTGGTGCATACCGCGTCGTGCGTGGCGGTGGTCACTGCGCGCTCCAGCAACTGGATGTCGGCCTCGTGCTGGCGCGCCACATGCGGGTCCTCGAAGAAGATGGCGCGGTGGCAGCGCCGCTGCAGCACCCAGTCGGCAATCTGCGCGTCGCCGCCCAGCGGGCCGCTGTTGAAGCGCTGCACCCAGGGCGTATCGGCGGGCCAGCCGCGCGCCCAGGCCAGCTCGTTCAAGCGCTGGCCCGTGGTGCCCGTGGCCACGCGCTGGCGAAAGCGCGAGAGCAGCTCGAAGTTGCGCGCCGCAAAGTCCAGCATGGCGGACTTCATCGCATCGTGCGCGATCAATGCCAGCGTCTGCGCGCCGTAGTCATGGAAGCGGTCGGCGTTGCGGTCGGCTGGCAGGCCGGCATGCATGCGCTCCATCTCCACCCAGTCGCGCGCGCTGGCCACCGTGGACAGGAACGGCTTGCCGTGGATCACGCACTGGCGCTTGAGCGCCAGCGCCTCCGGGAAGATGGACGACGGGTCCACCGGGTCGATGAGGTAGATGGCGCCGTCCAGCGTGCGGCCCGGCTCGGGCATGCCCACCACCTCGGCCACGAGCTTCATCAGCCCGCCCTCGCGCCCATAGGGGTAGCGCACCAGCGGCCGGTAGCCCTGCAGCATGCCGGCGGCGGCGATCGCATCATGGGTGCGGCCCACGGTGTGCAGGCCCAGCCGCAGTTCGCGTATGCCCGCCTCGCAGGCGCGCAGGAAGGCGAACAGCGCCCCGTCTTCGGTATGGTGGTGCAAACGGTTGGCGGCTAGACCCATCAGCATGTGCAAAGGCTTTCAGACGAAGAAGAGGGACAACTGCCGAGCATAGTCGCAGCCGCACACGCCACCGCTGCCGCGGCCTTACCGACCACGCCACCAGGCGAAGAGCAGCACAGCCAGCAGCACCCACAGCATGACGATGATCGCCGCGGCCAGCCAGCTGCGCGGGCGTGCCAGCATGCGCGCGGCACGCTCGCGCGCGGCCAGCAGCACCGGCGGCGGCAGCAGGCGCAGCACCAGCGCCAGGCCCAGGGGCACGATGAGCAGGTCGTCCAGATAGCCCAACACGGGAATGAAATCGGGCACCAGGTCGATGGGGCTCAGCGCATAGGCGGCCACGGCCAGCGCCAGCAGGCGCAGCGCCCAGGGGGTACGGGGGTCGCGCGCAGCCAAATAGACGACGAGCACGTCGCGCTTGAGCGCACGCGCCCATTGCTTGGCGGTTTGCAGCAGTCCCATGGCGTGTTCAGGCGGGGTGATTCATCCAAAGGGCTGCATCGTACGAGCTGCCCCGCGCGGAAATGGCTTGATGTACATCAAAACCCCACTGGGATCGGGTGACGACAGTGGCTGCATTCTCCCTTCGACACCCTCCCCTGCCCCATGGCCAAGAAGTTTCCGCTGAACCCCGCGCATCCCGAGCGCACGTGCTGGGGCTGCGACCGCTACTGCGCCGCCGATGCCATGCAGTGCGGCAACGGATCGGAGCGCAGCCAGCATCCGGCGGAGCTGTTCGGCCCCGACTGGGCCGAGTGGGAGCCGCCTTCTGCCGGCGAGGCGCCTGCACAGCAGCAGCCCGCCGCATCACAGCCCGCCTGACCGCGCGGTCACTCATTCCAGCACCAGCAGCACGGGCTGGTGGTCTGATGCCTGCGTCACGCCATCGACCCGCACCGCACGCACCCGGCTCCTCAGCGAATCACTGACCCAGATGAAGTCACAGGCCAGCGGCTGCGGCGCATAGGTCTGGTCGAACACGCAAAACGTGGGCGGCTGTGGCGTGCTGGGGTGCAGCAGTCGCCATGCATCCCACAGCGGGGGCTGGCCTGCCTGACCCGCGGTCGCGCCCTCCTCGTCCGCCAGCGCAGCGGCCAGGGCGGCGTATTCGGGCTCGTGCGCCTGCAGGTTGAAGTCGCCGCACAGCACGGCGTGGGGCGTGTACGCCTTGGGCTGGAACGGCGAGCCGTCGGCCAGGCCCTGCGGCGGCTGCGCAGCCTGCGCGCAGGCCTGCAGGTGCAGCGCACGCAGCGCCAGCGCCTGCGCCATGCGCTGGGGCTTGGAGTAGTACTCCAGGTGCGTGGTCATCACGCGCACCGGGCCCAGCGCGGGGTCCTGCACGGTGAGCACGCTGCACAGGCGCGGCATGCTGCGCACGCCGGCATCGGGCGGGTATGGCAACGGGTGGTTCTGCAGCTGCAGCACGGGCAGGCGCGTGGCGATCAGGTTGCCAAAGCGCTGGCGGCCCGCGGCGGTCCACTCATCCACCGCCGCGCCAAAGAACACCTGCCAGCCTGCGGGCAGCGCGGCCTGCACCTGCGCCACCTGGTCGCCGGGCGCGCCGGCCAAGCCGGGGTAGTTCACCGCGATCTCCTGCAGGCACAGCACATCCACGTCGCCCAGCGCCACTGCGTATTGCACGATGCGCGCGGGGTCCACGCGGCCGTCCAGGCCGCGGCACCACTGGGTGTTCCAGGTGACGAGCTGCATGGTTTACTCCTGAAAACAGAGCTGCTCGCGCTTGCTGCACGGGCGCTGGAGGCTGATTTGTTTTGAATCGCTACTTGATGCCCGCGCGCATGAAGCTTTGCACGAACTGGCGCTGAAAGAGTATGAACCCGATGAGCAGCGGCGCGGTTGACATCAGCGTGGCCGCGGTGATGAGCGACCATTCCACGCCCTGCTCCACCGACGAGAACACCTGCAGCCCCACGGTGAGCGGGCGGGATTCCACGCTGTTGGTGATGATGAGCGGCCACAGGAAGTTGTTCCAGTGAAAGCTCACCGACACCAGCGCAAACGCGGTGTACACCGGCCGCGCCAGCGGCACGTATACGCGCCACAGGATCTGCAGGGCGCTGGCACCCTCCACGCGCGCGGCTTCATCCAGCTCCTTGGGAATGCCCATGAAGGTCTGGCGCAGCAGGAAGATGGCAAACGCCGAGGCGAAGTACGGCAGCCCGATGGCCACCAGCGAATCCACCAGGCCCAGGCGACCCATGGTCTTGTAGTTCTCCACCAGCAGGATGTCGGGCATGACCATGAGCTGCACCAGCACCAGCGCGAAGGCCACGTTCTGGCCGCGAAAGCGATAGCGCGCGAAGGCATAGGCCGCCAGCGTGGACAGCACCAGCTGCGCGGCCAGGATCATCGCCACCAGCACGGTGGTGTTGAGGAAGTAGCGCGCGAAGGGCGCGGCCTCCCAGGCGCGGCGGAAGTTCTCCAGCGTCCAGGGCGCCAGCAGGTCGAAGCGCGTGGCGTACTCCGCGGGGTGAAAGGCCGTCCACACCGCATAGGCCAGCGGCAGCAGCCACAGCAGGGCCAGCGTCCAGGCGGCCAGGGTGTCCAGCAGGGTGACCTGGTACAGCGTATTGGTTCTCATGGCGCGTCGCGCCCTCCTAAGGGATGAAACCGGCACCACCCAAGCCAGGGCCGCCGTGCAAGGGCCGCCCCGCCGCACGGGCAGCGTCCTCCTTCCCACGCGCAGCGTGAGAGAAGAGGGAAGCGGTGCAGCGCTCAGGGGGGTGTTTCACTGGTAATGCACCCGTTTGTCGAACACGAAGAACTGCACCAGCGCCACGCCGGCCAGCGCCACCACCAGCACCACCGTGAGCGCCGCGGCATAGCCCGTGTCCCAGAACTTGAAGCCCACCTCGTACAGGTGGTACAGCAGCAGCGTGGAAGCGTTGTCCGGCCCGCCGCGCGTGAGGATGAAGAGATGGTCCACCAGACGGAAGGCGTTGATCACGGCATTGACCAGCACGAACAGCGTGGTGGGCATGAGCAGCGGCCACTGCACGCGGCGAAAGAAGTACCAGCGCGACGCGCCCTCGATGGCCGCGGCCTCCTTCAGGCTGGGGTTCAGCGTCTGCAACGCGGCCAGGTAGAAGATCATGAAGAAGCCCGCCTCCTTCCACACCGCCACCACCGTGACGCAGGCCAGCGCCGTCGCCGGGTCGCCCAGCCAGTTGCGCGACGGCAGCCCGAGCAGGCTGGTGATCTGCTCCAGCAGCCCGTACTGCGGCGTGTAGAAGAACAGCCAGATGTTGGCCACGGCGATCATCGGCAGCACGGTGGGCGTGAAGTACGCCATGCGCACCCAGGTACGCCCGACCATGCGCTCATTCACCCACAGCGCCATGATCAGCGCCAAGCCGATGGACAGCGGAATGGTCGCGCCAGCGAACCACAGGTTGTTGCGCGCGGCCTGCCAGAACACGGGGTCGTCCACCATGGCCGCATAGTTCTCCAGCCCCACCCACACCCCCGCACGGCCGCCGCGGGGCGTGGAATGGAAGCTGTCGATCAGCGTGGCCAGCGTGGGCCAGTGCGTGAAGGCCACCAACAGGACCAGTGCCGGAAGCAGCAGCAGCCAGGCGTGCACGGCACGCTGGCTGCTGCCCGCATCCGGCGTGCTGCGCATCACCGGCATGGGAGGCTCGCCCTTACTTGTAGCTGCGCAGAATGCGGTCGGCCTCGCGCTGTGCGTCCTTCATCGCTTGCGCCGAGGTCTTGGTGCCGTTCAGCGCGGCCTGGATGGCGTCGTTGAGCACCTTGGTCACGCGCTGGTTGTCGTGCGTGGAGAACTCGGCCACCGATACCGGCAGTTGGTCGCGCGCCACCAGCGCGGGCGGGAAGTCCTGGCCGTATTTTTTGAGCGCCGGCGTGTCGTAGGCAGCAGGCGAGACGGCCACGTAGCCGCTGTCCATGCTCCACTGCGCGGCGCGCTCGGGCTGGGTGATCCACTTGGCGAACTCGAACGCGGCCTGCTGCTGCTCTTGCGGCGCCGTCTTGAAGATGTAGAAGTTGCCGCCGCCCGTGGGCGAGCCCTTGCGCAGGTTGCCGGCAATCTGGGCCACGCCGAAGTCGAACTTGGCGTTGTTCTTCACGTTGGTCAGGTTGCCCGTGGTCGTGATGATGATCGCAGCCTTCTTCTCGAAGAAGTCCTTGGGCGTCGTGCCCCACTCCACCACGCCCTTGGGGTGCACGCCTTCCTTGGCCAGGTTGACCCAGAAGTCCAGCGCCTCGATGACCTTGGGGTGGTCGAAGGTGACCTGGGTGCCGGCCCCGTTGGCCAGCAGCACGTCGTTGGGCGTGGTCAGCGTCTGCAGCATCCAGTAGGCAAAGCCGGTGGACGGGATCTGGATGCCGTACTGCGTCACGTTGCCGCTGGCATCCTTCTTGGTGAGCTTGTGCGCCGCTTCCTTCAGTTCCTTCCAGTTCTGGGGCGCCTTGTTCGGGTCCAGGCCGGCGTCCTTGAACGCGTCCTTGTTGTAGTACATGACCACCGTGGAGCGCTGGAACGGCACGCCCCAGGCCTTGCCGCCCGTCTGGCTGTTGGCCATGAAGGCCGGGTAGAAGCCCTTGAGCCAGGCACGGTCGGCGTCGGTCTTCACGAAGTCGTCGATGGGGGCGATGGCGTCCTCGTCGATCAGCGTGAACATGTCGGTGGACAGCAGCACCGAAGTGGCCGGCGCCTTGCCGGACTTGTGCGCGGTGAGCGCCTTGACGATGGTCTCCTGGTACGTGCCGGCATAGATGGGCACCACCTTGTACTGCGGATGCGCCTTGTTGAAGTCGGCCGCGTAGCCGTCAATCACCTTGGTGATGGGGCCGCCCACGGCCACGGGGTAGTAGAACGGCACTTCCACCGGGGTCTGCGCATGGGCGGTAACGGCACACAGCGCCATGGCCGCGAGGGCGGGCGCAGCCAAGGTCTTCAAAAACATCTTGCGTTGCATTGCGAAAGCTCCTGAGGTCTGGAAAGAGTGGGGAGAGGAAACGAAAGGCAGCGCCGTGCACCCGCATGCGGCGCAGGCTGCGTAAGAAGTGGCTCAAGCCGCCAGGCGCTGGCCCTGGGCGTCAAAGAAATGCTGGTCGTGCCCGCACCACCGCAGGCGCACACCCTGCCCGTTGGCTGCGGGGGCGTGCTGCCCCGGCGCGCGCACGGTGATGAATTCGGTGCCGATAGCGCAGCGCAGCACGGCATCCGCGCCCAGGTATTCCTGGCTGTGCACGGAGGCGGCCACGCCGCTCGACCCACCGCTGCCGTCGTCCAGGGCCACGGCCTCGGGACGCAGGCCGAGCCAGTGCGCCTGCGTGCGACCCACGGCGATATCGGTGCCCGCGATGCGGCCCTGTTCCAGTCGCACCAGGTTCATGGCGGGCGTGCCGATGAAGCGCGCGGCAAAGGTGGAAGCGGGTGCGGCGTACACATCGCGCGGCGGCGCGCACTGCTCCACGCGCCCCTGGTGCAGCAGCACCACCTGGTCGGCCATGCTCATGGCCTCGGCCTGGTCGTGCGTCACGTACACCACGGTGAGGCCCAGGCGCTGCTGCAGCTCACGCAGCTCGGTGCGCATCTCCTGGCGCAATTGCGCATCCAGGTTGGACAGCGGCTCGTCCATCAGGCACACGCGGGCCTGGGCCACCAGGGCGCGGCCCAGCGCCACGCGCTGCTGCTGCCCGCCGGACAACTGTGCGGGCCGGCGCTCCAGCAGCGGGGCCAGGCCGAGCAGCTCGGCGGCTTGCGCCACGCGCCGCGCGGCCTCGGCCTTGGGCACCTTGCGCACCGCCGGTCCAAAGCCGATGTTCTGCGCCACGCTCAGGTGCGGAAACAGCGCATAGTTCTGAAACACCATCGCGATGCCACGCCGCGCCGGCGGCAGCTGCGTGACGTCCTGCCCGTCGATGCGCACGCTGCCCGACGTGGGTGACTCCAGCCCCGCAATGATGCGCAGCGTGGTCGATTTGCCGCAGCCCGAGGGTCCCAGCAGCACGCAGAAAGAACCGGGCTCAATGCGCAGGTTCATGGACTGCAATGCCGTGGTGCTCCCCCAGGACTTGGCAACCGCATCAAGTTCGATCAGTGACATCGCGGCAGTGTAGGGACCGCTTGTGACGCTGGCGTTACGCACCCGCACGCCGCGGCGGGCCACCCGCCCACCCGCCACGGCCCGTCGATCGGTCCGTGGCGGTGCGACACCAAAACTGCCGCTAACGCCCGTCCATCAAGCGCCAGCAGCTATGCATTGAATAGTCACGGGCGCTGCACCACGTTCACCCGTGCATTCGGTGCCTCGCCGAACATCTCGGGCGCGTACAGTGCCTCGGCGCGGCTGGGCGGCAGCGCAAAGTCGCCCGCATTGTTCAGGCGCACGGTGTACTGCATCGTCACCGTGCCTTTGGGCAGGTACTCGTAGTAGCTGCGGAAGGACTCGAAGCCGCGCTCCTCGAACGCGGGCCAGCCCCGGCCCTCGCGCTTTTCGCCCTGCGTGGCGATCTCGGAGTCGCGTCCCAGGCCGCTGCCCAGGATGGTCGCCCCTGCGGGGATGGGATCGGTGATCGCCACCCAGGTCATGTCGGCCGTACTGGTCACCTCCAGCGTCACGCGCAGCACGTCGCCGCGCGAGTAGCTGCCCGCGGGCAGTGCCTTGTCGGCCTGCTCAACCGGCGTGACCGTGCGCTTGAGGGTGTAGCCCGCGCTGAACGGCTGCTGGCGCGGCACGGCCGCCACCGACTGCAGCGTGAGCCACGGCTTGCCCGGCCCCTGGTGCGTGACCACGAGCGGCTGCGCCGCGCCAGCGCCCATGCCCCACGGCAGGAACATGCCGTTGTTCTTGAGCATGCCGGGCGCCGCTGGCGCGCCGAACCAGCGGGTCTGGTGCGCGGCGCCCGCGGCGTCGCTGGCCTTGGCCGGCCCCACCTTGGCCCAGTCCACGCTGGCGCTGTGGCCGCCCAGCGTGGCGCGGGTGGTGCCGGCCACCGGCGTGGACTCGAAGCGGGCGCTGAACTTCTCCAGCGCCAGCCCGCCCCACAGGTTGGCCGTGGTGGTGTGCCATGCGCCGCCCTGCTGGCGCGCGATGAAGCCGCTGGCCAGGCGCCCCATGTCGTCCTTCCACGCGGGGTCGTCCAGCACGGCCAGCATCAGGCGCGCGGTGTTCACGTCGCCGTTCTGCATCAGCCACCACCAGTAGTCCTGCTGCTCGGTGCTGAACAGCAGCTTGGTGCCCTGGTAGGACAGGCGGCCCTTGAGGATCTGCGTCGCCTCGGCCAGGCGCTGCTCGCGCTGTGGCACGCCCTGCACCCGCTTGAGCACATTGATCCAGTCGATCACCGCATGCGTGGGCCACTGGTTGGGCGCGATGGTGATGCTCTCCAGCAGCCGCGCCGGGGCATGGCCCGTGCGCGACAGCGCCTCGATGGCCGCCAGCTTGCGCAGGTCCAGATCCTTGCGCGGGCTCCAGAAGTCGCGCTGGATGCGTCCTTCCACGAAGGCCGTCAGCCCGCGCTCCATGGCCTCGCGCACTTCGACAGGCAGCGTGAACTCGGGGTACAGCGCGGCTGCTTCGTGCGTGGCGGCCAGCAGGTAGGCGGTGAGCGTGTCGCTGCCCCGGTTCGCGCTGCCTTCGCTCGGCGGAAAGTAGTAGGCCAGGCCATCGCCGTCCAGGTAGGTGGGCATCTGCGCGGCCACGCTGCGCCACAGTGCGGCATCGCGCAGGCCGATGGCCTTGCTGGCCTTTTGCTCCAGGCAGGCGAATGGGTAGTTGGCCCACCAGTCGCGCACGCCGGGCAGGCCCTCGGCCAGCCGGGGCTGCAGCGCCAGCTTGAGGCCGCCGCGCCCCTGCAGCGCATCGGCGGGCGGCGCCGCCTCCGTCTGGAAGCTGCCGTCCAGCTGTACCAGCGTGGCCTGCTGCACGGCCAGCGGCACGGCCGGCACCAGCCGCTGGGTCACCTTGAGCGCATCGCGCGCGCCGCTCACCGTATCGCGCGCCTCGATCTCCCACAGCAGCGCCTGGGCACGCGTCTGGGCCAGCTGCGCGGGCGCGGTGACGGACCACGCCACCTCGCGCGACTCGCCCGCGGGGATCTCCACGGTCTGCTGGTTCAGCTGCAGCAGCGTGGCACGCGGCGTGACCTCGACCTTCATCGCCGCCTTGGTGGTGTTGCGCAGCGTGAGCTGCGCGCGGAACTGGTCTTCCTCGCGCACCAGCGGCGGCAGGCCGCTGATGATCTGCAGGTCCTGCGTGGCGCGGATCTGCGTGGCACCGGTGCCGAACAGGCCCGTTCCCGCATCCGCCACCGCCACCACCTTGAAGGTGGTGAGCGCGTCGTTAAGCGGCACGGTCACCTGCGCCCGGCCGTTCGCGTCCAGCTGAATGGCGGGCCGCCACAGCAGCAGCGTGTCCAGCAGCTCGCGCGTGGCCGTGTGGCCGCCGCCGCCGCCCGCGGGCACGGCCTTCTTGCCGTAGTGGCGCCGGCCGATGATCTCCATCTGCGCGGTGGAAGTCTCCACGCCCCACGCCCGGCGCTGCAGCATGGCCTCCAGCAGGTTCCAGCTGGTGTTGGGCATCAACTCCAGCAGCGCCTGGTCCACGGCGGCCAGCGCCACCTCGGCGCCGGCAGCGGGCTTGCCGTCCGGCAGCGTGGCGGTGATGGTGACCTGCGCCTTGCCGCGCACCGGGTAGCTGTCCTTATCGGCCTTGACCTGCACCGCGATCTGGTGCGCGGCATGGCCCACACGCAGCTCGGCCACGCCCAGCCGGTAGGCGGGCTTGGACAGGTCCACCATGGCCGTGGGGGCGACGTACTCGCGGCCCTCATACCAGAAGGCGTTCCACCATTCGCGCGGCGCCTTGAAGCCCCAGGTGAAGAAGCTGTACCAGGGCACCTCGCGCAGACGCCCGCGCAGCGCCAGCACGCTCACGTAGACGTTGGGGCTCCAGTCCTGCCCGATCTGTACCTGCACCGTGGGGTCCTGGCCATTGAGCTGCACCACGCGCGTGTCGATGATGCCCTCGCGTTCCACGCTGACCAGCGCCGTGGCATGGCGAAACGGCATGCGCACCTGCAGCCGCGCGGTCTCGCCGGGCTGGTAGCTCTTCTTCTCGGGCAGCACGTCGATGCGGTCATGGTCCTCGCCGCCAAACCACAGCTCGCCGCGCCGCGTAACCCAGACGGAGGACGCGGCCTGGGCCTCGTTGCCGTCCTTGTCGCGCGCGGTGACCACCAGCTCCACCTCGCCGGGCTCGTCCAGCTTGGCGTCGCACAGCAGCAGGCCGCGGCTGTCGCTTTTGCCGGTGCACACGGTGCCCAGGTCCTTGGTCTCGGTCTTGTTGTCGTAGCTGTAGAAGCCCCCCACCATGCGCTTGCGGCTGGTGGTGGTGACATGCGCGATGGCCTGCACGGCCAGTGGCACTCCGGCCTGGGGCTGGCCCTGCAGCGACAGCGCCAGCGCCTGGAAGCGCACGCGGCTCGCAGCCGATGCCCAGCCCTCGGTCTTCACGCCAGCCACCACGGCGGCCGGCCACAGCGTGTGCGTGCTGCGGACCGTCTGCACCTCGCCATTGGGGTCGGCATAGGTGGCCTCCAGCACCAGGTCCTGCGCCTGGCGGGCCTGGGGCAGCTCTTCGATGGTCACGCGGCCCGCGCCGCTCTTGTCCAGCGTGAGCGCCAGCTTGTCGGCCACCACGCGCGCGTCCTGCCGCGCCGCGGGCTCCTCGTCGTCATCGCCCGCCTGCGCGCCGCGCTTGCGGGGCGGCTGAAAGCTGAAGGCGTCGAAGTCGCCGAACTGCAGGAACTTGCCGCGCACCATGGCCGACACCCGCACCGGCAACTGGCCGGCAGGGCCGCCAGACACGTAGCCCACCCGCACGTCGGCCGGCACCGAGCGCACGCGCACCAGCGGCTTGCTGTCCGCGGGCGCGATACGCCCTTCCAGCACCGGCAGGCGGAACTCTTCCACGCGGAAGCTCCCGGACTCGAACGAGCGCTCGCCCCCATTGACGTCAGCGCCGCGCAGCTCCACCTGGTACAGGCCCAGCTTGGCGGCCGGCGGCACCGCGAACTCGCTGGTGGCCGACAGGCCGCCCGTGCGCGTCTTGCGCCACTGCAGCGGCTGGGTGAACTGCTGGCCGCTGCCGACGTGGGTGATCGCCAGTTCCGACGGCCGCTCCTGCGGCAGCGCAAAGCCCTGGCGGTTCTGCAGGCGCAGCACGTGCTTCATGGACACGGTCTCGCCCGCGCGCAGCAGCGTGCGGTCGAAGATGGTGTGGGCCACGGTATCCGGGCGCGGGTCGCTGCTGGTGGGCAGGTTGAAGCGCCAGGGCTCGATGCCGCGCTGCCAGTCGCTCCAGGCAAAGGCCAGATCCTCCACCCCGTCCGCGCCGCGGTGGCGCGCGCTCACGAAGTAGGCCTGCGAGCCATCGCCGTAGTCGTCGTAGCCGTCTGCGTCGTCGCAGCGCGGCGGCTCGGGCGACAGTCCGTCAAAGCGCGCAATACCCTGCGCATCGGTCTGCGCCTGGGCCAGCAGGCGGCCCCGGCAATCGGACACGCGCACGCTCGCGCCCGGCACGGGCTGCCCCTTGTCCAGCGTGGTCACCCAGGCCAACGCGTTCTCGCGGCCCAGCTTGAAATGCACGCCCAGGTTGGTCACCAGCGCCGCCGTGCGCACATACATGGTGCGGCCGGCGCCGTGGCGCTCGTCCAGCAGCGCGCCGCCCAGCGCCTGCGACGCCACCTCCACCACATGGAAACCCGGCGCCAGCGGTATGCCCACGACCTCGAACGGCCGCGGGTCCGCTGCCGCGGCGCGGGGCAGCTCCAGCGCCTTGGCGCCGCTCTGGCCGGCCAGCAGCGACAGCATGCGGGTCTGCACGTACTCCTTGTTCTCCTGCCCCTGCAGCGGCTGGGGCAGGGTGCTCACGCCGTCCCGGCGGGCCTGCCCACGCTCCACCAGCGCGCCGTGGTAGCGGCGCACCTTGCGCATCCAGGCGATGATCTCCGCATCGCCGCCGGGCTGCAGCGTGCGCACCCGGCCTGCCGGCGCCTCGGGGGTGGACGCAGGCTGCAGGCCCTGCACGCGCAGCGCGGGTTCCACCTTGCGCAGCGTCACGGGCAGCAGCGCGGGCGGGTGGTCCTCGGCCGGGCCTTCGGCAAAGCGCTCGACGATGCCAAAAGGCGCCGCCGCAAACTTGGCCAGCGGCGGCATGCCGCCCGTGGCCACCTTGAGCGGGAAGCTCGCCGCATTGCGCGGCGCGCGCCCCGCGGCATCGCGAAAGTCCGCCGGCAGCTCCACCGTGAAGGACGTGCTCTCGGCCAGCGGCACGCCGAAGCGCACGGCATTCACCAGCGCGTCGCCCGGCTGCGCGGCCGTGCCCTCCCCTTCGCCCTCAAAGCGCGGCAGCAGCGTTTCGTAGCTGGACTTCAGCCGTATGCCCGCCGCCACCTTGCGCGACACGGGTGCGTTGAACGACAGCACCATGGGGCGGATCGGCAGGCACGCGGCCTGGGCGTTCTCGCGCTCGCACTGGAACTCCACGGCAAAGGGCTCGCGCACCTGGAAGGCAAAGCGCTTTTCCACCGTGTTCGCCACGCCGCTGGGCGTGGCCACGCCCTTGCCGAAGACAAGCTGCATGCGCGTGCCCGAGGTCAGGCGGCGGTTGCATGCCAGCGTGGCGTATTGCAGCGGCGCCTGGGCGGCGCGCTTGTCCAGCCCGAGGGCCTTGAGGATGTCGCCGCGCTGCGCACCTTCGACCAGGCGCACAGGCACGCGCTCGCCCACGCCGTCCAGCGCGCACCAGGCATGGCTGCGCAGGCTGTCCTGCGTGGCCGCGCCGTTCAGCTGCAGCACGAACACCTGCTCCTCGTCGATGGACTGGTAGGTGCCGGGCAGGATGCGCTGGACAAACGGGCCGCCACTATTGAACTGATAGCTTTTCGCGCCCGACAGCTCTGCGCCGGAGACCGATTTGAACCCCGACCTGGCGGTGGCCGTGCAGCGCACGCCCGGCGCCAGGTCGCGCGCGAAGTCGAACACCCATTCGCGCTCGCCCGTCCAGCGGCCCGTGCCCTTGGCCGCATCGGCGTCGCTGCACTGCACCGTGAAGGGAGCCGGCGCCTGAGGGTCGCCAAAGCGCACGGCGGCCGCGTCAAACCGCGCCACCACCTGGCGCACCTGCGCCACCTCGCCCTGGGGCGAAAAGCTGCTCACCTGCAGCGCCTGCGCGCCGCCCGCCAGCAGTGCGCCACCCGCGGCAACCCACCGTATCCATGTATTCAAGAGATCCCCCCTGCAGTGCTTTGGCCGAGCGTATCAAAGCGCTCCATGCGCCACGCGGCTGTTGCATGCGCTTACAGCCTGGGCAGACCCCGTCCCGTGCGGTGGCGCATGACGACGCGCAAAGGGGCGCAAGTCCTACCCAGGCGCCGCAAAACCGCGCGAAACATGGCGGCTCGCCGCAGCGCGGCACCGTGCAACACCCACCGCCATTTCGCCCAAGGAGCGTCCATGCCACGAACCCCCGCCACCAAGCAACCCCTACCCGCCCGCCAGGCCGCGGCCCATGCGGACAGCTACCGCGGCCATGCCGGAGAACTGCAGCAGCAGGCCGCCGGCCAACACCCGGTGCTGACCACCCAGCAGGGCATTGCCGTGCCCGACAACCAGAACACCCTGCGCCCCTCGCCGCACGGGCCGGCGCTGCTGGAAGACTTCATCCTGCGCGAGAAGATCACCCACTTCGACCACGAGCGCATTCCCGAGCGCGTGGTGCACGCGCGCGGCTCCGCGGCGCACGGTTTCTTCGAGCTCACCCACTCCCTCGCGGACTACACCACGGCACGGGTACTGACCGAAGTCGGCACGCGCACGCCCGTGTTCACGCGCTTTTCCACGGTGGCCGGTGGCGCCGGATCGGTGGACACGCCGCGCGACGTGCGGGGCTTTGCCGTGAAGTTCTACACGCCCGAGGGCAACTGGGACCTGGTGGGCAACAACATCCCGGTGTTCTTCATCCAGGACGCGATGAAGTTCCCCGACCTCGTGCACGCCGTGAAAATGGAGCCCGACCGCGCCTTCCCGCAGGCCGCCAGCGCGCACGACACGTTCTGGGACTTCATCTCGCTCATGCCCGAATCCATGCACATGGTGATGTGGATCATGAGCGACCGCACCATTCCGCGCAGCCTGCGCATGATCGAGGGCTTTGGCGTGCACAGCTTCCGGCTGGTGAATGCCGCGGGTGAGAGCACATTCGTCAAGTTCCACTGGCGGCCCAAGCTGGGCATTCAGTCCACCGTGTGGGACGAGGCGATGAAGCTGCAGGCGGCGGACAACGACTTCCACCGCCGCGACCTGTTCGAGGCCATCGAGGCGGGCGACTACCCCGAGTGGGAGCTGTCCGTGCAGCTGTTCACCGAGGAAGAGGCCGGCACGTTCCCCTTCGACCACCTGGACGCGACCAAGCTCATCCCCGAAGAGTTGGTGCCGCTGCGGCCCATCGGGCGCATGGTGCTCAACCGCTGGCCCGACAACTTCTTCGCCGAGACCGAGCAGGTCGCCTTCTGCCCGGCCAACCTGCCGCCGGGCATCGACTTCAGCAACGACCCGCTGCTGCAGGGGCGCCTGTTCAGCTACCTGGACACGCAACTGCTGCGCCTGGGCGGCCCCAACTTCGTGCAGATCCCCATCAACGCGCCCAAGTGCCCCTTCGCCCACAACCAGCGCGACGGCCACATGCAGATGCTCGTGCCGCAGGGCCGCGTGAACTACGAGCCCAGCAGCCTGCAGGCCGACTCGCCCCGCGCATCGCAGGCGGCAGGCTTTCGGCATGTGGCGCAGACCGACGAAGGCAGCGGCAAGGGGCGCATCCGCCCCGAGAGCTTTGCCGACCACTACAGCCAAGCGCGCATGTTCTACCGCAGCCAGAGCCCGCTGGAGCAGGCGCACCTGGCGTCGGCGCTGGTGTTCGAGCTGTCCAAGGTACAGACGCTGCACGTGCGCGAAGGCGTGGTGGGCCATCTGCTGCACATCGACCCGCAGCTGGCCCAGCGCGTGGCCGATGGCCTGGCGCTGCCGCAGCTGCCGCCCGCCCCCCCGCTGGCCGTGCCGGTGCAGGACCTGCCGCCCTCGCCCGCCCTGCGCATCATCGACCGCATGAAGCCCACGCTGCAGGGCCGCTGCGTGGGCATTCTGGTGGCCGACGGCTCCAACGGCACCACCGTGGCCAACCTGCGCAAGGCGCTGGAGAAGGCGGGCGCGCAGGTGAAGATCGTCGCGCCCAAGGTGGGTGGCGCGCTGCTCAAGGACGGCACGCAGTTGCCTGCCGACGGGCAGCTGGCAGGCACGCCCTCGGCGGTGTTCGACGCGGTGGCCTCGGTGCTCTCGCCGGAGATGGGCGCGCAGCTGGCGCGCGAGGCCGTGGCGGTGGACTGGTTCCGCGACGCCTTCGGCCACCTCAAGGCCATCGCTGCCTGCAAGGGCACGCAGGCCATCCTGCAGGCCGGCGGCATCGAACCCGACGCGGGCGTGGTGGACCCGGCCGACGCGCAGGGCTTCATCGCTGCCGCGCAGACGCGCCAGTGGGCGCGCGAGCCGCAGGTGCGCACGCTGGCGTGAGCGCGGGCCTGCGCTGGTCTGCGGGGCAGCGGCCGGGGTGCGCCCCTACCGCGCCCCTACCGCGCGGCTACTGCACGCCTACTGCGCCGTGAAGCCGCTGTTGCGGATGATGCGCGCCCAGGCTGCGGTGTAGGCCTTCTGGCGCGCGGCCAGTTGTCCGGGCGCCATGTGGCCCACGGTGAGGCCCAGGGTGGTGAGCTGCTCATGCACCGCGGGCTGCGCCAGCACCTGCGCCAGTGCGGCGGAGAACTGCGCGATGAAAGCGCCGGGCGTGCCGGCCGGCGCGTAGATGCCGTAGTACGGCAGGTCCTCGAAGCCCTTGAGGCCCAGTTCGTCGAACGTGGGCACATCGGGCAGCGCGGCCTGGCGCTGCGTGCCCAGCACGCCCACCACGCGCAGCTTGCCGCCGCGGTGGTGCTCGATGAAGTCCTGCACCGATCCCACGCCCGCCGCGATCTGGTTGCCCAGCATGTCGCCGATCATGGGCGCGCTGCCGCGATAGGGAGCGGCCACCAGGTCCAGCCGGTACTTGCGGCCCAGCAGCTTGACCAGAAACTCCGGCGTGGATGCCGGCGCCGGCACGCCCACCGCGCCCTGGCCGCCCCGCGCAGCCTGGAGCCACTGCACATACTCGTTGAACGAACGCGCGGGCGTGCCGCCCGAAACGGCAAACGCGTTCACGAAGGTGGCAAAGCCCGCCACGGGCACGAAGTCGCTCACCGGGTCGAAGCCGGGGTTCTTCACCACCAGCGGCAGGATGGAGAGGGTGTGGTCGTGCGTGAGGAACAGCGTGGTCCCGTCGGCCGGCGCGGCCTTGAGCACCTGCGCCGCGATCTGCCCGCCCGCGCCGGGTCGGTTGTCCACGACCACGGGGGTGCCCAGCACGTCCTTGAGCTTGTCGGCCAGCAGGCGGGCGATGGCATCCGAGCCGCCTCCGGGCGGAAAGCCCACCAGGATGCGCACCGGCTTGGTGCCGTCGGCCCAGGCGGGCAACGCCGGCAGCACGCTGGCGGCAACGGCGCGGGCCAGCAGGTGGCGGCGGTGCAGGTTCATGGTGGCTCTCCTGGGGCGGCAGGGCGATACAAATTCAGGAGCTGTTCGCGCTTGCCAGCAAAGCGTTTCAGCATCAAAACATACTGAAAACCGCCTACATCAAGCGCTGACAGCTCCTATTTTTGACGGGCAATCAGGCGGACAGCCGCGCACGGTGGCGCGCCAGCTGCGTGCGCACCTGCGCGGGCGCGGTGCCGCCCAGGGTGTTGCGCGCGTTCAGCGAGCCCTGCAGGCTCAGGGCATCGAACACGTCCTTCTCGATCGCCGGGTGAAAGCCCTGCAGCACGGCCAGCGGCAGCTCCGACAGGTCCACGCCGTGCGACACGGCGGCCTTCACCGCGTGGGCCACGGTCTCGTGCGCGTCGCGGAACGGCAGGCCCTTCTTGACGAGGTAGTCGGCCAGGTCGGTGGCGGTGGCGTAGCCCTTGAGCGCCGCGGCGCGCATGGCATCGGCGTTCACGGTAATGCCGCCGTCCTTGCAGCCGGTGGCGGGGTTCATCTGGCCGCCGATCATCTCGGCGAAGATGCGCAGCGTGTCCTTCAGCGTGTCCACCGTGTCGAACAGCGGCTCCTTGTCCTCCTGGTTGTCCTTGTTGTAGGCCAGGGGCTGGCCCTTCATCAGCGTGATCAGGCCTATCAGGTGGCCGACCACGCGGCCGGTCTTGCCGCGTGCGAGTTCAGGCACGTCGGGGTTCTTCTTCTGCGGCATGATCGACGAGCCGGTGGTGAAGCGGTCGGCGATGCGGATGAAGCCGAAGTTCTGGCTCATCCAGATGATGAGTTCTTCGGACAGGCGGCTCACGTGCACCATGCACAGGCTGGCGGCGGCCGTGAATTCGATGGCGAAGTCGCGGTCGCTCACGCCGTCCAGGCTGTTCTGGCACACGCCCTCCATGCCCAGCGTCTTGGCCACGCGCTCGCGGTCCAGCGGGTAGGTGGTGCCGGCCAGCGCGGCGGAGCCCAGCGGCAGCACGTTCACGCGGCGGCGCACGTCGCGCATGCGCTCGGCATCGCGTGCAAACATCTCCACGTAAGCCAGCAGGTGGTGCGCAAAGCTCACGGGCTGCGCCACCTGCAGGTGGGTGAAGCCGGGCAGGATCACCTCGACGTTCTGCTCGGCCACCTCGACCAGCGACAGCTGCAGCTCGCTCAGCAGGCCCTCGATCAGGTCGATCTCGCCGCGCAGCCACAGGCGCACGTCGGTGGCCACCTGGTCGTTGCGGCTGCGGCCGGTGTGCAGGCGCTTGCCGGCGTCGCCCACCAGCTGGGTCAGGCGCGCCTCGATGTTCAGGTGCACGTCCTCCAGGTCCAGCTTCCACTCGAACGCGCCGGACGCGATCTCCTGCGTGATCTGGGCCATGCCCTTCTGAATGTCGGCGTGGTCCTGCGCGCTGATGATGCCTTGCGCGGCCAGCATCTCGGCATGGGCCAGGCTGCCCGCGATGTCGGCCTGCCACAGGCGCTTGTCGAAGAACACGCTCGACGTATAGCGCTTGACCAGATCGCTCATGGGCTCGGAGAACAAGGCCGACCAGGCCTGGGCCTTGGTGGCGAGCTGGTCGTGGGACGGTTGCGAGGCGGAAGAAGAGGACATGGGGGCAATAATCCGGGGGTTTCGACACCCGGAACGCCCGGATGCCGCAATGCAAGAGACGCAAATTTTATCGACCCGCCCCGCCGCCCTGCCCGAAGCCGCACCGCGCAGCGCGGTACGCGGCCGCGCGCTGGTGTTCGACGCCTGCCAGGTGGGCGTGGTGCTGCGCGCCGTGCTGTTCGTGGAACTGGTGCTGGGCGTGGGCGCCTTGTTCGGCGCGGGCAGCCTGGCCGAATGGCTGGCGCGCCTGGCGTTGCTCACGGGCGGCGCGCTGCCGGCCACCCTCGCCTGGCTGATCACGGCCTGCAGCCTCAAGACAGCGCTGCAGCGCCTGCAGGAGCCGCTGCAGTACGCCGCCGGCGTGCTGCTGGGCGCACTGGCCGGCCTGCTGGCCTGCGCCATGCTGGCCCTGGCCAGCGGCCCCGCGGGCGCCCCGCCACCGTGGCTGGCCAGCGCCGCCAGCGGCGCGCTGCTGGCGGCGCTGCTGGTCACCGCGCTGAAAATGCGCGCACGCGCGCGCACGCCCGCCGCCACCACCGCGCGCCTGACCGAGTTGCAGGCGCGCATCCGCCCGCACTTCCTGTTCAACACGCTCAACAGCGCCATCGCCCTGGTGCGCGACGAACCCGCCAAGGCCGAGGCGCTGCTGGAAGACCTGAGCGACCTGTTCCGCCACGCCCTGGTGGAGCAGGGCGAGTCCGCCACGCTGGAGGAAGAGATCGTGCTGGCACGCCGCTACCTGGACATCGAGCAGGTGCGCTTTGGCGAACGCATGCGCGTGCAATGGGTGCTGGATGCGCGCGCCAACGCCGCGCGCCTGCCGCCGCTCTTGCTGCAGCCGCTGGTGGAAAACGCGGTCAAGCACGGCGTGGAGCCCAGCGCGCGCGGGGGCAAGCTGCGCATCGCCACCGAGCGGCGCGGCGGCCGCGTGGTGCTGACCATCACCAACACCCTGCCCACCGATCGCCCCACGGCCGAGGAAGCGCCGCGCGGCCACGGCATCGCCCAGGCAAACGTGCGCGACCGCCTGCGCCTGCTGCACGACGTGGACTGCGACTTCAGCGCCGGCGTACAGGGCGGCCTGTACCAGGTGCGCATCTCGCTGCCCGCGCCCTGAATCCCCGGGCCACGCGGCACGCCACATCCACTACAGTCGACGCCCCATGCACATCCTGATCGTGGACGACGAACTCCTGGCCCGCAGCCGCCTGCGCACGCTGCTGGCCGACTGCGACCCCCGCCACAGCGTGACGGAGGCCGCGCACGCCGCGGACGCGCTGGCGCAGCTCGAGGCCAGCGGCGGCCGCGCGGTGGACGTGGTGCTGCTGGACATCCACATGCCCGGCCAGGACGGCCTGGGACTGGCGCACCACATCCAGCGCCTGCCGCACCCGCCGGCCATCGTGTTCGTGACCGCCCACGCGGACCATGCGCTGTCGGCCTTCGAACTGGATGCCGTGGACTACCTGACCAAGCCCGTGCGCCTGCAGCGCCTGCAGCAGGCATTGGCCAAGGCGCAGCGCGCCGCCGCCCCCAGCGCCGCTCCCACGCGCTCGCCGCTGCCGGCACCCAGCTGCGAGGTGCTGCTGATCCAGGAGCGCGGGCGCACCGAGCGCGTGCCGCTGGACGACGTGCTGTTCCTGCGCGCCGAGCAGAAATACGTGACGGTGCGCACCCTCACGCGCAGCTTCGTCATCGACAGCGCGCTGTCCGACCTGGAGGCGCGCCACGCGGGCCACTTTCTGCGCGTGCACCGCAGCACGCTGGTGGCCCGCCGCGCCATGCGCGCGCTGGAGCGCTATTACGACGCCGAGGAGGGCGAAGGCTGGGCCGTGCGCCTGCATGGACTCACCGAGCCCCTGCCGGTCTCACGCCGCCAGGTGGCCGGGGTGCGCGAGGCGCTGGCCACGGGTTGATACGGCTGCGGCGTTCACGGCGTTCCAGGCGCCCACACGCCCGCACCCTCTAAACGGCTGCACCCTCTGCGCGGCCGCCGGCCCTTGGACTGGCGCCGCGGTCCTCCCCGGGCAGGCAGGCGCGGCGCGCACACCGGCGAACGCGCTGCCGTGCTCAATGCGCGTGCGCCAGCCCGCTCACAAAGGTCACCACCGCGATGCCGGCCGCCAGCCAGGCGATCTGCGCCAGCGTCTGCGCGGCCGAGAGGCGTTTTTGCAGTTGCGGGATCAGGTCGGCCAGCGCCACGTACACTAAGCTGCTGGAGGCGATGGCCAGGAAATACGGCAGCCCGCCGTCCCACAGCCCCACCAGGTAGTAGCCCACCAGGCCGCCCAGCGCCGTCAGCGCGCCCGCCAGCGAGACCTTGAGCAGCGCCGCGTTGCGGTGGCGGGTGCTGTGGCGCAGCACCACCAGGTCGCCGATGTGGTGCGGCACCTCGTGCGCCAGCACCGACAGCGCGGCCACCACGCCCAGCCGCGTGTCCGCCATGAAGGCCGAGGCGATCAGCACGCCGTCGCCAAAGCAGTGCACGCTGTCGCCGGTCAGCAACGCCCAGCCGCCATGCCCGTGCTGGCCCGGGCCATGGTGGTGGTCGTGCGCGTGGTCAGGGTGGTGGTCGTGGTGGCCCTGGCCATGGATGTGCCGCTCGGACGGGCTGTGCTCATGGCCGTGGTGCCACAGCTCGGCCTTGTCCAGCAGGAAGAAGAACACCAGCCCCAGCAGCAGCGTGGCAAACAGGTCGTGCGCACTGGCCTGGCTCTCGAACGCCTCGGGCAGCAGATGCATGAAGGCGGTGGCCAGCAGCGCGCCCGCGGCCAGGCTCAGCAGGTGCTGCGGCCCCACGCGCTGGCGCGTGCCCATGCCCAGGCGCAGCAGCGCCGCCGCCACCCACACACTGCCAATGCCCGCGGCCAACGTGGCCAGGATGATTGCTATCAATGTCATAGCTGCTTGCGCTTTCTCTTATTGGCCTAGATGCCAATTTCAATCAAAACCAAACTCTCCGCGCCATCAAAAAAAGCCCCGAAGGGCTTGTGTGCGTGCTGGCTGCCGCGGCTCACGCCACGCCGTGCTGCTTGAACCAGGCCAGCGTGCGCTTCCAGCCGTCCTGCGCGGCTTCCTTGCGAAAGCTCGGGCGGTAGTCGGCATGGAAGGCATGCGGCGCGTCCGGGTAGACCACGAACCGCGAGGCTTTCGCTGCGGCAGACCCTTCTGACAGGGCGCTTTTCATCTTATCAATCGTGTCAAGAGGTATGCCGGCATCTTTTTCGCCATACAGACCCAGCACGGGTGCCTTGAGGATGGGCGCCAGGTCCACGGGGTGCTTGGGATTCAGGGCGCTGGCCTGCCCCACCAGACGGCCATACCAGGCCACCCCGGCCTTCACCGGGCCATGCGCGGCGTAGAGCCAGGTGATGCGGCCGCCCCAGCAAAAGCCGGTGATGCCCACGCGCTGGAGGTCACCGCCATGGGCTCCGGCCCATTGCACGGCGCCATCCAGGTCGGCCATGACCTGGGCATCGGGCACCTTGGACACCAGCTCGCTCATGAGCTTGGCGACTTCACTGTAGGCGCGCGGGTCGCCCTGGCGCGCGAACAGGTCGGGGGCAACGGCAAGGTAGCCCTCGTGCGCCAGGCGGCGGCAAACGTCGGCAATGTACTCGTGCACGCCGAAGATCTCTGAAATCACCAGCACCACGGGCAGCCCCGTCTTGCCCTGCGGCGCCGCGCGGTAGGCGCGCACGTCAAAGCCGTTCACCGCAAAGTGCACCTCCCCCGCCGTGAGCCCGTCGGCCGGGGTGGAGACCGCTGTCTGCGCCATCACCGGCGCGGCCGCGGCGGCATAGCCGGCCCCCAGCATGACGCCCAGCGCGGTGCGGCGGCTGGCGCCGGCTGCCGTGCTACGGCCGGGGACGAGTGCATCGAAGTCGTTCTGGAGATCGCTGTGCATGACGGAGGCTCCTGGCAAGGGGTGGCAAGGGGTGGCAAGGGTTGGGGGACGAACGCCCCCCGGCGCTGGCCAGGAGGCATGGCGTGCCAATGTAGCGGCAATGGCCGTTTTGCGCATGCGACCCGCCCGCGCCACCGGGCGACAAGCGCTATCAGTGCGCCTTGTCCCAGTCGGGCCCCACGCCCACTTCGGCCAGCAGCGGTACCTGCAGCGCGGCCACGCCGGCCATCAGGCGCGGGATCTCACGGCGCAGCCAGTCCACCTCGCCCTCGGGCAGCTCGAACACCAGTTCATCGTGCACCTGCATGATCATGAGCACCTCGGGCTTGCGCGCGTCCAGCTCGCCCTGCACGGCCACCATGGCCTTCTTGATGAGGTCGGCCGCCGTGCCCTGCATGGGCGCGTTGATGGCGGCGCGCTCGGCCGCGCCGCGGCGCGGGCCGTTGGGCGAGTTGATCTCCGGCAGGTACAGGCGCCGGCCGAACACGGTCTCCACGTAGCCGCGCGCCTTGGCCTGGGCCTTGGTCTCTTCCATGTACTGCTTCACGCCGGGGTAGCGCTGGAAGTAGCGGTCGATGTAGGCCGCCGCCGCCTTGGTCTCGATACCCAGGTTCTTGGCCAGGCCGAAGCTGCTCATGCCGTAGATCAGGCCGAAGTTGATGACCTTGGCGTAGCGGCGCTGCTCGCTGCTCACCTGGTCCAGCGCCACGCCGAACACCTCGGCCGCCGTGGCGCGGTGCACGTCCAGGCCCTCGCGGAAGGCGTGCAGCAGCGCCTCGTCGCCGCTGATGTGCGCCATGATGCGCAGCTCGATCTGGCTGTAGTCGGCACTGGCAATCACGCGGCCCGCGGGTGCCACGAAGGCCTCGCGCACGCGCCGGCCCTCCGGCGTGCGGATGGGGATGTTCTGCAGGTTGGGCTCGTTGCTGGACAGCCGCCCGGTGACGGCCACGGCCTGCGCGTAGTGGGTGTGGACACGGCCGGTGCGCGGGTCCGCCAGCGTGCTGAGTTTGTCGGTGTAGGTGCCCTTGAGCTTGCACAGGCTGCGGTGTTCCAGCAGTTTGGCGGGCAGCGGGTAGTCCTCGGCCAGCTTCTCCAGCACCTCTTCGTCGGTGCTGCGCGCGCCGGTGGCGGTCTTCTTCACCACGGGCATGCCCAGCTTGTCGAAGAAGATTTCACCCAATTGCTTGGGCGAGCCCAGGTTGAAGGGCTGGCCGGCGATGGCGTACGCCTCCTGCTCCAGCTGCACGATGCGCTGGCCCAGCGCGTGGCTCTGGGCGGCCAGCTTGCCCGCGTCGATCAGCACGCCATTGCGCTCGATGCGAAACAAGGTCTCGCTGCAGGCCATCTCCAGCTCGTAGATGCCGCGCAGCTTGTCGTCGGCCTGCAGCTGGGGCCATAGCACGCGGTGCACATCCAGCGTCTGGTCGGAGTCCTCGCACGAGTAGGCCGCAGCCTTGTCCACCGGGACCTGGGCAAACGGGATCTGCTTGGCCCCCTTGCCGCACAGGTCTTCGTAGCTGATGCCGGTGCGGCCCGTGTGGCGCTCGGCCAGGCTGGCCAGGCCATGGGGCTTGTGCACTTCCAGCACGTAGCTTTGCAGCATGGTGTCGTGCGCATAGCCGCGCACCTGGATGCCATGGTTGGCGAACACATGCCGGTCGTACTTCACGTGCTGGCCCAGCTTGGGGCAGGCCGGGTCTTCCAGCCAGGGGCGCAGGCGCTCCAGCACCTCGGCCAACGGCAGCTGCGGCGGCGCGTCAGGGCCGTTGTGCGCCAGCGGGATGTAAGCGGCGGCTCCGGGCTCAACGCTGAAGGACACGCCCACGATCTCGGCGCGCAACTCGTCCAGCGACGTGGTCTCGGTGTCCAGCGCCGCCAGCGGCGCGGCCTTCAGGCGCGCGAGCCAGCCGTCGAGCTGCTCCCAGGTGAGGATGGTGTCGTAGGTCACCTCGCGCTGCTGCGCCTGCACGGCGACGGCGCTGGCGTCGGGCGTGGCGAAGAGGTCTCCGCTGGCGCCAGCATCCGGCACCACCGCGGACGGCAGCGCGCGTGCCAGGCTCTTGAAGCCATACTTTTGATAAAAATCGCGCAACGCGTCCGCCTGCTCAGCGCCAACAGCTATCGCATCGATAGCAGGCAGGCCATCGAGGTGGCCTGCCAGGTCGCAATCGGTCTTGATGGTGACCAGCGTGCGTGCGGTGGGCAGCCAGTCCAGCGCCCCGCGCAGGTTCTCGCCGGCCACGCCCTTGATGGCGCCCGCGTTGGCCAGCAGCGCATCCAGCGAACCGTATTCCGTGAGCCATTTGGCGGCGGTCTTGGGGCCGACCTTGGGCACGCCGGGCACGTTGTCCACGGCATCGCCCACCAGGGCCTGGTAGTCCACCATGAGCGTCGGGGGCACGCCGAACTCGGCGGTCACGCCGGCCACGTCCCGCTTCTTGCCGTTCATGGTGTCGATGATGGTGATGTGTTCGTTCACCAGCTGGCTCAGGTCCTTGTCGCCGCTGGAGATCACCACCTGCATGCCCTGGCCGGCGGCGGTAGCAGCCAGCGTGCCGATCACGTCGTCGGCCTCCACGCCGGGGATACACAGCACCGGCCAGCCCAGCAGCCGCACCACCTCGTGGATGGGCTCGATCTGCGCACGCAGGTCATCGGGCATGGGCGCGCGGTGCTGCTTGTACTCGGGGTACAGCGCATCGCGAAAAGTGGGGCCGCTGGCATCGAAAACGCAGGCGGCGTAGTCGGCCGGGACTTCTTTCTTGAGCGCCTGCAGCATGTTGATCATGCCGCGGATGGCCCCCGTGGGGGCGCTGGCGGGATCGCCCGGCACGGCGCGTAGGTCGGGCATGGCATGGAATGCGCGGTACAGGTAGCTGGAGCCATCCACCAGCACCAGGGTCTTGGGGCGTGTCATCGGCGAATTCTCCCACGCTCATCGGCCGTGGCCGCCATCGCAATCAGCACCCCGCACGCGGGCAGGTGCAGTGGAAAGCGGCACAATCCGTCGCCATGGCCCGGCGGTGCGCCGCGCCCTCCCCTCTCCCCAAGGCTGCCCCATGAAACACCACCTGCTCGCCCTCCTCGCCTGCGCCACCACCACCCTGGCGTGGGCCAACCCGGACTTCAAGAACGTGCCGCCTTCGATGCAGAAGTCGCTGCACGGCATCAGTGCCGCACAGTTTGACGGCGGCGTGCTGCGCGCGCAGATGAACAAGCCCGAGGTCACCGAGCTGGTGTACAACACCTTCGTCTTCCACAACATCTGCGCGCAGCAGTGGCACGACCCAGCGCAGTTCGCGCGCCTGGGCCTCACGCGCGTGGAGCTGTTCAATGCCGCCGGCACGCAGGGCTTTGCCTTCGATGCGCGCGGCGACGTATGCGAGGAGATGGGCAAGCTCGGCAAGAACTTCCGCACCTTCATCGGCAAGTACACACAGGTCTGCAGCGCCAGCACCTGCCCACCGCAGCGCTGAGCGCGCACGCCGGCGCACGGCGCCTACAATCGCGCCATGCGCGCTCTCCACTCCACCTTCCTGCTGCTGGCCCTGGCCAGTGCTCCCGCCCTGGCTCAGAATGCAAGCCAAAATGCCATTCAACCCAGTGCGGACGGGCGCGGCCAGCTATTGGAAAGAGAGCAGCAGGCTGAAGGGCGCCACAACCAGCGCGTAGAGCACATCGTGGTGGAGGACGCCGGCAGCCGCGTGCAAGAGCTGCGCGTGGGCGGGCAGACGCAGAGCATCACCGTGCAACCCAAGACCGGCACGCCGCTGCCCGCGTATGAAGTGCGCTCCAACGACGGAGCCCGCGCACGCCCCGGCAACTTCAACGAGTCGGACACCGTGACCGCACCGCGCGTGTGGAACTTGCGCAATTTCTGACCGCAGCCAACGCGGCATTCCTGGGCGGCCCGTATCGCCCGCTCCTTCCCCCGCTTTTTTCAGCACGCCGCGTGCACTGACGTACTGACCGATGGCCGTTTTCACCGAAGTCTCCACCAAAGAGGCGCGCGAATTGCTGCGCCGGCTGCAGCTGGGCAAGCTGCTCGAGCTGCGCGGCATCGAGGGCGGCATCGAGAACACCAACTACTTCGTCACCTGCGAGCAGGGCGAGTACGTACTCACGCTGTTCGAGCGCCTCACCGCAGAGCAGTTGCCTTTCTACCTGCACCTGATGAAGCATCTGGCGCACGCGGGCATCCCCGTGCCGGACCCGCAGGCCGACAAGCATGGCGAGATCCTGCACCAGGTGTGCGGCAAGCCTGCTGCGCTGGCCACCAAGCTGCGCGGCAAGAGCCAGCTCAGCCCCCAGGAAGCGCACTGCGCGGCCGTGGGCACCATGCTGGCGCGCATGCACCTGGCAGCAAGCGGCTATGAACGCCAGCAGCCCAACCTGCGCGGCCTGCCCTGGTGGAACGAGACCGTGCCGGTGGTACTGCCGCACATCGGCGCCGAGCCGGCGGCGCTGCTGCAGTCCGAACTGGCCTACCAGAACCATGTGGCGGCCTCCAGCGCCTACGCGGCGCTGCCGCGCGGCCCCATCCATGCCGATCTGTTCCGCGACAACGTGATGTTCGAAGGCGAGGAACTCACGGGCCTCTTCGACTTCTATTTCGCGGGCGTGGACACCTTCCTCTTCGATCTGGCCGTGTGCCTGAACGACTGGTGCATCGACCTGTCCACAGGCGCGCACGCCGCGCCGCGCGCCCAGGCCATGATCGACGCCTACCAGGCCGTGCGCCCGCTCACCGTGCTTGAACGCGCCCTGCTGCCCGCCATGCTGCGGGCCGGGGCGCTGCGCTTCTGGATCTCGCGCCTGTGGGACTTCTACCTGCCGCGCGAGGCCGCCATGCTCAAGCCCCACGATCCCACACACTTTGAGCGCGTGCTGCGCCAGCGCGCGGCCCATCCGGTGACTCTGTAGCCACCATGGTGCGCCGCGCGCCGCGCAACAGCCACTCCACACATAACCGTTGGTTTCATCCACCGCTGCGGCCTGTGCAGCGGCAACTGGGGTAAATTCCCCCATGCGCCCGCACCGCTGCCGCGGCGCTCCACCTTCGATTTCCAATCCATGAAACTGCACATCGTCCCCGCGCGCGCGGGCCTGGAATGGGTACGCCTGGGCATTCGCGTGTTCTGGCGCCAGCCCATGGCGCTGGCCGCGCTGTTTTTCATGACCATGGCGGCGATGTCGCTGGCCACCATGCTGCCGCTGATCGGTCCCGCCGTGGCGCTGGGCCTGCTGCCCTCGGCCACGCTGGCCATGATGGTGGCCGCGGCCGAGGCCAGCCAGGACCGCGTGCCCACGCCCGCACTGCTGCTGGTGGCGTTTCGCACCGGCAAGCAGCGGCTGAACCACATGCTGACCCTGGGCGCGCTCTACGCCGTGGGCTTCCTCGGCCTGATGGGGCTGTCGGCCCTGGTGGACGGCGGGCAGTTCGCACGCGTGTACCTGGGCGGCGAGCCGCTGACGCGCGAGATGGCCGAGTCGGGCAGCTTCCAGGCGGCCATGTGGCTGTCGCTGCTGCTGTACGTGCCGCTGTCGCTGCTGTTCTGGCACGCGCCCGGCCTGGTGCACTGGCACAACGTGCCGCCCGTGAAGGCGCTGTTTTTCAGCATCGTCGCCTGCCTGCGCAACTTCGGGGCCTTCACGGTGTATGGGCTGTCGTGGATGGGCGTGTTCCTCGGCGCAGGCGTGGTCATCAGCCTGCTGGTCACGATGCTGAGCGCCATCGGCCTGGGCGCCGGCATGGCCGGCGGCATCATGGTGGCGACGGCGATGATGTTGGCCGCCATGTTCTTCTCGTCGGTGGTGTTCACGTTCCGCGACAGCTTCGACGCGCCCCACCACGACCACGGCGACTCGTCCGCTGCGGCGTCACCCGAGCAGGATTCATAAAGCTGCGCCAGCGGAGTCGTCGGGGCGCTCCGCCCGGTCCCGTGCTTCCAGATATTCGGACGGAGCGGGCCGAGTCCCCGCGCGCTTCGGCGTACCCGGGCGTGCCCCGAGCCAAACAGTGCGCTTGGGGTGGCTGCTCCTCAGCGAACAAGGTTCCACCCGCGCCCTCGCCCTGAACAGGCAAGAAAAAACCCGCCAGAGGCGGGTTGGAAGTACCGCGGAGCCGTCCTGCGCGCAAGGCGAGAGACGGCTCCCGTGCAAGCCGGTTAGATACCGATCGTGCCGCCGTCCTTGCGCGTCACCACCACGGTGGCCGAGCGCGGACGCTTGAGGCCCTTGTGGCTGCTGGTGATCCCAGGCTGGTTGCCGGGCCAGTAGCTGGTGAAGGTGCTGGTGGCGAAGTTGGCCTTCTCAGCATCCTCGCCCGGGTGCTGCACGTTGAAGAACAGCGTCTTGCCGTCGGGCGTGACCACCACACCCGTGATCTCGCAGTCGAACGGGCCGACCAGGAAGCGGCGCACCGTGGCCTCGGTGGGCTTGGAGCCCATGATCGTGGCCTGGCCCTCCTTGGTGGTGACCTTGCCGCCGTCACCGACCTTGCCGGGAATGGCGGCCAGCATCATGCAGTTGGTCACATCGGTGTAGGAACCGTCGTCGGTCTGGATCCACAGCAGGCCGCCGGCATTGGCGCTGCGCTGGTCGAAATGCAGGCCGTCGGGGCTGGAGAAATCGTTCACGGCGGTCAGGCCCGACAGGTTCTCGCTCTGCTTGTTGTCGCTGCGCGCGCCGAACAGGTACACGTCCCACTGGAACTTGGTACCCGCCTGGCCGCCCTCTTCCTTCCAGCGGATGATGTGGCCATTGGTGTTGCCCACGCGCGGGTTGGCGGCGTTCAGCGTGGCGGCCGTTCGCTGCGAGTTGTTGGTCATGGTCATGTACACCTCGTTGTTCAACGGGTTCACGCCACCCCACTCGGGACGGTCCATCTTGGTCGCGCCGCGGGCGTCGGCCGCCAGGCGGCAGTGCATGACCACATCGGCCTGGTCGGCGAACGGGTACAGCGCGTTGGTGGCGTCGATGCCGTTCTTGCCGAACGTCAGTTCCAGCCACTCGCCGCTGCCATCGTTGTTGAACTTGGCGGCGTACAGCGTGCCCTTGTCCAGGTACTTGGCACCGGCGGCCACGCCGCCGTTGATGTCCTTCGGATCCCACTTGGCATCGGACACGAACTTGAACACGTACTCGTTGCGCGCATCGTCGCCAGAGTAGATGACGATCGGCTCGCCGGCCTTGGCGGGCGCCGGCCATGCCCCTTCATGGTTGAAGCGGCCCAGCGCCGTGCGCTTGACGGGCTTGCTGTCGGGGCGGAAGGGGTCGATCTCCACCACCCAGCCGAAGGTGTTGAAGATGTTGCGATAGTCCTCAGCGGCGCTGGCGGCGCTCACCTTGCTGTTCCAGCGCTGGTACTGCTCGCCCTCGGCGGTGTCCCAGAGGTAAGGGCTCTTGCGGTTCTCGGGCAAGCCATAGCGCTTCAGGGCCACGATTTCGGTGGCGGAGCGTTGGGCGTCGTCGCCGGCGGCACGGCCGATGACGTTCAGGAAGTTCTCCTCGCACGTCAGATAGGTGCCCCAGGGCGTATAGCCGTTGGCGCAGTTGTTGTTCATCCCGAAGGCTTGCTTGCCGTCCGGCGAGAGCTTGTTGAACAGCTTGGCGTTGCCGGCGGCGGGGCCGCCAAAGTCCATCGGCGTGGCCGAGGTGATGCGGCGGTTGTATTTGGAGCCGCGCACCATCTCCATCTCGTTGCTGCCGCTCTTGCGCTTGACTTCCACCACGCTGGCACCGTGGGCGCGGATTTCCTTGTCCACCTGCTCGGCCGGGCGCTTGCCGTCCACCGTGATGCGCCCCGTGGGATGCAGACCATAAGGCGCAACCACATACTCATGGTTCACGCACAACAGGCCGCGGTCGGAGCGGCTGGGGTCGAACTTGCCGTCGTCGGACATGCCGAAGTAGTACATGCCGTCGTGGCCGTCGCCGATGCGGCGGTCATAGGACTCGGCCGTCTCGGAGCCATCGTCCTTCCAGGACTCGTCGCCATAGTGGATCGGGTCGCCCAGGGCGTGCAGGATGCTGACCTGGTAACCCTCGGGTACCGTTACCAGGTCGGCGTTGCTCTTGGCGACGGCATTGAAGTTGAGGCGGATCGGCTCGGGTGCGGGAGTTTCGTCATCGTCGCTGCCGCCGCCGCAGGCGCTCAGGCTCACGCCGCCCAGCAGAGCCGCAGTGGTGGCGCCGACACCGCCCTTGAGGGCGCTGCGACGGCTCAGGCGCGCGGCCAGGACGCTGTCGATGTGCTGGTTGGACGAATGGTTGACGATTTCATTGTCGTCGTACTCGGAAACGATCGTGGTGTTCATGGGTCGTTGGACTCGGTAGTGGCAATCAAGGTCCCGCGATCCTGGAGTACGTCTGTTGCGCCCGCATGACGTGTACATGACATCTTCAAGACATTGTTTCGCACGCCGGGCCCTCTGTGTACGCGCGAGGAACACACAGGCCCACAGCGCCTGAGCCACGCGCGGGCCCGGGTCCTATCCCCTACCGCACCGGCAATGCCCCGATCACGATCTGCACGCGCCGGTTGCGCTGGCGCCCATCGGGATCGTCCCGCCCATCCGGCGTGGTATTGGGCGCGACAGGCTGGCGTTTGCCCATGCCGCGCGTGGCGATCGGCCGCCCCGTGCGCGACTGCAGCGCGGCGGCAACGGCGGCGGCGCGGCGCTGCGACAAGGCGTCGTTGTAGGCATCGCCCCCCTTGCCGTCTGTGTGTCCCACCACGTCGATGGGCGCTTGGGGGTAGCTCTTGAGCAGCTCGGCCGCCTTGTCAAGCGAGCGCGCGGCATCGGCCCGCAACTCGGCCTTGTCAAAGTCAAACAACACATCGGCAGGCAGGTCGATGGAGATGGCCTGCTCGGGCGTGGGCTGGGCCTGCAGTTCCACCAGCAGCGCGCGGGTCTGCTCCAGCCGCTGCGGCGGCACCTCGGCCGCGCGCAGCAGCGTGGCCGGCCCTGCCGCCACCTGCAGCCGGGTTTCGGTCTCGCGCGGCACCAGGCCGCCGTGCGTCACGTGCGGCTGCAATTGGGTCAGCGGGGCAGCGTCCGCTGGTTGCAAATGGGTGGGCGTCGCCGCGAGCGACTGGCTGCTGCGCCGCACTTCCAATGGTTGCGCTGCTGAGGCCACAGCGGCGCAGCACGCGGCCCACAGGGCAGCCTGCCAGGCTGGCGAACACCGCACCGCCATCAGCCCGCCTGCAGCGGCAGGTCCATGGACAGCCCCGGCGCCACGATGTTGTCGCCATCGTTGCCGTCATTGAAGACCAGCTTGAGCGTGCGCGCGGTGGGCAGCACGCGGCCCAGGAAAACCAGTTGCCCATCCAGGGTCTGGCCTTCGCGGATGGTGATGTCCCGGTTGTGGTCCGGCCGCTTGACGTGCAGGCGCGCGCCGCTTTCGTCCTGCAGGTAGGTATCGGCCAGCGCCAGCATGGTGGAGTCGGTGATGCGGTTGGCAAAGGAGATGCTCACATCCAGCACCGTGGCGTCCCCCCCGATCTGCACACTCTTGACGCGCACCGTCACCCCCGCCGGTGCCACGCCTTGCACGCCCAGCGGCAAGGTGCGTGGCGCGGCCGGAGCAGCACCAGGGGGAGCCGCAACCACCGCTGCTGCGGCAGGCGCCGCCGTGGCTGTCGCCGCCGGCGCCGCAGCCGTGGCGGAGGGTGGAGCCGTGGCCGGAGTCGGTGTGGAGGCCTGCACCGCCGCCGTGCCCGCCGGATCCTTGCAGCCCGCGAGCCACACCGCCGCCATGGCCACCGCCATCCAACCCAGGGTTCCTCTGTGTTCCATCCCCATCTCTACTCCTTGCGTGGTGCTTGACAGTGAACGCGCATCACAGGGGCGCTGGCGGCGTTCATTCCCAAGGAGCAATTTATTCGCGGCAATGCGTGCCAGCGGGGTTTCCTGTAATCAAAAGTTATCCCGAAAAATCGATGAGGGACATGCGCTGGCCCCATACGTCTCAAGCCCCACGCGGCATTCCCTGGGCGTGAAGCCCGCGCTGCCTCCCGATGTCGGGGAAATTTCAAGTTACTTTTGAATAAGCAAGACAGAAGGCCGCGGTCTCTGGGCGAGCACTTATTCGACGATGGTGAGCTTGGCCACCGACAGCGCCAGCCACTTGGTGCCGTGGCGCGGAAAGTGCACCTGCGCCCGCGCGTCGGCGTCCGCGCCCTCGATGGCCAGCACCTTGCCCTCGCCGAACTTGGTGTGGAACACCGCCAGCCCCACGCGCAGGCCATGGCCCGGCGCCGCCTTGACCGGGGGTACGGGGGGACTGGCGAATACTTCGGTCTTGAAGCCAAATTGGCCTCTAGCGCCCGACTGGTAAGCGCGAGCAGCTCCTGAATCAGGAGCAAAAGATCCAAACCCTGCCTGGCGCGGTGTGATCCATTTGAGCGCCTCCTCGGGTAGCTCATCAAAAAAGCGGCTCTTGACGTTGTAGCGCGTCTGCCCGTGCAGCATGCGCGTCTGCGAATGGCTCAGGTACAGGCGCTGGCGCGCGCGGGTGATGGCCACGTACATCAGGCGGCGCTCTTCCTCCAGGCCATCGCGGTCGCTCATCGCGTTCTCGTGTGGAAACAACCCTTCTTCAAGTCCGCAGATGAAGACCGCATCGAACTCCAGCCCCTTGCTCGCGTGCACCGTCATGAGCTGCACCGCGTCCTGCCCGGCCTGCGCCTGGTTGTCGCCCGCCTCCAGCGCCGCGTGCGTGAGAAAGGCCACGAGCGGCGAGAGCGTCTCGCCCGTGGGCTCGTCAATCGCCGTGCCATCAATGGGCACGTCCGGATTCAGCCCCTGACTCGCCGGGCTCTGGCTGAGCGTGGCCATCTGCTCATCAAGCGGCAGCGCCACCGCGTCGCGGCCAAAGCCCTCCTGCATCACGAAGCTCTCGGCCGCGCTCACCAGCTCCTGCAGGTTTTCCAGCCGGTCCTCGCCCTCCTTGTCCTGACGGTAGTGCGCGGCCAGGCCACTTTCATCGATGACCTGCTCGATGATGGCGCGCAGCGTCTGCCCCTGGCTGCGCTCGCGCATCACGTCGATCAGCGCAACGAAGCCGCCGAGCTTCGCGCCCGCGCTGCCCGGCACGCTGCTGACCGCATCCCAGAGCGAGCAGCCGCTGGCGCGGGCGCTGTCCTGCAAGGTTTCCAGCGTGCGCGCGCCGATACCGCGCGGCGGAAAGTTCACCACGCGGGCAAAGCTGGTGTCGTCGTGCGGGTTCTCCAGCAGGCGCAGATAGGCCAGCGCATGCTTGATCTCGGCGCGCTCAAAAAAGCGCAGGCCGCCATAGACGCGGTAGGGCACACCCGCATTGAAGAGCTGAGATTCGAGGACCCGGCTTTGCGCATTGCTGCGGTAGAGCACCGCGATCTGCTGGCGCGCCATGCCGCCCGCCGCCAGCGCACGGACTTCATCGACCAGCCAGCGCGCCTCCATCAGGTCGCTCTCGGCCTCGTGGATGCGCACCGGCTCCCCCGGTCCCTGCTCGGTGCGCAGGTTCTTGCCCAGGCGCCGGCTATTGTGTGCGATCAGCGCGTTCGCGCTGTCCAGGATGTTGGAGTAGGAGCGGTAGTTCTGCTCCAGCTTGATCTGCTGGCCCACGCCGAACTCGCGCACGAAGTCCTGCATGTTGCCCACGCGCGCGCCACGAAAGGCGTAGATGCTCTGGTCGTCGTCGCCCACGGCCATCACGCTGCCCTGGGTCACCAGCCGCCCATCGACCACGTCGCCAGCGAGCTGCTTGAGCCACAGGTATTGCAGGCGGTTGGTGTCCTGGAATTCATCGACCAGGATGTGCGCGAAGCGCCGCTGGTAGTGCGCGCGGACCGGGTCGTTGTCGCGCAGCAGCTCGTACGAGCGCAGCAGCAGCTCGGCGAAATCGACCACGCCCTCGCGCTGGCACTGCGCCTCGTAGAGCTGGTAAAGCTCCACGCGCTTTTTCGTCTCTTCATTGGGCGCGGGCACTCCCGCCGGGCGCAGCCCCTCTTCCTTGCAACCGTTGATGAACCACGCGACCTGCTTGGGCGGGTGACGCTCCTCGTCAACGTTGTACGCCTTGAGCAGGCGCTTGATGGCCGAAAGCTGGTCCTGCGCATCCAGGATCTGGAAAGTCTGCGGCAGATCCACTAGTTTGTGGTGCGCGCGCAGCATGCGGTTGCACAAACCGTGGAACGTGCCGATCCACATGCCGCGCACGCTGATCGGCAGCATCGCGGCGAGGCGCGTGAGCATCTCCTTCGCGGCCTTGTTGGTGAAGGTGACGGCCAGGATGCCGCCGGGTGAGGCCTGCCCGGTCTGCAGCAGCCAGGCGATGCGCGTGGTGAGCACGCGCGTCTTGCCCGAACCCGCGCCGGCAAGAATCAGCGCATGGCCCGCGGGCAGCGTGACGGCAGCGAGCTGCTCGGGGTTGAGGTGGGCGAGCAAGGGTGCGGCAACAGCCGGCACGGACGAATCAGGAAACATCCAGGCATTGTAAAAATGCCCGGATGCTCCCGTGTCAGATGGACGCTACGTGACGCAACAAGTGCTTCTGGACCTTGCCGCTGGGCGTGCAGGGCAGTTCGGCGCGAAACTCGTAAATGCGCGGAATCTTGTAGCGCGCCAGACGCGGCTCCAGGAACTGCTTGAGTTCATCTTCCCGCAACGCCACACCCGGCTTGGGTACGACGATAGCCGTCACCGTCTCGCCCCAGTCCGGATGCGGACGGCCAATGATGGCCACTTGCGCCACATCGGGATGCCCCGAGAGCGCGTCTTCCACTTCTCTGGAGTAGACGTTCTCGCCGCCGGTCACGATCATGTCGCGCATGCGATCGACGATGAACATGTAGCCCTCTTCGTCGATGCGCGCCAGATCGCCGCTGCGATACCAGCCGTCCTCGGTGAACGCCGCCGTGCTGGCCTGCGGATCGTCCAGATAGCCCTCCATCATCGACGCGCTGCGCAGGTGGATCTCGCCCACTTCCCCCGCCGCGCACGGGCGCCCATCGGGGCGGCGCAGTTGCAGCAGTACGCCGGGATTGCCACAGCGGCCGATGGAGCCCGCCTTGCGCTCGGCCTCCTCGGGATAGAGCACCGCGCCCAGGGGCCCCGATTCGGTCATGCCATAGACCTGCATCAGGCGGCTGGTACGGTAACCCGCCATCAGGCGCCGGGTGTTGTCGGCGCTCAGCGGCCCGCCGCCGCAGGCCCACATGCGCATCGCGCCGAAGTCATATTCACCTATGCCAGCCACCACCTGCAGCGGCGCGAGCAAGGCGATCGGCGCGCCGAAGGTGAAGGTGATGCGCTCGCGCACCAGCGCATCGGCAAACGCCTGCGGCGTGTATTCGCGCAGCAGGACATTGGCGGCGCCAATCAGCAGCGCGCCCAGGAACCAGTTGTTGAGCGGCGACGAATGCCAGATGGGCATGGCCGTGAGCACCCGGTCCGATGGCGTGAGCGAGACCGATGCCGCCGCGCACACCGCGGTCTGGAACAGATTGGCGTGGTTGTGCAGACAGCCCTTGGGCCGGCCCGTGGTGCCCGAGGTGTAGAGGACTTCAGCCAGGACATCGCCCGCCGGCGCGGGGTGCTCGGCCCCATATGGCTCGGCCTGAGCCATCAGCGCGTCAAGCGACGCCCAGCCCTCGGCATCACCCGCCGTCGCGAGCCAACGCACCCCGGTCTGCACACGCCGCGCCACGGGCGCAAGGGCGGCGTCGACCACGGCCACGCGCGCGCCGCTGTGTTGCAGCACGTACTGCACCTCCGGCGCCTGCAGCTTGTGGTTCACCGGTACCACGGCCGCGCCCAGGCGCCACGCGCCGAAGAGCGCAAACACGAACCCCGGCGTGTTCAGCGTGAAGATGGCGATGCGCTCGCCCGCCACCACACCCGCGTCGGCCAGCACGTGCGCCGCGCGGCGCGTCTGCTCGGCCAGTTGCGTGTAAGTCCAGTCGCGCCCGTCGGCGCGCAAGGCCAGCTCATGGCCTCGCGTGCGTGCGTGCTGGTCCAGTACCGAAACGAAATCGATCATCTTGATGGGTCTCCTCGCATGAAAATCTCTTTCAGGCCCTCACTCGACCCAGGCTTCACGCAGCAGCGCCGCCGGATCGCTGGTGCCGCAGTCGGCGCCCAGCACCATGCCCCAGTCGCCGCCGAAGCGGCTGGCGACGAAGGCCGCGGCGGCCTGCGCGCTCGCATGGCGCAGCATGAGGGCGGCCTGCGCCACCAGCACCAGCTCCTGCGCGAACCAGCGCGCGCGCCGCGCCAGTTGCTCGGGGTCGCGCAAGGCGGCCTGCAGGCCATCGAGGCGTGCCGCCACGCGTGGCTCTGCGCCCAGCTGCGCGCGCAGGTCCTGCAGCAACTGCAACGCCGCCTGCGGCTCGCGCGAGACGGCGCGCAGCACATCCAGGCACATCACGTTGCCCGAGCCTTCCCAGATCGAATTGACCGGCGCCTGCCTGAAGAGCCGCCCCATGGGGCCGGTTTCCACGTAGCCATTGCCGCCAAAGACTTCCATCGCCTCGCCCGTGAAGGCCACCGAGCGCTTGCAGTTCCAGAACTTGGCCGCCGGGGTGAGGATGCGCCGCCACGTCACGTCGGCGGCTTCATCGCTGCCATGGCGCTCGGCCAGATCCATCGCCAGCAGAAGCGCGGCCTGCGCCTCCAGCGCCATGTCGGCCAGCAGGACGGTCATGGCCGGCTGGTCCACCAGCGCCTTGCCAAACGCAAAGCGGTGGCGCGCATGGTGCAGCGCCTGCACCAGTGCCTGGCGCATCAGGCCCGCACCCGCAAGCGCGCAGTCGAGGCGCGTCTGGCTGGCCATCTCCACCGTCGTGGCAATGCCGCGCCCGAGCTCGCCCACGCGCACGCCCCAGGCGTCATGAAATTCCACCTCGCCGCTGCCGTTGGAGCGATCGCCCACCTTGTCCTTCAGGCGCAGGATGTGCACGCCGTTCTTCGTTCCATCCGGGCGCCAGCGCGGCACGAAAAAGCACGTCAGACCACCCTCTAGGGCGTTGGCCAGCACCAGATGCCCGTCGCACATGGGCGCCGAGAAGAACCATTTGTGGCCGTTGATCAGGTATTCATCGCCCCAGGCGCCACTGCCGGCGGCCACGGCCGTGGTGGTATTGGTGCGCAAGTCGCTGCCGCCCTGCTTCTCGGTCATGCCCATGCCGATGGTGAGTGCGGGTTTGTCCAGAGAAACCACGTCGCGCGCGTCGTACTCGTCACATGCGAGCTTGGATTCGAGCTGCGCCCAGAGCGGGGCGTTTTTTCTCAGCAGGGGAATGCTCGCCTTGGTCATCGTGCTCGGACAGGTGGAGCCGGCCTCGACCTGGCAATGCATGTAGATCGACGCGCCATACGCCACCCAGGCCGAGGGGCGCGCATCGAACATCGGCAGGTTGCAGATGCCGTTGCGCCGGGCGATCGCCATCATGCGGTGCCACGCCGGGTGAAAGCGCACCTCGTCGATGCGCGCGCCCGTCGGTGAATAGATGTGCAGCTCGGGCAGGTGCGTATTGGCCTCTTCCCCCGCGCGCAAGGTGTCGGCCGCGCCATACTCGGCACCCTGGCGCACGAGTTCCTGCGTGCGCCAGGTCGCGCCGCCGCGCTGCACCGCAGCCTGCAGCGGCGGGTCGCTGGTGTAGAGGTTATAGTCTTTGAGTTCCGGCACCTGATTGTCCGGGTGGATCCCCAACATGCGCTTCTCCTGTAATGCCACCCGGGCCCGGCCTGGATGGCGGTTTTGTTCAGGCTCCGGCCGGTCCAAGGGAGGCCCCCGCAAACCCGTCGGCAACACAGAAAAATTCTAGGCGGCACAGCCCCGAAACATGTTCGGATTCGACGGTCCATGAAACCCTCCAGAACCTCTTCTAACCAGGCCACGCGAAAACGCGCGCCAGCCGCCGCGCCGGGCACGCGTCGCAGGCCGCGGCAGGAGCGCGCGCGCCACACCGCGCGCGCCCTGCGCGAGGCCTTTGTTCAGGTTCTGGTGGAGCGGCGCAGCTACGCCGCCGTCACGGTGCGCGAGGTCTCGCTCGTCGCGGGCACGGCCATCGGCAGCTTCTACGATTACTACAGCAGCATGGACGATCTGGCCCGCGTGAGCCTGCACCTGCGCAGCAAGGCGCTGCTGGCGGCACTGCGCGGCGCAGGCGCCGAGCACGAAGGCGCGCCGCTGGCCATCAAGGTGCAGGCCATCGTGCGGGCCGTGCTCGCGCGCCACCAGCGCCCCCCCCGGGAGTGGGCCGCGCACTACCTGCTGGAGCGCCACTTTTCCAGCCTGCAGGCCTATCTCGCGATGTACGAACGCTTCGTGCAGGCCTGGGCGCACGCGATCAAGACCGCAAACGACTGGCCCGAGGGGCACAGCCCGGCCACGGCCGCCCTGGGCGCGCAAACCCTCCTCTACGGTCTGGTGGCCCACGCCTGCATGGCCGCACCCGAAGGCCCCGACATGCAGGCGCTCGAGCGCACCGCCACCCGCGCCATCATCGCCTGCGTGCACGCAGCGCAGGACGAGTGAGCACCACAAGCCGGGCAAAGGACCTACAATCGCGCACCGGGCCCAAGTTTCTTGACGCCCGGTTTTTTGTGCCCGCGCACAGCGGGGTTCGATGAGGCCGCAGCCACCGGTCCATCCGCGAAACCGGTCTTCAGGCCAAGCGCCCCATCGCCCGCGAAATCCCTCGCGCGCGACCTCTACAGGAGCTTGGAACCTCATGGAAATCTTCGACTACGACAACATCCTGCTGCTGCCGCGCAAGTGCCGCGTGGAAAGCCGCTCGGAGTGCGACACCAGCGTGGAGCTGGGCGGGCGCCGCTTTCGCCTGCCCGTGGTGCCCGCCAACATGAAGACGGTGGTCGACGAGAAGATCTGCACCTGGCTGGCGCAGAACGGCTACTTCTACGTCATGCACCGCTTTGACCTGGACAACGTGCAATTCGTCAAGGACATGCATGCGCAAGGGTGCTTCGCATCGATCTCGCTCGGGGTGAAGCAGCCCGACTACGACACGGTGGACCGCTTTGTGGCCGAGGGCATCTGCCCCGAGTACATCACCATCGACATCGCGCACGGCCACGCCGACAGCGTGAAGAACATGATCACGTACCTGAAGGCCAAGATCCCCGCGGCCTTCGTGATCGCCGGCAACGTGGGCACGCCCGAGGCCGTGATCGACCTGGAGAACTGGGGCGCGGACGCGACCAAGGTAGGTATCGGCCCCGGCAAGGTGTGCATCACCAAGCTCAAGACCGGCTTCGGCACGGGCGGCTGGCAGTTGTCGGCGCTGAAGTGGTGCGCGCGCGTGGCCACCAAGCCCATCATTGCCGACGGCGGCATCCGCAGCCACGGCGATATTGCCAAAAGCGTGCGCTTTGGCGCCACGATGGTGATGGTGGGCTCGCTGTTCGCGGGCCACGAAGAATCGCCCGGCAAGACCGTGGAAGTGGACGGCGAGCTGTACAAGGAGTACTACGGCTCGGCATCCGACTTCAACAAGGGCGAGTACAAGCACGTCGAGGGCAAGCGCATCCTGGAGCCCATCAAGGGCAAGCTGGCGGACACCCTGACCGAGATGGAACAGGACATCCAGAGCTCCATCAGCTATTCGGGCGGCAAAAAGCTCATGGACATCCGCAAGGTGAATTACGTGATCCTGGGCGGCGACAACGCTGGCGAGCACCTGTTGATGTAAATTTTTCGGCCGACGTCGCAGCGAGGCAAAAAAATGGTGCATAATCCATGGCTGTGCTGCAACGCGGCACCTCTGAAAAGAGAGGGCTCTTAGCTCAGTTGGTAGAGCAGCGGACTCTTAATCCGTTGGTCGAGTGTTCGAGTCACTCAGGGCCCACCAAAGACAGCCAAGCCGAATCCGCAGCGCGGATTCGGCTTTTTTCATGGCGATCTGGGCTCCACGCCAGCCCGGCTCTCCCGCCCCTTCGCCCGCTTGATGCGGGCCTTCTCCTCCCCACCTATTCAGGCCCATCGCACCCCTGGCGCCCATCGCGGCCCCCGGGCGGCGCGGCGGACGCGCAACAGAGCGGCTTCAGAGAGGCGAGCAGCCTGTTGGTTGCGAACGCGCTGCTGCAGGGCTTGCCGGCGCCGGCATTGCAGGATCTGGCCCAGCATGCCCTCGCGCGCACGCACCCCGATGGGGAAACGCTGTTCCACGAAGGCGAAGCCGCCTGCCACTGCCTGCTGGTCGCGCAGGGTGCCGTGGAAGTGCTGCGCTATGACGCCACGGGCGAGGAGCGCATGCTGCACTGTTTCACCCCCGGGCAGTGGGTGGCCGAGGCGGCCATGTTCATGCCGCACGGGCTCTATCCGATGACGGCGCGCGCGCAAGGCGCCACGCGGGTCTGGCGCATTCCCCGGCAGGCGTTGCGCACGGCGTGCGAGCGCCACCCGCTGCTGGCGCTGCGGCTGCTGGAATCGCTGAGCCTGCGCCTGTACCACTGCGTGAACGAGGTGGACTGGCTCACCAGCAGCAATGCGCAGCAGCGCCTGGCCGCCTACCTGGTGGCGCGGTGCAGCGAGGGCGGCGAGCCGGTCGAGCTGCCCACCAGCCAGCGGCACCTGGCGGCGCGCCTGGGCATCCGCGCCGAGACGCTGAACCGCCTGCTCGCCCAGTGGCAGGCCAAAGGCTGGATCCGCGGCGAGCGGCGCACCTGGCGCCTGTGCGATGCACACCAGCTGCGTCAACTCGCCGCGCCCGGCACGCGCACGTTCTGACGCCCTGGCCACAGGGCCGCAACTTGGGTGGCTGGCGGCTGGCCGGCGCGCCCTCACCCACCGATAATGCGCCCACCATGCACATCCTGCGCAACGCCCGTCACCTGGCACGCCTGTTGTTGGCGTGCTTTGCCGTGTCGCTGGGCGTGGCGACGGCAGCGCCCTTCGTGCAGGCAGGCCATTTAGAGCGCGTCTGCACCGCCTCGGGCGAGGAGCGCTGGGTTGCCGCCGGCAACAGCGCGGTGGGCACCAACGATGCCTCCGACCCCGCGCATGCGCTGGACTGCGCCCTGTGCCTGCCGCCCCTGCTGCCCGCTCTGGATGCACCCCCGTGGCGCGGCCTGCAGCAGCTCCCGCATGTCCCATCTGCGGATGTGGTGCGCCAGACCCATGTACCGGCGCTCAGCCGCGCGCCTTTCCCGCCGCGCGCCCCGCCTGCGGCGCCACTCGCCCTCGCACCGTTTTGAAAACGGCGGGCACGGGCCACCGTGCACCCTCACTCTTCTCGCATACCACGGCAGCGCTGACCGCCTGCCCCATCGTTTATTCAAGGATTTTTCATGTTCTCCCAATCGCTCGTCTCCCGCTTCGCCATCGCCGCCACCCTGCTCGTGGCCGGCGCAGCCCACGCCCAGGTCACCGTGCAGGACGCCTGGGTGCGCGCCACGGTGCCGCAACAGAAGGCCACCGGCGCCTTCATGCGCCTGACGGCCGCGCAGGATGCCCGACTGGTCAGCGCCAGCAGCCCGGTGGCCGGCGTCACCGAAGTCCATGAAATGAAGCTCGTGGACAACGTGATGAAGATGCGCCCGCTGCCCGCGCTGGACCTGCCAGCCGGCCAGGCCGTAGAACTCAAGCCCGGCGGCTACCACATCATGCTGCTGGACCTGAAGCAGCCCGTCGCCCAAGGCTCGACCGTGCCCCTGACGCTGGTTTTCGAAGCCAAGGATGGCCAACGCACGACACAGGAGTTGCAGGCGCCCGTGCGCGCCGTCAGCGCCACGGCCGCACCGGCCATGGGCCATGGCAAGCCGCACGGCGGCCATTGAGACTCATCCGGTACGGCTGAAGGCTTTTTAGACCTCTAGCGCTTGCACAGCAAGCGCTGACAGCTATCAATAGCATAGCTTCCACACGCACCCATCGCGGGCGCGGACGAGGGGCTTGGCCGATAATGCGGCGCTTTGCACGGCGCCTGCGTTGCGCGCCCTCCCCCGATTTCCCACACCATGCACTCTGACGCGGAACACCTGTGGCGCGCGCCGCGCTGGGCACTGGCCATCCTGCTGGCTCTGCTGGGCATGGTGGGGCCGTTCGCCATCGACACGTACCTGCCCGCCTTCCCCGCCATCGCGGGCGCGCTGCAGGCCACACCGGTGCAGATGCAGCAGACGCTGTCGGCCTACCTGTTCGCGTTCGCCTTCATGACGTTGTTCCATGGCTCCCTGTCCGACAGCTTCGGGCGTCGGCCCGTGGTGCTGTGGGGCCTGGCCGTTTTCACGCTCGCTTCCCTGGGCTGCGCGCTGTCGCAGAGCATCGGACAGTTGGTAGCGTTCCGGGCGCTGCAGGGCCTGTCGGCCGGCGCGGGCATTGTGGTGTCGCGCGCCGTGATCCGCGACATGTTCCCGCCCACGCAGGCGCAGCGCGTCATGGCGCAGGTGACGATTTTCTTCGGCGTGGCGCCGGCCATCGCGCCCATCGTGGGCGGCTGGCTGTCGGTGCACCTGGGCTGGCACAGCGTGTTCTGGTTTTTGACGGGCGTGGGCGTGCTGCTGTGGGTGGCCAACTGGCGCCTGCTGCCCGAGTCGCTGCCCGTGCACAAGCGCCAGCCGATCCACATGGGCCACCTGCTGCGCGGCTACTGGGAATTGGGCACCAGCCCACGCTTCATCCTGCTGGCGCTGGCCAGCGGCGTGCCGTTCAACGGCATGTTCCTGTACGTGCTGTCGGCCCCGGCCTTCCTGGGTGAGCTGCTGGGCCTGGGGCCCACGGAGTTCTTCTGGTTCTTCGTGATCAACATCGCCGGCATCATGGGCGGCGCCTGGGCCAGCGGCCGGCTGGCCGGTCGCATCCCGCCCAAGCGCCAGATCCGCCACGGCTTCGTGATCATGCTGGCGATGGCGCTGCTCAACCTGGGCGCCAACCTGGCGCTGGCGCCGCATGTGTCGTGGGCGCTGTGGCCCATCGGCATTTTCTCGTTCGGCTGGGCCCTGATGGTGCCCGTGGTCACGCTGCTGGTGCTGGACCTGTACCCGCAGCGCCGGGGCATGGCCTCGTCGCTGCAGGCATTCGTGGGCGCCACGGCCAACGGCCTGGTGGCGGGCGTAGTGGCGCCGCTGGTCATGCATTCGGCCCTGGCGCTGGCGGCGGCCTCACTGCTGCTGATGCTGGTGGGGCTGGTGTCCTGGATCTACCTGCACCACCGCTGGCCGGACATCGGCCGCCACACCATGCACGTGGGCTGAGAGCGGCGCGCGGCCCCGTGTGCCGCGGCGACCGGCGCCCCTGGCGCCGCAGTCGTGCAGCTTCTGCGTCTACCTCCCCGGCCCCGGACCGGTGCACGGCCACGTCCAGCAACTCACCCCTCAAGCCGCAATAGCCTGCCTTCCGAGAGGTCCACGGCCCCGGCCCGGACGAACGGGTTGTTGATCTCCTGCGCGGCCCCGGTGCGTTTCGCGGGGAGTTGGCGCGCAATAAAAAAGCCAGCCCTGGACGAGAGGGCTGGCTTGTCATGGGGTCCGCGCTGCCGGCTTAGCGGTCGTTGCGCGCCGGGCGCTTGCCGGCACCGTGGGGTACGAACGGCTTGCCCGCGCCCTGCGGCTTGGCAAACGCGGGCTTGCGGCCAAAGTCTGCGCGGGGTGCTGCAGCGTCACCGCGGCCACCACCATGGCGGCCGGCGTCACCAAACCGGGAGGCTTCGCCAAACCCGCTCTTGCGGCCATAGCCTTCACCGTCGCGGCGGCCGCCGAAGCTGTTGCCACGATCGCCACCGCGCGGTGCGCCATAGCCCTCGCCAGAGCGGGGGGCTGCGCCGCGCGGGCCGCGGTCGGCAAAGCCGCCACGGTCATTGAAGCCGCCACGGTCGCCGAAGCTGCCACGTGGGTCACGGTCGCCATAGCCACCACGATCACCAAAGCCGCGCTCGCTGCCGCCGCGGCCAAAGCGCTGCTCGCGCGGGCCACGGTGGCCATCACGCCCGCCACGACCGCCGAAGTCTGCGCGGCCGCCTTGCGGGAAGCGCTGGGTAGGCTCCAGGCCTGCGACCACCTCGGCCTTGAACTGCTGGCGGCTGTAGCCCTCGATGTCGAAGATCTTGCGGCGGTCGCGGAACTCGGCAAAGGTCACGGCCAAACCGTCGCGGCCGGCGCGGCCCGTACGGCCGATGCGGTGCGTGTAGTCCTCGGCCTTCATGGGCAGGCCGAAGTTGAAGACGTGGGTGATGGTCGGCACGTCGATGCCGCGTGCGGCCACGTCGGTCGCCACCAGGATCTGCACCTGGCCATTGCGCAGCGCCATCAGGCGGCGGTTGCGCAGGCCCTGGCTCAGTGCGCCGTGCAGGGCCACGGCACTGAAACCTTCCTGCTGCAGGTCATTGGCCAGACCATCGCACTCCACCTGGGTGCTGGCGAACACGATGGCCTGGTCGATGGAGGCATCGCGCAGCCAGTGGTCCAGCAGCTTGCGCTTGTGCTGCGCGTTGTCGGCCCAGTACAGCATCTGCTTGATGTTGGCGTGCTTTTCCTGCGGCGTGTCGATCTGGATCTTCTTCACCGATGCGCCGTTGTCGTGCATCACCCGCATGGCGAGCTGCTGGATGCGCGGCGCGAAGGTGGCGCTGAACATCATGGTCTGCTTGCGCTGGGCGGTGAGCTGGTTGATCTCGGCCAGGTCGTCGGAGAAGCCCAGATCCAGCATGCGGTCGGCCTCATCGACCACCAGGAACTGCACCTGGTCCAGCTTGATCTGCTGCGACCGCTGCAGGTCCAGCAGGCGGCCCGGCGTCGCCACCACCAGGTTGGCATTCTGCAGCTTGGCGATCTGCAACTGGTAGGGCATCCCACCCACCACGTTGGCGATGCGCAGGCCCTTGCAGTGCTTGACCAGATCGATGGCATCGTGCGCCACCTGTTGCGCCAGTTCGCGCGTGGGGCACAGCACCAGCGCACCGGGCGTCGCCGCCTTGAAGTTGCGCGCCTGCGTGGGGTTCTTGCGCTTGGGGCGCTTTGGGGGAGCCTCGCCACGCGCGGCCGCCTCGGCGGCGGCGCGCTCGAAAGCGGCGCGCTCGGCGACTTCGGCCTCGGCCTGTTGGCGGATCAGCGTGTGCAGCACGGGCAGCAGGAAGGCCGCAGTCTTGCCGCTGCCAGTCTGGCTGGAGACCATCAGATCGATGAAGCTCGCGTCATCGCCCGAGCCCATGGCCAAGGGAATCGCGCGAGTCTGCACCTGCGTGGGCTCGGTGTAGCCGAGGTCGGCCACAGCCTGCACCAGTTCGGGCGCAAGGCCCAGTTCGATGAAGCCGGCGGGCAGAGCGGGCGCGGCGGTGGTCGGAGAAACAGGCGCCTCAATCGAAGCGGCCATAGGGGATTGGGCAGGCGCGATCTCGCCCTGCACGTGCATGGTGTCTGTCATGTCGTATGTATGAAGCGCGCGGGTGCAACCCGCGGCGGCTTCGTCAGTGGTTCATCAAAACATCAACCATCCAACGAAACCTGCACCAGCAGTGAGAGCTGGGCGGGTGGGTCATTGACGCAGGCACTGGAACGCTGGAAACCGTTCAAGGCCCGCAACCCATTGTGAGAAGGGAGATGCGCAAGGGCTGCGCGATGCGGCCAAACCTTCAGTCGGGTTTGGGAGTCGTTTTCACGCAAGCCTGCAATTGTCGCACGATTCGGGTTTTCCCGCAAACGGGGATCAAACGGCCAGCAGATGCGTGCGGTAGTGCAGTAGTTCATCGATGGATTCGTGCACATCGGCCAGGGCCGTGTGGCGCTGCGCCTTCTTGAACGAGCTGTAGGCCTCGGGCTTCCAGCGCTTGGCCAGCTCCTTCAGCGTGCTCACGTCCACATTGCGGTAGTGGAAGAACGCCTCCAGCTTGGGCATGTACTTCACCAGGAAGCGCCGGTCCTGCCCAATGCTGTTGCCGCACATCGGCACCACGCCTTTGGGTACATAGCGCGACAGGAAGGCGAGCAGCTCGCGCTCGGCATCGGCCTCGGTGATCGTGGAGGCCCGCACCTTGTCGATGAGGCCGCTGCGGCCATGCGTGCCCTTGTTCCAGGCGTCCATGCTGTCCAGCACCGCGTCCGCCTGGTGGATGGCGAAGACCGGCCCTTCGACGCGCAGCGTGAGGTCGGCACTGGTGACGACCACGGCGATCTCCAGCAGGCGTTCGGTTTCGGGGTTGAGGCCGCTCATTTCACAGTCCAGCCAGACGAGGTTCTGGTCGGATTTGGCAAGCGCGGGAGCAGTAGGGTTGGCAGTGTCAGACATGCCGGGAATTGTCGCCGATGGCCTAAACTCGCGCGCAGATGCAGCCTCCTTCCGCCTCCCTCCTCTCGCCATCTCACCTGACCACACTGGTGTTCGCCGGACTGCTGCTCGCAGGCCTTGCCTTGCGCCTGTGGCTGGCCACACGCCAGATCCGCCACGTGGCGCAGCACCGCGGCGCCGTGCCCACGGTCTTCGCCCACCGCATTCCGCTCGCCGCGCACCAGAAGGCGGCCGACTACACCATTGCCAAGGCGCGCTTCGGCCTGCTGGAAATGGCGCTGGCTACCGCCGTGGTGCTGGGCTGGACGCTGCTGGGTGGGCTGGATGCGCTGAACCAGGCGCTGCTGTCCTGGCTGGGCGGTGGCATGCTGCAGCAATTGGCGCTGCTGGGCTGCTTCGTGCTCATCGGGGGTGCCATCGACCTGCCCGTCGCGCTGTACCAGACCTTCGTGATCGAACAGCGCTTCGGCTTCAACCAGATGACCCTGCGCCTGTGGCTGGCCGACCTGCTCAAGTCCACGCTGCTGGGCGCGGTGATCGGCCTACCGATCGCGGCGCTGATCCTGTGGCTCATGGGCGCCGCCGGACCGCTGTGGTGGCTGTGGGCCTGGGGCACGTGGATGGGCTTCAATCTGCTGCTGATGGTGGTCTTCCCGCTGTTCATCGCGCCGCTGTTCAACAAGTTCCAGCCGCTGGAGGACGAATCGCTCAAGGCGCGCGTCACCGCGCTGATGCAACGCTGCGGCTTCGCAGCCAAGGGCCTGTTCGTAATGGACGGCAGCCGCCGCAGCGCGCACGCCAACGCCTATTTCACCGGTGTGGGCAAGGCCAAGCGCGTGGTGTTCTACGACACGCTGCTCAAGCAGCTGTCGCCCGGCGAAGTGGAAGCCGTGCTCGCGCACGAACTCGGCCACTTCAAGCACAAGCACATCACGCGGCGCCTGGTCGGCATGTTCGCCATCAGCCTGGCGGGCTTTGCGTTGCTGGGCTGGCTGTCCACGCGCGCGTGGTTCTACACGGGCCTGGGCGTGCAACCCAACCTGATGCTGCCGGGCGTGCCCGGCGCCGCGCCCAACGACGCGCTGGCGCTGCTGCTGTTCCTGCTTGCAGCGCCCGTGTTCACGCTGTTCGTCACGCCCGTACTGGCGCAGCTCTCGCGGCGCCATGAGTTCCAGGCCGATGCCTACGCCGCGGCCCAGAGCAGCGGCGGCGACCTGGCGTCCGCCCTGCTCAAGCTCTACGAAGACAACGCCTCCACGCTCACGCCCGATCCGGTGTTTGCGAAGTTCTACTACTCCCACCCTCCCGCCACGGAGCGCCTGGCGCGTCTGCCCGTGGCCTTGCAGCCATGAATTCGATGTTCCCCAAGAAAGACTGGTCCACACAAACCAGGCGCGCGCTGACAGCTACTGAAATAGTAGCAAAACTGGTCGATCTGCCGGGCTGGCAACTGTCCGGCGACGGCGCCGATGTCGCCATCGAGAAGACCTACCGCTTCGCCAACTACCACGAGACCATGGCCTTCGTGAATGCCGTGGCCTTCATTGCCCATGCGCAGGACCACCACCCCGATCTGTCGGTGCACTACGGCCGCTGCGTGGTGCGCCTGAATACGCATGATGTGGCCGGCATTTCGGCGACCGACATCGATTGCGCGACGCGCATCGATGCACTGATCGCACCCTGAGCCCATGGCCCAAGCCCCTGCGCGCCTTGAAGGCCTGGTGGTCGCCAGCCACGGCCGCCATTGCGTGGTGGAGAGCGCGGGCGGCGAGCGCCGCATCTGCCATCCGCGCGGCAAGAAGAGCCAGGCCGTGGTGGGCGACCGCGTGCTGTGGCAGCCCGCCGCGCCCGGCCAGGGCCGCGGCCATGGCGACGAGGGCACCATCGAAAAGGTGCTGGAGCGGCGCAACCTGCTGTACCGCCAGGACGAGGTGCGCACCAAGTCGTTCGCCGCCAACCTGGACCAGGTGCTGATCCTGATCGCGGCCGAGCCTGTGTTCTCCGAAAGCCAACTCGCGCGCGCCCTCATCGCCGCGGAAGCGGCGCGCATCACGCCGTTGATCGCGCTCAACAAGAGCGACCTGGTCGAGCCGTTCGCGCGCGCCTGGGAGCGCCTGTGGCCCTACCGCCACATGGGGGGCGAGCAGGACACGCAGCACCACTACCGCGTGCTGCCGCTGTCGCTCAGCGAATCGGGGGCGGTGGACCGCGACATGCTGATGCACCTGCTGGCCGGCAAGACCACGCTGGTGCTGGGCCCCTCGGGCGCCGGCAAGAGCACGCTGGTCAACCTGCTGGTGCCCGGCGCCTCGGCACAGACGGGCGAGATCTCGCAGGCCCTCAATTCGGGCCGCCACACCACCACCACCACCACGCTGTACTGGATCGACCCGCAGCGCACCACGGCGCTCATCGATTCGCCCGGCTTTCAGGAATTTGGATTGCGCCACCTCGCGCCCACCGATCTGGCGCGCTACATGCCCGACATCGCAGCCCATGCCGAGGGTTGTCGCTTCTACAACTGCACCCACCTGCACGAGCCCGGGTGCGCGGTGCAGGCCCAGGTGCGTGACGAACAGGACGCGCAGGCCATCAGCCCCCAGCGCTACCGCATCTATGGCGAGTTGTTTGCGGAGTTGAGCGAGAGCCCCTACTGAGTTTGAAGCAAAAAGTGGCTTTTGCGCTTATACAGCAAGCGCTGACAGCTATTAAATAAGGAGCATCACCCCAGCAGCCGCGCGAAGGTGAGCAAGGCCAGCAGCAGCATCCACACCACGACCGAGCGCCACACCAGCCCCACCACGCTGCGCAGGTGGCCTACTTCGGGCTCGCGGCCAGGAGTACTGTCGCTGTCGCCAATGTCGGCGTCCACCTCGAAGCCCGGCTGCACCTGCGCACCTGCGCGGCTGCGCAGCGCCTCGCCGCCCAGGCGCACATTGATGGCCCCGGCGGTTGCCGCCAGCACCACGCCATCGTTGTCGTTGGGGAAGCGCTGTGCGTGGAAGCGCCAGCCCTCGATGGCCTCCTCGAAGCTGCCCACCACGGCAAAGGACAACGCCGTCAGCCGTGCGGGAAGCCAATCGATCACCGTCCATGCCTGGGCCGCAGCCTGCTGCAGCGACTCGCTGGGCGGCTGCGTCGCCTCACGCGCACGCGCGCCCCAGTAGCGCGACACGAACTCCGCCAGGCGGTAGAGCACCGCCCCGGTCGGGCCCAACCCCAGCGCCGCAAGAATGGAGAACCACGCCAGCACGCCAAACACATGGCGGTGCGCCGCAATCACCGAGTACTCGATCACGTGGCGCACGATCTCGCTGCGTGGCAGCTCGCTCACCTCCACCTGCTTCCACTGCGCCAGACGCGCCCGCGCATCGGCCGCGTCGCCCTCCTCCAGCGCGTCGCGTATCCCCGTGAAATGGTGGCTGAACTGGCGAAAGCCCAGCGTCACGTAGAGCACGGCCACGTTCCAGACCAGGGCGAACGGCCACGCCAGCCAGTGCAGCAGCGCCAGGTGCACCGCCAACACCACCAGCGGCGGCACCAGCACGGCCAGTCCCCAGGCCACCCAGCCGTGGTGCGACTGCCCCGCGTCGCAGTTGCGGTTCACCGACACCGCCCAGGCACGCAGTCCTGCATGGATGGGGTTGCTGCGCGCGAGCGGTCTCGCCTGCTCGATCAGCAATGCGAACAGGATGGCAAAGAAACTCATGCGGCAATCATACTGGCGCTTGTTACAAGGCCCAACACCACGGGCGACAGTGCGGCAGCCTCGCTGCGGCGCCCCCTTCACGCCATCATGAAGCGGTAGAAGTTGCGCAGCATGCCAGCCGTGGCACCCCAGATGTAGCGCGTCGTCGCGCCGTCCTGGTAGGGCATGGCGAACCATTCGCGCTGCGCGCCTTGCCACTGCAGCCGATGGCGCTCGTGGTGCGCGGGGTTGAGCAGGAAGTCCAGCGGCACCTCGAACACGTCGGCCACCTCGTACGGGTTGGGCTGGAGCGCGAAGCCCGGCCGCACCAGCGCGACCACTGGCGTGACGAGGAACGAGGTGCCGGTCACATACATCGACAGGTTGCCCAGCACCTCGACCCAGTGCGGCTCCAGGCCTACCTCCTCCTGCGCCTCGCGCAGCGCGGTGGCGGCGGCATCGCGGTCCTCGGGATCGGTGCGCCCTCCCGGAAAGGCCACCTGGCCGGAATGCGTGGACAGGTGCGCCGTGCGCTCGGTGAGCAATACCGTGGGCCGCTCGCGCAGCACGATGGGCACGAGGACGGCGGCGTGCGCGGGCTCGCGTTCCGCGAACTTCTTCTCGCGCTGCACCTCAGGCGTCCAGGGCGGCGGCGCGGCAAAGCGCAGTCGCAGTGCCTCCGGCGTCTGCGCATGGGGGGGCACGGCGGGTAAATGGTCGTCCACCCCTACGAGCGGCACGGTGCGCGGATCGAAGTGGGGCAGCGAGGACAGCGAAGGCAGGGCCGCCGCAGAGGACGCGCCGACAGGACGATGAGAACTCACGGGGGTTCAAAAAGAAAAAACCGCTACAGGCTTTCGCACTGTAGCGGTTTCGAGTCGCGCGGGAAGCGCAGCCGTATTTATGCGGCCACTGCAGCTGCCTTGACGCGCGAAGGCAGCTTTTCCTTGATACGCGCCGACTTGCCGCTGCGCTCGCGCAGGTAGTACAGCTTGGCGCGGCGCACGTCGCCGCGGCGCTTCACTTCGATGCTGGCGATCAGCGGGCTGTAGGTCTGGAACGTGCGCTCCACGCCTTCGCCGCTGGAGATCTTGCGCACGGTGAAGCCGCTGTTCAGGCCACGGTTGCGCTTGGCGATCACCACGCCTTCGTAGGCCTGCACGCGCTTGCGGGTGCCTTCCACAACGTTCACGTTCACGATGACGGTGTCGCCAGGCGCGAACGAGGGAATGGTCTTGTTCAAGCGGGCGATTTCTTCCTGCTCGAGGATCTGGATCAGGTTCATGGTTGGTTTCCGACGATCATGTCCGCGCCAGGATTGGCAGGGCGCCCCTATTGGCGCCTTTGTGGCTATGGTTCAGGCCCACAGCGGCCGGCCAGAGGATCGAGAACAGGCGATTATAGCAAGCTTGCGTTTTGCGCCAAGAGGGCCTCGTCCGCGCGCGTGAGCTGCCCGCGCTCGCGCGCGGCCTGCAGCAGGTCCGGGCGGTGGCGCGCGGTGATGAGCAGGCGCTGATCGCGCCGCCAGCGCTCGATTTGCGCATGGTGGCCAGACAGCAGCGGCGCGGGCACGGCGCGGCCGGCCCATTCCTCGGGGCGCGTGTAGTGCGGACAGTCCAGCAGGCCGTCCAGCGCGGGATTGAAGCTGTCGAGCTGGTGGCTGCCCTCGTCGTGCAGCACGCCCGGCTGCAGACGCGCCACGGCATCCAGCAGCGCCATGGCCGCGATCTCGCCGCCCGAAAGCACGAAGTCGCCCAGGCTGATCTGCGCATCCACGTAGGCGTCGATGAAACGCTGGTCCACGCCTTCGTAGCGTCCACACAGCAAGATGGCACCCGCGCCGGCGGACCAGTCCTGCACCGCGGCATGGTCCAGCCGGCGGCCAATGGGGGAGAACAGCACCAGGGGCGCCCGCGCCTGCTGGCCCTCGGCGCGATCGGCGCGGATGGCGGCCAGGCAGCGCGCCAGCGGCTCGGCCAGCATGACCATGCCGGGGCCGCCGCCAAAGGGCCGGTCATCCACGCGGCGGTAGTTGCCCTCCGCATGGTCGCGCGGGTTCCACAGCCGCACCGCTACCTGGCCCGACGCGTAGGCGCGCCGCGTCACGCCGCTGGCAAGAAACGGCTCGAACAGCTCGGGAAACAGGGTGATGACATCGAAACGCATGGCACGCGGACAACCGCCTCAATAGTCGGGTTGCCAGTCCACGGTGATGCAGCGCCCCGCCAGGTCCACTTTGTCCACATAGGCCGACACAAAGGGAATCATGCGCTCGTGCGGCTTGCCTTCGTGCTCGTAGGCTAGCACCAGCGTGGTCTGCGGCCCCGTGGGCAGCAGGTCGCGCACGGTGCCCAGCGCCACGCCCTCGCGGTTGACCACAGGCAGGCCGATCAGGTCCACCCAGTAGTACTCGTCATCGCCCGCCGCGGGGAAGTTGGCGCGGGGCACGAAGATGCGCGCGCCGCGCAGCGCCTCTGCTGCGTCACGGTCGTCCACACCCTGCGCCCAGGCGACCACGGAGTCCGAATGCGTGCGCGCCTGCCGGATGGGCAGCAGCACGGTGCCGGTGAAAAAACTCTTGGCGCCCTTTTCCGCCGGCTGCAACAGCCAGGACTTGGCGGCGAGCAGGGCCTCGGGGTTGCTGCTGTAGGGCAGCACCTTGAACCACCCTTTCACGCCCCAGGCATCGGTGATGCGGCCCACCTCCACAGCGTCGGAGGGCAGTTCGGCGGTTTCCAGGACAGGCAGCTGAGGCATGGCGGCGGGATGCGAGGGTGAGGCAAAGAAAAAAGGCGGGGTCCGTCAGTTGCACCAACGGAGCCCGCCCTTTTCGGGAGTGCGAACGATCAGGCGGCCTTCTGGGCGGCTTGCTTGATCAGACGGTCCACGGTGGGAGAGGGTTGTGCGCCCACGCCCTTCCAGTACGTCAGGCGGTCCTGGGCGATGCGCAGGCCTTCTTCGCCTTCCTTGGCGGAAGGGTTGTAGAAGCCCAGGCGCTCGATGAAGCGGCCGTCGCGGCGCACGCGCTTGTCGGCAACGACGATGTTGAAGAACGGACGGCCCTTGGAGCCGCCGCGGGAGAGTCGAATCACGACCATAATGAATCCTTCGGGTGGTTACACAGCAGTGGCTGCGCTCTGTTTTGCGGCGTTTGAGACACGCGACTTGGCCACCCGGCCAGCGACACGCTGCAAAGTCCGCGATTATATCCACAACACAAAAAAGATGCCCCTCATCCGCGCCAGCCGGGACGAAGACGTCGCCGCCATCACCGCCATCTACACCCACCATGTGCTGCACGGCACGGGCACCTTCGAGATCGACCCGCCCACGGCGCAGGACATGGCGGCGCGGCGCGCGGATGTGCTGGCCAAGGGCCTGCCCTACCTGGTAGCCGAAGAAGCGGGCCAGGTCCTGGGCTTTGCCTACTGCAACTGGTTCAAGCCCCGCCCGGCCTACCGTTTCTCGGCCGAGGATTCGATCTATGTCGCCGACGCGGCACGCGGCCGGGGCCTGGGACGGCAGTTGCTGGAGGCCCTCGCCATGCAGGCCGAGGCCGCCGGCGTACGCAAGCTGCTGGCAGTGATCGGCGACTCGGCCAATGCGGGCTCCATCGGCGTGCACCGGGCCGCAGGTTTCACCGACGTGGGCGTGATGCGCTCCGTGGGCTGGAAGTTCGGCGCCTGGCGCGACATCGTGCTCATGGAAAAGCCCCTGGGGGCGGGCGATACCACCGCCCCCGAATGAAGGCGCGCCAATAATCGCGGCCATGAAGAACAAGACTGTTGCCGCGTGGCTGGCGTTCCTGGGCGGCCCGCTGGGGTTGCACCGCTTTTACCTGCACGGACTGGGCGACTGGATCGGCTGGCTGCTGCCGATCCCCACGGCCCTGGGCGTGTACGGCATCCAGCGCGTGCAGCAATGGGGGCAGGACGACCAACTGAGCTGGATGCTGATTCCGCTGCTGGGATTCACGATCGCAGGCTGCGCACTGCGCGCGATCCTCTACGGTCTGATGACGCCCGAGCGGTGGAACGCGCGCTTCAACCCCGCTGCGGCGCCCGACGCCGCGCCGGGGCGGACGCACTGGTTCACGGTGTTTGCCATTGCGACCTCGCTGCTGGTGGGCACGGCCGTGCTGATGGCCAGCATTGCCTTCAGTTTCCAGCGCTACTTTGAATACCAGATCGAGGAAGCGCGCAAGATTTCACAATGAAATCAGGATCCAGCGCTTGATAGGCAAGCGCGAGCAGCTACTCAAACGATAGCAAAATCACTCCAGCCTGGCAGATCGCGGGCGCCGCGCACTGCGGCATAGAACTGGCGTCCACCGGCTCCGCCGCCCCCGCAAAGGTCGTCAATAGAGCTGCAGGCTCACCCAATAGGCGATCGCCGCCACGAAGGCGCTGGCGGGGATGGTCAGGATCCACGCCCAGACAATGTTGCCGGCCACACCCCATCGCACGGCGCTGGCGCGCTGGGTGGAACCCACGCCCACGATCGCGCCCGTGATGGTGTGGGTGGTGGACACGGGGATGCCCAGCGCAGTGGCGATGAACAGCGTCATCGCGCCGCCGGTCTCGGCGCAGAAGCCCCCCACGGGCTTGAGCTTGGTGATTTTCTGGCCCATGGTCTTCACGATGCGCCAGCCGCCGAACATGGTGCCCATGCCGATGGCCGCGTAGCACGAGATGATGACCCACATGGGGGGCGAAGCATCGCCCGCCGAGGCGTAGCCCGTGGCGATCAGCAGCAGCCAGATGATGCCGATGGTCTTTTGCGCGTCGTTGCCGCCGTGGCCCAGGCTGTAGGCCCCGGCGGAGACGAGCTGCAGCCGGCGGAACCACTTGTCCACGCGGTTCGGACTGGTGCGACGGAAGACCCAGGCCACGATCAGCATCATCAACGAGCCCAGCAGGAAACCCAGCATGGGCGACACGAAGATAAAGGCCACGGTCTTGAAAATGCCGCTGGCCACCAGTGCGCCCGCGCCGGTCTTGGCGATCACCGCGCCCACGATGCCGCCGATCAGTGCATGCGATGAGCTGCTGGGGATGCCGTAGTACCAGGTGATGACGTTCCAGGTGATGGCCCCCACCAGCGCGCCGAAGATCACGTGGGTGTCCACCACGCTCGGGTCCACGATGCCCTTGCCGATGGTGGCCGCCACGCTCAGGTGGAACACGAAGATGGCGACGAAGTTGAAGAAGGCCGCGAAGACCACGGCCTGCGTGGGCTTGAGCACGCCCGTGGAGACCACGGTGGCAATGGAGTTGGCGGCGTCGTGGAACCCGTTCATGAAGTCGAACACGATGGCGAGCGCCACGAGCACGACCACGATCCACAGGGCGGTTTGTACTGTTTCCATGCTGGGAATGAGGGTGCGAGCCCTGCCAGGGATGCGAAGCGCAGGCCTGCGGCCGCGCCTCAGGAGTTCTCGAGGATGATGCCCTCGATGAGGTTGGCCACGTCTTCGCAGCGGTCGGTGATGGTCTCCAGCAGCTCGTAGATGGCCTTGAGCTTGATGACCTCGCGCACGTCCGGCTCCTCGCGGAACAGCTTGCTCATGGCGCTGCGCAGCACGCGGTCGGCGTCGCCCTCCAGGCGGTCGATTTCCTCGCAGGTCTTGAGCGCGGCCTCGGCCACGGCCGGATCGGCAATGCGCGACAGCAGCTTCACCGCGTCCTGCACGCGCTCGCAGCACTTGAGGCTGAGGTCCGTCAGGCGGGTGATCTCGTCCGTCATGTGGTGGATGTCGTACAGCGCCATGGGCTCGGCCGAGTCCTGGATCAGGTCGGCCACGTCGTCCATGGTGTTGATCAGCGAGTGGATCTGCTCACGGTCGATGGGCGTGATGAAGGTCTTGTGCAGCGTGCGGTTGACCTCGTGCGTCACGCGGTCGGCGGCGCGCTCGGCGTTGTCCACGTCCTGGTTGTACTGGTCGCGCAGGTGGGTGTCGCTGTAGTTCGCCACCAGTTGCGAGAACGCCCGCGCGGCCTCGACGATGCGGTCTGCATGCTGGTTGAACATCTCGAAAAAATTGCCCTCGCGGGGCAACAGCTTTCCAAACAACATGCCGACTCCTGATCGAACCTTCTGGCGGTATATGTGACGCAGAGATGACCAAGACGTGACAAATCTGCGAAAACCGCGAGTTTAACCGGCGCCAGACAGCCGCCCGGCGCACCAGGTCAAAGCGGATGCGCAGAGACCCGCGCCCCCGGCAGGGCCGGGGCGGCTCGGCTCCTACGCGCTGCGGAAGATGAAGTACACCGCCCCGACGAGGCACAAACCCGCCCAGAGGTAGTCCCATTTGAGCGGCTCGTTCAGGTAGAACACGGCGAAGGGCACGAACACCGTCAGCGTGATCACCTCCTGCATGATCTTGAGCTGCCCCACGCTGAACTGCGTATGCCCAATGCGGTTGGCCGGCACCTGCAACAGGTATTCGAACAGGGCGATGCCCCAGCTCACCAGCGCCGCCACGTACCACGGGGCGGTGGCCAGGTTCTTCAGGTGGCCGTACCAGGCCATGGTCATGAAGATGTTGCTGGCAACCAGCAGCAGGATGGTCTGGAGGGGGATGGGCAGGGATTGCAGGGCGTGCATGGCGCGGCGGATTTTACAAGCCAAATCACACTCTAGCGCATATCCATCAAGCGCTGGTAGCTATAAAAAACAAAGCACCGCCGCAGCGGTGCCTGTTCCAGCGGCCAGCGGCCGCCCTTTCACTCACCCAGGTAGGCGGCGCGCACGCGCGGATCGCTGAGCAGATCCCGTCCCCCGCCGGCCATGGTGATCAGGCCCGACTCCATCACGTAGCCGCGGTCGGCAATCGCCAGCGCGCGGCTGGCGTTCTGCTCCACCAGCACGATGGTCACGCCCAGGGCATACACGTCGCGCACCACCTCGAAGATCTTGTCCACCATGATGGGCGACAGGCCCATGGAGGGCTCGTCCAGCAGCAGCACCTTGGGCTGGCTCATCAGCGCGCGGCCCATGGCCAGCATCTGCTGCTCGCCTCCGGACATGGTGCCCGCCAGCTGGTCCTTGCGCTCGCGCAGGCGCGGGAAGATGGTGAACATCTTTTCGATGTCGGCGGCAATCCCCGCCTTGTCGTCGCGCGTGTAGGCGCCCATGAGCAGGTTCTCGGTGATGGTCATGCGCGCGAACACGCCGCGCCCCTCGGGCACCATCACCAGCCCCTGCTTGACCAGGTCCCACGCGCCCTTGCCCTTGATGCTCTGGCCCAGGTACTCGATGTCGCCATCGTTCATGCCCAGCGTGCCGGTGATGGCCTTCATGGTGGTGGTCTTGCCCGCCCCGTTGGAGCCGATCAATGTGACCAGCTCGCCCTCGCGCACCTCGAAGTCCACCCCCTTGACGGCCTGGATGCCGCCGTAGGCCACCTTCAGGCCCTTGACCTGCAATAGAACTTTGTTGGATTTTTCGGCCATGTCTTGCGTCCTTCAGTGCCCGCCGGTGCCCAGATAGGCCTCGATCACTTTTTCGTTCTTCTGCACGTCGGCAGGGGTTCCCTCGGCAATCTGCTTGCCGTAGTCCAGCACCGTGACACGGTCGCACAGGCCCATGACCAGCTTCACGTCGTGCTCGATGAGCAAGATGGTGCGGTTGTCGTTGCGGATGCGGTCGATCAGCTCGCGCAGTTGCACCTTCTCGGTGGCGTTCATGCCGGCGGCGGGTTCGTCCAGCGCGATCAGTTGCGGATCGGTGGCCAGGGCGCGCGCGATCTCCAGGCGGCGCTGGTCGCCGTACGACAGCGTGCGCGCCTTGAAATCGGCGTACTTGCCGATGCCCACGTAGTCCAGCAGCTCCTGCGCGCGCTTGGCGATGGCCGCCTCCTCCTCCTTGAAGCTCTTGGTGCGGAAGATGGCCCCGAAGAGCCCGGAATGCGTGCGGATGTGCCGCCCCACCATCACGTTCTCCAGCGCCGTCATGTCGGCGAACAGCCGGATGTTCTGAAAGGTGCGCGCAATGCCCGCCTTGGCCACCAGGTGCACAGCGCGGGGCTCGTAGGGCTGGCCCGCGAGTTCAAAACTGCCCGCATCGGGCGTGTACAGGCCGGTGATGACGTTGAAGAACGTCGTCTTGCCCGCGCCATTGGGGCCGATCAGGCCATAGACCTGGCCGCGCTGGATGGTGATGCCCACGTCGGACAACGCCTGCAGGCCGCCAAAACGCTTGGAGATGCCCGCGACCTTCAGCACCACTTCTTTCGATGTATCTGCCATGTTGTTGCTCTACCGGTGGTGTCAGGACTTCTGCGCAAGGCTCTTGCCATGCTCGGGCGCGGGCCACAGGCCCCGCGGGCGCAGCAGCATCACGATGATCATGGCCAAGGCGATCAACAGTTGGCGCAGGATGGACGAGTCCAGCCGCCCGTCGGTCATCGCCTGCAGCGGGCCGGCCACATAGCGCAGCACCTCGGGCAGCGCGGACAGCAGCACGGCACCCAGGATCACGCCGGGAATGTGGCCGATGCCGCCCAGCACCACCATGGCAACGATCATCACCGACTCCATCAGGCTGAACGACTCGGGCGAGACGAATCCCTGGAACGCCGCGAACATGGCGCCGGCCACACCGCCGAACGAAGCGCCCATGCCAAAGGCCAGCAGCTTCATGTTGCGGGTATTGATGCCCATGGCCTTGGCGGCGATTTCGTCCTCACGGATGGCCATCCACGCGCGCCCAATGCGCGAATCCTGCAGGCGATAGCACACCAAAATGGTGACCAGCACCAGGAACAGGAACAGGTAGTAGTACAGCGTGACGGAGTTGATGTCGTAGCCGAACAGCTCCAGCCGCTTGCCCAGATCCAGCCCGAAGATCTTCACCGAATCGATCTGCCCCAGGCCCTTGGGGCCGTTGGTGATGTTGACCGGGTGGTCCAGGTTGTTCATGAAGATGCGGATGATTTCGCCAAAGCCCAGCGTCACGATGGCCAGGTAGTCGCCGCGCAGCTTGAGCACCGGTATGCCCAGCAGCACGCCGGTGCACGCCGCCAGCACCAGGGCTAGCGGGATCACCATCCACAGCGACATGTGCAGCCCGTCGGGGAAATTGGCGGCAAACCAGGCGAAGTTCTCCGTCAGGTGCGGCGAGGCCAGCAGGCCGAACATGTAGGCACCGACGGCATAGAACGCCACGTAGCCCAGGTCGAGCAGGCCAGCGTAGCCCACCACGATGTTCAGGCCCAGCGCCAGCATCACGTACAGCAGGGCCAAATCGGCGATGCGCACCCATGCGTTGCCGAAGTACTGCAGCACCAGGGGCAGAACCAGCAGCGCAATGCCGCCCAGGATCCATTGGATCTTGTGGTTTTTCATGGTCGTTGGCTCCTCAGGCGCGGTCGGCCACACGCTCACCCAGCAGGCCCGAGGGGCGCAGCGTCAGGATGATGATGAGCACGATAAAGGCGAAGATGTCGGTGTAGTGGCTGCCCAGCACGCCCCCGGTGAGGGTGCCGATGTAGCCGGAGCCGATGGCCTCGATGAGCCCCAGCAGAAGTCCGCCCACCACGGCGCCAGCCAGGTTGCCGATGCCGCCGAACACCGCCGCGGTGAACGCCTTCAGCCCCGGCAAGAAGCCCATGGTGTGCTGCGCCGTGCCGTAGTTGGAGGCCCACATGATGCCGGCGATGGCGGCCAGCACCGCGCCGATGATGAAGGTGGCCGAGATCACCATGTCGGGCTTCACGCCCATGAGCGCGGCCACGCGCGGGTTCTCTGCCGTGGCGCGCATGGCGCGGCCCAGCCGTGTGTAGTTGACCAGGTAGACCATGGAAGCCAGCGCCACCACCGTCACGCCCAGGATCAGCACCTGGGTGGTGGTGATCACCGCGCCGCCCACTTGGAACGGCTGGGTGGGCAGCAGCGTGGGGTACGGTTTCTAGTTGGGCTTCCAGATGATCATCGCCAGCGTCTGCAGCAGGATCGACATGCCGATGGCGGTGATCAAGGGGGCCAGGCGCGGGCTGTTGCGCAGCGGCCGGTAGGCGACTTTTTCGATGGCGAAATTGAGTACCGCCGCCACCACGCAGGCGATCAGCGTGGCCAGCAGCAGAATGAGCCAGCCGGGCGCGCCCGGCATGGCCTCCTGCATGAGGCCGATGCAGCTCCAGCTGGTCAGCGCGCCGACCATGAGCACTTCCCCGTGCGCGAAGTTGATGAGCTGGATGATGCCGTACACCATGGTGTAGCCCAAGGCTATCAAGGCGTACATGCTGCCCAGAACCAGACCATTGATGATCTGCTGCAGCAAGATGTCCATATGTTGAGTCCTTTGTATCGACTATTGACGTGCACACCAGCCAAGCACCGCGAATCGATGCAGCCTTGTGGGCCCGTTCGCCATCTAGCAAAAAACCCGCCAGGCAAGGGTCTGCGCGGGTTTGTGAAGAAATTGTAGTCAGAGGAAACACGCCGTCCCTACCACGTTTGGACGGGGTTTTCCCTTGATTGGAGGGCCCATCAGGCGGGTGCCGCGCGCATTAGAAATATTGATGATTGCGACGCGATCAGGGAATGCGCTTATTCCCAACGGGTCATGGATTGGGCTGAACAATGCCGTGCAACGGGACCGTGGTCGGCCCGCCGCTAGCCCCTCACACAAGAAGCCACTCGAAGCCTAGGCGTCTGGGGGCACGTCGTCGGGGCCACGCTGCGCTGCCGCATTGCGCGCGCGCAGTTCATCGAGCTTCTGGCCGATCTTGATCTCCAGCCCGCGCGGCACCGGTGCGTAAAAGCCCGGCGGATCCATGCCATCGGGCAGGTAGTTCTCGCCCGCGGCAAAGCCGCCCTCTTCGTCGTGCGCGTAGCGATAGTCCTTGCCGTAGTCCAACTGCTTCATGAGTTGGGTGGGCGCATTGCGCAGGTGCAGCGGCACGGGGCGCGTGCCGTCCTGCTTCACGAAGGCGCGGGCCTTGTTGTAGGCCATGTAGCCCGCATTGCTCTTGGGCGCCACGGCGAGGTAGATCACGGCCTGCGCCAGCGCGAGCTCGCCCTCAGGGCTGCCCAGGCGTTCGTAGGTCTGCGCAGCGTCGTGCGCGATCTGCATGGCGCGCGGATCGGCCAGACCGATGTCCTCCCAGGCCATGCGCACGATGCGCCGCGCCATGTAGCGGGGGTCCGCCCCGCCGTCGAGCATGCGCACCAGCCAGTACAGCGCAGCATCAGGATCGGAGCCGCGCACCGACTTGTGCAGCGCGCTGATGGTGTCGTAGAACTGTTCGCCACCCTTGTCGTAGCGGCGCATGCGCTCGCCCAGCACCTGCAGCAGCCAGGCGTCTTCGATGCGCTCGATGCCCGCCTGGCTTGCGGTGACCTCCAGGGTTTCCAGCGTGTTGAGCAGGCGCCTCGCATCCCCGTCGGCATAGGCGATGAGGCGCTCCAGCGCTGCATTTTCAATAGCTGGTAGCGCTTGCAGCGCCTGGGCCTTGGCCACAATTTGCTTCAAGTCGTCGCTGCCCAGAGGCTGCAGCACATAGACCGCGGCACGCGACAGCAGGGCCGAGTTGACCTCGAACGAAGGGTTCTCGGTGGTCGCCCCCACGAAAGTGAACAGGCCGCTTTCCACATGCGGCAAGAACGCGTCCTGCTGGCTCTTGTTGAAGCGGTGCACCTCGTCCACGAAGACGATGGTGCGCTGCTGCATCAGCCCGTCGCGTGCGCTCTCGGCCAGCTGCACGGCATCGCGGATGTCCTTTACGCCGCCCAGCACGGCGCTGATGCTGATGAACTGCGCATCGAACGCCTCGGCCATCAGGCGCGCAATCGTGGTCTTGCCCACGCCGGGCGGCCCCCACAGGATGCAACTGTGCGGGCGGCCCGATTCAAACGCCAGCCGCAGCGGCATGCCCGGCCCCAGCACATGCTGCTGGCCAATGACCTCGGCCAGCGAACGCGGACGCAGGCGTTCGGCCAAGGGCTGGTGGGCCAGCGGGGAAGCGCGACTCATAGCGTATCGAGCGGGCTCAACACCCCGCGCCCGCCCTTGTTCAAGACATGGGTGTAGATCATGGTGGTACTCACATCCTTGTGACCCAGCAACTCCTGCACGGTGCGGATGTCGTAACCTGCCTGCAGCATGTGGGTGGCAAAAGAATGCCGCAGCACATGCGGTGTGCAGGGCTTGTCGATGCCCGCGCGGCGCGCTGCCAGCGCCACGGCCTTCTGCACCGACTGCTCCAGCAGGTGATGGCGCCGCTGCACGCCCGAGCGCGGGTCCACCGAACGCACCGCGCTGGGGAATACGTACTGCCATCCCCAGGCCGTGGCTGCATTCGCGTACTTCACGGCCAACGCATCAGGCAACCATACGGCACCAAGACCCGCATCCAAGTCCTTGCGGTGCAGCGCACGGGCGCGCTCCATCTGCTCGCGCAACGGTGTGATCAGATTCTCGGGCAGGACGGTCACACGATCCTTGTTCCCCTTGCCTTCGCGCACGATCAGTTCACGCCGTTCGAACTCCACATCCTTCACGCGCAGGCGCAGTGCCTCCAGAATGCGCATCCCCGTGCCGTACAGCAGCGAGGCAACCAGCCACTGCGTGCCCTGCAGGTGCATCAGCAGCTCGCGCACCTCGCGCTGCGTCAACACCACCGGCAGGCGGCGCGCCTTGCGGGCCGAAACAATCTCATCCAGCCAGGGCAAGTCTTGCTGCAGCACCTCTTTGTAGAGAAACAAAATGGCGGCCTTGGCTTGGTTCTGCGTAGAGGCGGACACATTGCGCTCAACAGCCAGGTGGGTCAGAAAAGCGGTGACCTCCGGTGCCCCCATCTCGCGCGGATGGCGCTTGTCATGGAACAAGATAAAACGGCGCGCCCAATCCACGTAAGCCTGCTCGGTGCGAATGGAATAGTGCAGCACCCGGATGCGCTCGCGCATCGACTCCAGCAGCCGGGGCGGCTGTCGCACGGCGGGTGGGCGTGAAACGGAAGGCGCATCCATCCGTGAAATTTTAGGCGGTCTAAATTACCGCTGCCATGGGCGTTTATGGAGAGGCTTGACAGCCTGCTTGACTTAGGCCGCGGCCGGTCGATAGCATGCAGAGATCTAATTCTAGTTAGTCCCATCACCCGCTCTATGCGCGCAGCCACTTATTTCAGCGCTCCGCCCTGTTCCAAAGGCTTTCTAGTCTTTTGGGCCTCCAGCGCTTGCCAGCCAAGCGCCACCAGCTATCATTCTTGCAGTGCTGCGCCGCTTCCGTGGCCCAGCGCTTTTTCGTGGGCTGCGCCCTTCTTCAAGGCAGGGCGTTCCCTTTTGGCCTTCGGGTCTAACTCTGCGCTCAAGCCGACCCGCCTACGGCGGGCGGCTTATCTGGGCTGTTAGTCCCATCACCCGCTCTATGCGCGCAGCCACTTATTTCAGCGCTCGGCCCTGTTCCAAAGGCTTTCTAGCCTTTTTGGCCTCCAGCGCTTGCCAGCCAAGCGCCACCAGCTATCATTCTTGCAGCGCTGCGCCGCTTCCGTGGCCCAGCGGTTTTTCTTGGGCTGCGCACGTCGTCAAGGCTGGGCGCTCCCTTTTGGCCTTCGGGTCTAACTCTGCAGTCAAGCGGACTGGCCTACGGCCAGCCGCTTACTTTGGCCGTTAGTCCCATCACCCGCTCTATGCGCGCAGCCACCCGTTCCAGCGCTCCGCCCTGTTCCAAAGGCTTTCAAGCCTTTTGGGCCTCCAGCGCTTGTGCAGCAAGCGCCACGAGCTATCATGCTTGCAGCGCTGCGCCGCTTTCGTGGCCCAGCTCTTTTTCGTGGGCTACGCCCTTCTTCAAGGCAGGGCGTTCCCTTTTGGCCTTCGGGTCTAACTTTGCGGTCAAGCGGACCCGCATTCTGCGGGCCGCTTACCTTGGCCGTTAGGCAGCACACATGAAGGGGAGACGCACCGTGAAAAGAATTACCCGCTGGACCGCCACTGCAGCGCTGCTCGTCGTTGCATCCACCGTTAGTGCAGCTACGGAATACGAGATTGAGGTCTCGCACGACGACGAGCTTTTCATTATCAATGGCGAGAAGTACGAGGCAAAAACTTACTGCTTCAACATGGAAGAAGGTGATCGAGTCATCTTTCTGGAGGGCAGTCCGTACGGCGCATGCGCTTCGGCAAAAATCCTAAACCTGCGCACAAAGAAGGTCTGTGAGGTTTGGTGTGAGTGATGCTGCCTAACAATTCGTCCAAGCCGACGCCGCTTCGCGGCGCGGCTTAACTCAGGTGTTAGCCTGCTGAGGAAACAATGGAGCACTGGGGACCATTTCTACAAACCCTCCTTTGGGTCGGCCTAATCGGCGGCATCGCCTGGCGGTTTCATAAGCCCATCCAGCTGCTCTTGGAGGCTTTGACGGAGAGGATCAAGTCTGGCAGTGACGTGACTGCCGGACCGTTCTCAGTCAAGGCAATGCAGTCCTTATCGGTTCCCGAGCAAGCTGCCAGGGCGAACCAAGAAATTGAGGAGGCGAACGCCCTTGCTAACTCGCCGGCACTTCCGGCGCCTGATGACGAGCCCGTTCCCGCTTCCCCAACGGCTGTACCTCCGCAGGCTACTCCGACGCCCACGCCGCAGTTTCGCGCTCAGTACTTCCAGGCAGAGGATCTTGCACTCCGTGCCGTGCAGGCAGAGTTCGGCCAGCCGATCAGCCGGCAGGTTTCAGCAGGACCAAATCAGCATTTTGATGGCGCGTTCGTCCACAACAACAGAATGAACATTGTTGAGGTCAAGTACGTCGCAAAACCTCCGCCGAGAGCGCTTCTACAGCAAGTGCTGCATCGCGCCCAATCTTACGTGCTCGGCAACAATCTCAAGAGCGTTAACCTGATCCTCGTTGCCGTGGTCGATCGAACATCAGACGTCGAAGCAACCCAGAAGCGATTCATGGCTGTAGCCGATGAAGCAGCAATTCCCACAGTGGTTCGCGTCTACGCGCTTAGTGAGCTGCAGGCCAAGTTCGGCATCGTGGACGCAGGCTAACAATTCATTCAAGCCGACGCCGCTTCGCGGCGCGGCTTAACTCAGGTGTTAGGGCGCTTAAAAGCTTTGCTTCCGCTGCTGCAAAGCAATTGAACTCCTGTTGTTCTGCCCGCAGTCGGTAGGAATTGAGTTTCGGTCGCGCGCTCGTCATTTCACGCGGCAGCAGGGCTCTTGAGGGTTCTCGCGGCATTGCTGCTGCGCTCTCGGTGTTCTTTGAGTTCTCGGGTTGCGCTCGTGGGCTGTGGCGGCTTTCCCGCACCAGACCATCTCGCTTCGCCAGGCTGATTCACGCGGGATCTTCGCTGCGCGCTCGGGCTGTCTTGCTCGCCACGCCACAAGCAACTTCGGGTAGGATCGGCGTGTGCGCTCTCGCGCTCGGGTGTCAGCGCTTCGGCAGGCTTGGCGCCCTAACAAATCGTCCAAGCCGACGCCGCTTCGCGGCGCGGCTTAACTCAGGTGTTAGTCCCATCACCCGTTTTATGCGCGCAGTCACTTGCTCCAGCGCTCGGCCCTGTTCCAAAGGCTTTCAAGCCTTTTTGGCCTCCAGCGCTTTTGCAGCAAGCGCTACCAGCTATCATTCTTGCAGCGCTGCGCCGCTTTCATGGGCCAGCGCTTTTTCGTGGGCTGCGCCCGTGTCCAAGTCCGGGCGCTCCCTTTTGGCCTTCGGGTCTAACCCGGCGTTCAAGCCGACCCGCCTACGGCGGGCGGCTTACCTTGGCCGTTAGTCCCATCACCCGTTTCATGCGCGCACCCACCTGTTCCAGCGCTCGGCCCTGTTCCAAAGGCTTTCAAGCCTTTTGGGCCTCCAGCGCTTGTACAGCAAGCGCCACCAGCTATCCTTCTTGCAGCGCTGCGCCGCTTTCGTGGCCCAGTGGTTTTTCTTGGGCCGCGCACATCTTCAAGGCTGGGCGCTCCCTTTTGGCCTTCGGGTCTAACTCTGCGGTCAAGCGGACGGCTTCGCCGCCGCTTACCTTGGTTCGTTAGTCCCATCACCCGTTTCATGCGCGCAGCCACCCGTTCCAGCGCTCTGCCCTGTTCCAAAGGCTTTCAAGCCTTTTGGGCCTCCAGCGCTTGTGCAGCAAGCGCCACCAGCTATCCTTCTTGCAGCGCTGCTCCGCTTTCGTGGCCCAGCGCTTTTTCTTGGGCTGCGCACGTCTTCAAGGCTGGGCGCTCCCTTTTGGCCTTCGGGTCTAACTCTGCGGTCAAGCGGACCCGCATTCTGCGGGCCGCTTACCTTGGCCGTTAGTCCCATCACCCCCTCTTTATGCGCGCAGCCACTTGTTCCAGCGCTTGGCCCTGCTCCAAAGGCTTTCAAGCCTTTTTGGCCTCCAGCGCCTTTGTAGCAAGCGCCACCAGCTATCATTCTTGCAGCGCTGCGCCGCTCTCGTGGCCCAGCGCTTTTTCGTGGGCTGCGCCCTGGTCCAAGTCCGGGCGCTCCCTTTTGGCCTTCGGGTCTAACCCTGCGTTCAAGCCGACCCGCCTACGGCGGGCGGCTTACCTTGGCCGTTAGTTTTCATTTATGGCCTACTCAGACATCACGTTCAAAGACAAAAACCCGATAAAACGTTGGCTTCAGTCGCGCAGGCTTGTCGTTGCCTCTCGCATTGCCGATAGAAGTCTCAATCCACAATGCGTCCTTGATTTTGGTGCTGGAAATGGCGAGTTATGCAAACTCATTGCTTTGCAATTCCCAAAGGCGAAGATAGTATGCTACGAGCCAACTTCCTCCCTGATGGCCGAAGCAAAGGACAATTTGGCAGACTTACCACAGGTCAGTTTCTGTAGTGATTTAGAAAAAATGACTGAAGGTTCAGTTGATCTCATTTTCTGTCTTGAAGTCTTTGAACATCTCCCAAAAGCAGAAACACAAGACGCCCTATGGCAATTCAATAGACTACTGAGCAGCAAAGGCAAAGCAGTTATCGGTGTTCCTGTAGAAGTTGGGATTCCAGCCCTATACAAAGGGATTTTTCGCATGACACGCCGTTTTGGTGCATTCGATGCTTCAATCAAAAATATTTTGCTCGCTGCGCTGTATTCTCCACCGAAAGACCGTCCAGTGGCGGCAATAGCACCTGGTTTTGCCTTTCACTACGAACACATGGGTTTTGATTATCGTAAGTTACAAGCACTTGTGCAAGCGCAGTTCAGGTTGCAGCAAGTTATTACGAGTCCGTTTTCTATTTTCGGGCCATGGCTTAATCCGGAGGTAAATTTTCTCGTGCAGAAAGTTACCCCGACGGTCAACTCGGACGCTGCGCGATAAAGCCGCGCAGCGCCGGTTACATCAGCTTTAGCCTGCTTTTTATTCCTGCTCATTTCAGCCCATGAATATTCAAACGCCATTTACCCTCGCAAGCGTTTATCCGCTGGGTGTTTGGCGTTCGCTCGGGCTTCGCCTGCGTGGGTTGCGCCAGTTTCAAGCCTTTTTGGCCTCTATCCCTTGTGCAGCAAGCGCAAGCAGCTATTGTTTTCGTAGTCCGTGGCCTGTGCGGTCACTTTCGTTTTTGCGCTTTGGGTCTAACCCGGCGCTCAAGCCGACCCGCATGCTGCGGGCGGCTTACCTAGTCCGTTAGGCTCAAATGCGACGAGAAGCGAAAATGGTAGGTGCATTCGTTCTGGCGCTTGGGATTTTTGCCCTCGTGGTAAGTGCCAACCTTCTGCTTGGCGGTGCGGCGCAGAGCGGTGGGCTTAGCTGTAAGTCCATTTGCGGTTTGACTTTATTGGTCACGCAGTTCTTTGGTGCTCGCGCTGGTGGGCTTTTGGGCAGCCTGCTATGGCTATTGGTCGGCATCGTTTTTACTTTCGCCGGATATCGGGTGTTTAGTGGCCGTTAACACACCTAACCCGGCGGTCAAGCGGATCCGCCTACGGCGGCCCGCTTACCTAGTCCGTTAGTCCGTACATGGCATCAATTACCGCTCTGGCCTGTATTGCCGTCGCTGTTGGACTGGTTGCGTCCGCAATGGCTGGCAGGTCTAGTCGAGGTAGCGATGGCTGTCTGTTGGTGATTGCATTTGCTTTTGGATCAGTCTTTTTGGGGGCGGTTCTCTTCTTCGGAGCCAGCTTGTCGTATGTGTTTTGTGAACGTACTCTTAAGTTATGTGAGCCAACCTCTGATACCGATATCTGGAGCGTTTCGTATCCTCTGCTGGCCATCCCGCTCTTCTGGGTCACCATGCTTGTTGCAAAAAGTGTTGGAAAAGCTGAAACATCAGAGGTGTTAGCAGAGAATGCTCTTCCGGACACCGACGCAATATTTCAAGCACTATCTAGCTATCGCAGTGGCAGTCCAGTGGATACGCGATGCCGAACATGCGGGGGCACTCTCACAGTCAAACCAGTCATGCGGAAACCTGACAATGGCGCCGGTGCTCTCAGAGTAACTTGCGAATGCGGTCAATCTAATGGCACCTACAGGTTCACCGCAAAGAATGCCTAACTGGTTGTTCAACAGGACGTCAACCAGCTTCGCTGATAGTCGCCTGTTAGCGCGGGCGTTAGTCCCGCCAATATCCAGCTCATTCAAGTCCATGAATATCCAAGCCCCATTCACCTTCGCAAGCGCTTTTGCGCTGGGTGTTTGGCGTTGCATCGGGCTTCGCCTTTTTTCTTGCCGGGGCCTGGCGCGTGGTTTTGTGGTCTTTTTGACCTCAGGTTCTTATCCCACCTGCGCCAGCAGCTCTTGTTTTCCTAGCGCGTTGCCTGTGCTGCCACGCACCTTTTCACCCGATGTGTCTAACCCAGCGGTCAAGCGGATCCGCCTTCGGCGGCCCGCTTACCTAGTCCGTTAGAAAGCTCAGGTTGCTTATGTCCCGCGTTGCAATCCTGCTCTCTTGGTTGCTCACGGCTTCGGTGATCTGGATCAAGACCTTTGGAAGAACAAGATTCGCGGAATCAATCCGTTTGTTGCAGAGATTGACGGTAAGCCTGTTGGCTACGCCGATGTTCAAGAAAACGGGTACATCGATCACTTCTTTGTCTCAGGTCGGCATCCTCGCCAAGACATTGGAAAGGCGCTGATGGCAGTGCTTGAGTCTGAAGCAAGACAACTCGGGGTCGCAGAACTCACATCTGACGTCAGTCGCACTGCCCAGCCGTTCTTTCACCGCTTCGGGTTCGAGGTCGTCGAGCAGCGAACACCTGTCATCCGTGGCGTCGCAGTCCCGAATGCATTGATGCGCAAGGTTCTCAAGGGGTCGCATGCATCTGCGGCCTAACCCCTCAGTCATGGGGACGTCTTGCGCATTCGTGCAAGCCGCCCTTACCTCGAACGTTAGAGATCACGCAATTTCAGCACTGCCATGAATACTTCCTCTGCAAACAAACAAATCGTCGCGCGCTTCAATCGCGAGGTCATTGAGCAAGGCGACATGCACGCATTCAACGAACTGGTGGCCTCCGACTTCGTCAACCACACTGCACCACCAGATACGCCCAAAGGGCCCGATGGCTTCGCTGCATTCTTTACAGACATCCTTCGTCCAGCCCTTCCTGATCTGACCGTCGAGTTGCACGATCAAATCGCCGAAGGAGACAAGGTCGTAACTCGGAAGACGATTTCCGGTACTCACCAAGGCGTGTTCCTCGGAGTCCCTCCCACGGGGCGCCGCATCACCATCCGCGTGACTGACATCGTTCGTATAAAGAATGGCCAGTACGTTGAGCACTGGGGCAACGCCGATCTTCATGGGGCTATTGCCCAGATGAAGTAGCAGCCGTGCCAAGTGAGCTCTAAGCCTCAATGGAGAGAACGTCACCCGGCAAACCGGGCGCCGCCTTTCATCGCCAACGTAGGCCGCCTCAATACCCGCATATGACCACCAACGCTGACCCGCACAACATTGCTGATTACGCGCAAAACACGTGTCGCCTCGTTCCTGGGCTATTGGACATGCGGCGTATGGCTGCGCTGCTGCTTGCAGAACATACGCCATTCAACGGCAGAGTTCTTGTTGTGGGCGCAGGCGGTGGTTTAGAGCTCAAGTGTTTTGCCGAAGCCCAGCCAGGCTGGCACTTCGAAGGCGTCGACCCCTCTTCGGAGATGCTTCAGCTGGCCCGATCAACCCTTGGCGAACTGATGTCACGCATCCGACTGCACGAGGGTTATGTTGATGTTGCGCCCCAAGATCCCTTCGACGCCGCATCCTGTCTTCAGACACTGCATTTCACATCAGCACCAGAGCGGCTGAGAACGTTGCAAGAGATCCACCGGCGTTTGAAACCAGGAGCGCCGCTGGTTGTCATGCATCTGAGCTTTGATCAAGAGCCCGAATTACGAAACGCCTGGCTTTCCCGCTACGCAGCATTTACGACCTCTTCGGGCGTAGACCCTGCGAAGGCTCAGCTGGTGCGAGCAATAGGTGAGCGGCTGGAAATCCTGTCGCCGATGCAGGACGAAGAACTGATGCGCAAAGCCGGCTTCAAGCGCGTTTCCTTGTTCTACGCCGCTTTTACGTTCCGCGGGTGGGTAGCGTATGCCTAACAATTGGCATGGCTGGGGCTGCCTGACCAATTGGACAAGCCGACGCCGGCAAACTCCGCTTGCGGGTGACCTCCGTGCTTCGCAGTCCGGCGCGGCTTGCCGCGAGTGTTAGACGTTGGTTCGTGGCAGCAGTCGCGTGCATGCGCTACGCTAGCATGCGTTGCCGCCACTGTGCAGCGCGGCTGAGTTCAGGTGTTAGCTCTTCCTGTCGCCCGTATCTGTACCCACCATGCCCATCCGCATCGTCCGCCTCGGCACTCCCCGCGCACGCGACGAAGGCACGCGCATCGGCACCGTGCGCCGCCCGCCGCGCGGAGTGCCCAAGGAGCAGTTCGCGGCGCAGGACTGGTATGACGTGTGGTACCCCAACCTCTCGCCCAGCCCCGAGACCGTCAAGCGCGCCCAGGCCGCGCAGACGCCCAAGGAATGGGCCGCCTTCACCCAGCAGTTCCGCCAGGAGATGGCCACGCCGGAGAACCGCCACACCATCGCGCTGCTGGCCGCGCTGTCGCAGCACAACAATTTCTCGGTGGGCTGCTACTGCGAGGACGAGGCGCGCTGCCACCGCTCGGTGTTGCGCGCGCTGCTGTCCGAAGCCGGCGCACGCATTGCGGACTGATGGCGAAGCCACCGCGCAACGAATTGCCGGGTCATGCATTGCCGCGCAACGGACTGCCGCGCGACGAAACACGCCGCGACGAGCCGCTGGATGCGTTGCTGCGCCGCGTGCGCGCCTGCACGATCTGCGCGCCCTACCTGCCGCTGGGCCCACGCCCCGTGCTGCAGGCCGATGCACGCGCGCGCCTGCTGATCGTGGGGCAGGCACCGGGGCGCAAGGTGCATGCCTCGGGCATCCCCTTTGATGACGCGAGCGGCGAGCGCCTGCGCACGTGGCTGGGGCTGACGCGGGAGACGTTCTATGACCCGGCGCGCGTGGCCATCGTGCCGATGGGCTTTTGCTATCCGGGCCGTGGCGCCTCGGGCGATGCACCGCCCCGCCCCGAATGCGCCCCCGCGTGGCGCGTGCCGCTGCTGGCACGGCTGCCGAACATCGCGCTGACCGTGGCCGTGGGCCAATACGCGCTGGCCTGGCATCTGGCCGCCTGCCGTGGCCGGCCGCTGGGTGCGCATTCCACTGATGGCGGACAGTGATTCCATTTCCATCGCGGACAGCGTTCCAGGCGATGGCGGACACGTTGCGCGGGTGTCCTGAGTGACGCTCAAATCGTAGCCGAAGTGTCCGCCATCAGCGTGGAATGGCGGTCGGCGCGGCCGGCTCAGACGGCCTTGGTGAGCTTGCGCATCGACTCGCCCTTGAGGGCTATCTTGTGCGAGCCGTGCACGATGCGGTCCAGGATGGCGTCGGCCAGCGTGGGCTCGTCCAGCCAGGCGTGCCAGGCCGTCACCGGCAACTGGCTGGTGATGAGCGTCGAGCGCGTGCCCACCCGGTCGTCCAGCAATTCCAGCAGGTCGTTTCGCTCGTGCGCGGCAATCGGCGCGATGCCGAAGTCGTCCAGGATGAGCAGGTCCAGCCGCGCCAGTTGCGCCAGCCGTTTGCCCAGGCTGCCATCGCCGTGGGCCACGTGCAGCTCCTGCAGCAGCCGTGGCGCGCGGGTGTAGAGCACCGAGAAGCCCAGGCGCGCGGCCTGCTGCCCCAGTGCGCAGGCGAGCCACGTCTTGCCGCACCCGGTGGCGCCGGTGAGCAGCACGTTGTGGCCATGGCGCAGCCAGTCCCCGCCGGCCAGGCTGGTGATGACCTCTCGGCTCAGGCCCCGGCTGGCGCGCCAGTCGATGTCCTCCAGGCAGGCACTGGAGACCTTCAGGCGGGCCGCCTTCAACAGGCGCTCCAGGCGCTTGCTGTCACGCCAGTCCACCTCGCGCTGCACCAGCAGCGCCAGGCGTTGTTCAAAGGGCAGCTCGCTGGCCGTGATGTGGGTGGCCGCGTCGCTGAGGGCGGCCACCATGCCGTCCAGGCGCAGGGCGCGCAGTTGGTTCAAGGTCTGTTCGTTGAGCATGGTTCTTCCTTGTTAGGTTTGCTTGCACGTTGGAGTTCAGTGGTAGTAGCCCGGCCCGCGCACGTTCTCGTGCAGCGGCAGGCTCGCCTGTGCGGCCATCGGCGCATCCAGCGGCCGCTGGTCCAGGCCGCAGCCCAGGATGGAGGCGATGCTCTTGTAGGACGGTGAGCGAATCGACTGCGCCCGCGCACAGGCGGCCTCCAGCCGGTCAGCCCCGTACTCACGGCCCAGGCGCATGAGGCCCAGACAGGAGCGGTAACCCTGCTCGGGATGCTGGCGGTGCTCCATCTGCCAGCGCACCACGGCGGCGGTGGCCGCGCCCACGCGCTCACCCCAGGCGATGAGCTTGGCCGGCGTCCACTGCAGGTGCGCCCGGTGCGAGGCCGGCATGTGCTCGGGCGTGGTGGTGTGTGCACCCCGTCGGGGATTGAGGGCGTGGGCGGCCACGCGTTTGCTGCCGTGCAGGACTTCGAGCGTGCCGGCCGTGATGCGCAACTCCACCGGCTCACCCACCAGGGCGTGGGGCACCGAGTAGTAGTGGCCATCGAGCTCAACGTGGTAATCGATGTTGACGCGGGCGGGTTTGAAGCGCGCGATGGGCATGCGCACCGGCGGCAGGGGGCGCAGGGCTGGCCGGTCGAGTTCGGCGAAGGCGCTAGTGCGGTTGCCCGGCAGCTTCTTGAACGCGCGCTGGTTCAAGTCCACCAGCAAGGCGGCAATCGCCCGGTTGAGCTCGGCCAGGCTGAAGAAGGTCTGGTGGCGCAGCCTGGCCAGAATCCAGCGCTCGACCACCTGCACAGCGACCTCCACCTTGGGTTTGTCGCGTGGCTTGGCCGGGCGCGCGGGCATCACGGCCAGGCTGTAGTGCGCACAGAGCTCTTCGAGCAGGCGGTGCGCGGTGGGCTCGTAACGGTCGGGTCGGGCCATGAGGGCGCGCGGCTGGTCAGGCACCAGCAGGCGGGGCACGCCGCCGATGAACTCCAGCGCGCTAATGATGCTGGCCACCCAGTCGGTGGCCTTCTGGCTGGCGGTGGCGCAGGCGTAGGTGTAGTTCGATGCGCCCAGCACGGCCACGAAGACCTGGGCCTGGCGTATCTCGCCAGTGTCAGCATCCACCACGGGAACGGTCTGGCCGGCGTAGTCCACAAAGAGCTTGTCACCGCCCGTGTGGGTCTGGCGCATGGAGCGCTGCAGGCGCCGGGCCCAGGCCTTGTACTTCTCGCAGAAGGCGCTGTACTTGTACGCCTGCCCGCTGTGCTGTTGCTGGTATTCCTCCCAAAGCAACTGCAGCGTCACGCCAGGTCGGCGCAGTTCGCGGTGGATGTGGGCGTGGTCGGGTTCAAGGTGCCGGGACTCGCGCGCCACGGGTGGCTTGTAGAGCCGGGCCTGGAGTTCGTCGTCGTTCAGGCTCTGGGCCAGTGCCCAGTCCACGCCGGCCACGCGCGCGTAGCTGGCTATCTCGCTGACAGTGGATTTGGAGATGCCGAG